>JBNKRC010000253.1:0-3149 GCA_050296215.1 Vibrio sp. | reverse complement strand
GTTCTTTCGCTGATTGCGACAACGGTATAGTATTCATCTTCCTGATTAAAATAGGTTTCGGCAGTGGTATCCGAAACGGGAATTTTCACCAGAATAAAATCGAACCAGCGTTCCCTGATCGGTCCGTTATTTTCAATATGAATCCCTTTATACTTTTGGGTTTTGTTACCCATAAATTCGGTAAGGGAGTCGAAGCCATACTCTTCTTTTATACTAGATAACAGGAGTTCCAGCGGTTCCTGATCAATACTTTCATTCAGTTTGGAGAACCGCTCATTTTTAAACAGTATCTCATTATCGTTGTCTGCCAAGGCGATCGCAATCGGAGCCGAGTTCAGTACCGCTTGGAACATAATGTACTGGTTTTTCTGGTGGGTCTGCATCTCATGCTGTGCAGTAATATCTTTCTGAATGGCATAGTAGCAGTCTTCGCCATCTTTATTGGTAAACCTGGAGATGGATATATCGGCGATATACGGAACCCCGGATTTCTTTTTATTCACCAACTGGCCATGCCAGTGCTGCCCGGACGATATCGCTGCCCAGAGCTTCTCATACACTCTGCGCGGAGTCGCCTTATAAGAGAGTAGGGATGAGTGACTGCCGATGATATCCGCAGCTGAATATTCAGTAATTTCGCAGAACGTCTGGTTGACGAATAAAATCTTTCCCTGTTTATCGGTAATACTAATTGCAACGGGTGCATTTAATACAATTTGTTCAAATGCTTCATACCCGAATGCCGGGGCGTTTGCATTTTATATGATCGTATCAAGTTGTGCCATAAATGCCTTCCTAGCCGTTTATCCATACTGTTATAGGTGATATGCATTTCTCATTCCATGACAAAGTGATTGTAATGTTTGGCCTTTTAAAGACGTTGTTTGTTTGATTTGAGACAAAACATAGTTGGTTAACTGGAATTGTTTGTTTTGTTACAAAGCTGACAATTCATCAAAAAGGCATAAAAAAGAATAAAAAACAACAGATTTACTAATCATTGAAGGGCTTATAGCCTTATTTTAGTGCAATGCTCCGAAATGGCACATCTAATGCAGATTGTTCATAAAAATCATTTTTAGGGACGAAATGTATGTCGGAAGGATTACTTATATTACTCAGTGCCTCGTTTGTGAATAACGTCGTACTGGCGAAATTTCTGGGTTTGGGTCCGTGTAGGGGGGTTTCAGGCAAAATCGATAGCGCTGTGGGGAGGGGAGTAGCCACGACGTTTGTACTAACACTGGCAGCGGTGAGCACCTGGGTTATCGAATTCACTATTTTACGCCCGCTCGGATTAGAGTTTATGCGTATTATCGCATTCATTCTGGTTATTGCTGCGGTGGTTCAGTTTACCGAGTTATATGTGCGTAAGGCTTTTCCTGCTCTGTATCAGTCTCTTGGTGTTTTCCTGCCTCTTATCACAACCAACTGTGCCGTTCTCGGGGTGGCGCTGCTTGCGGTTCAGGATGATCTTACTTTTCTTAATACCATCATGTTCAGTGCCGGGTCGGCCATCGGTTTCCTTATCGTAATTACCTTATTTGCTGGCTTACGCAGCCAGTTGTCGTTAAGTCGTGTACCAGAAACGTTCAAAGGGACGCCGATTGCGTTCATTACGGCCGGAATTCTTTCGATGGCCTTTATGGGATTTTCTGGAATGGTCTAGGGAGGGATCGAACATGCTTATATCATCAGTCTTATTTTTTGTCATTTTAGGTGGATTACTCGGACTGGCTCTGGGTTATGCCGCAATTGTATTCAAAGTTGAAAGTAACCCATTAGCTGACAAGATCGAATCTCTGCTTCCCGGGGGGCAGTGTGGTCAGTGTGGTGAAGCAGGGTGCCGGGCTGCAGCTGAGAAAATGGTCGATGGTACGTTGAGCCCGGACTGTTGTCCTCCGGGAGGAAATGCTCTGGCACTGAAAGTGGCAGATATGCTGGGTGTCTCGGTGGAAATGAGTGAAGAGGACAAACAGTACGTAGCCAAAATTACCGAATCAGAGTGTAGCGGTTGCGGTCGTTGTTACAAGGCGTGTCCGTTTGATGCGATTGTCGGCGCGCCGAAACAGATGCATACCGTAATTAAAGATGTGTGTACCGGTTGTCAGTTGTGCAGCCAGGTATGTCCGCAGAAATGTCTCAATATCGTCGAAGTTGAACCGGATTCATCGTCATGGTTCTGGCCTAAACCCAAACAGTCGGTTGCAGTGTAGGAGTCGCAATGATGTTAAGTTTATTAAAACGACCTTTTAGTGGCGGCATTCACCCCCGTGCATATAAAGAATTAAGTAACGATCAGCGTATCGATACCAATTTCTGGCCACGTAATGTGTATCTCAATCTGCAGTTGCGCAATGGCGCAAGGTTAAAATCACTAGTTGAGGTGGGCGAGACGGTCACAAGGGGACAGAAAATCGCAGTAGGGCGTACTGATATGGTGGCGCCGATTCATTCTCCGGTAAATGGAATCGTAACTGCAATCACAGATCACATTACGTCGCACCCGTCGAAAATGAAGTGTGAAACCATCGTTATTCGTGCCAATCAGGATCAGACCTGGGGAGACATTCATCCGGCCGAAAATATTAATGCGCTGAGTGAAAATGAGCTGATTGAGCGGATCAAAGAGGCAGGAATCGTTGGTATGGGGGGGGCAGGCTTCCCGACGGCGGCGAAATTACGTTTTGCCCGTCAGGCTAAAGTTCATACTCTGGTGATCAACGGTGGGGAGTGTGAACCTTATCTGACCTGTGATGATCTGACGATGCAGACTTACGCTGCCGAGATTATCGCCGGGATAAAAATCTTAATGAAAGCTTCGGGTGCTACCAAAGCGATTGTTGGTATTGAAGACAATAAGCCGGAAGCTTATGAGCAGATGGAAGTCGCCGCAAACCAAGAACCGGATATCAAGGTTAAGATGGTTCCGAGCGTTTATCCTATGGGGTCAGAAAAGCACATGATCAAAACGGTAACCGGTCAGGAAGTACCTCCCGGCGGTCTATCGACTCACATTGGTATTCTGGTAAACAATATTGCAACGGCACGGGCTGCCTATCATGCGGTACGTTTCAAACATCCGCTGACAACCCGTATCGTGACGGTTTCCGGGCAGGGTATTGCTGAACCTCGCAATGTAGAAGTTC
>JBNKRC010000252.1:0-3172 GCA_050296215.1 Vibrio sp. | reverse complement strand
CAGAAGCCTATGGTGCAAGCGGAAAACCCATCAGAACCCTGCCAAGGGGATTTTACCTGCGTACTCAATTTACTGACTACCTGTTAAAAACCTATTTTATCGTCTGATTCATCTAACTTATTTTTCCGGATCAAACCTTAACTCATCTATCAGTTTAACCATAAGATCCCGGAAGGAGTAGATTTGCCACTTCCCAACCCTATGACTAATGGCATATATTGATTAAATAATAATGCAATCGCTTGTATCCCCTAAAGAAATTGATACTCCGGGTATCATGGGGATAGGGATAATCAATAATAAGGAAGAAATATGCAATATACTAAACTTCCCCACTCTACCTTAGAAGTCAGTAAAATTTGTCTCGGCACCATGACCTTTGGTGAACAAAATACCCGTGATGATGCCTGTAATCAGCTTGATTATGCATTAGAACGTGGTGTGAACTTTATTGATACGGCAGAAATGTATCCCGTCCCACCTAATGGAAAAACTCAGGGAAAAACTGAAGAATATATTGGTCACTGGCTGGAAAAATCCGGTAAACGAGAAAAAATCGTACTTGCCACCAAAGTAGCCGGTCCGACCCGGGTTAACCATATCCGTGAAAATATGGCGCTTGATCACCGGAATATTCACCAGGCCATTGAAGACAGCCTGGATCGTTTAAAAACGGATTATATCGATCTTTATCAGCTTCACTGGCCACAGCGTAAAGCCAATTACTTTGGCGAACTTAACTACCAGGGGATCGACAGCCCGGATGATATTCCGCTAATTGAAACCTTAGAAGCGATGAACGATTTGGTACGGGCCGGAAAAGTCCGTTATATCGGCGTTTCCAATGAGACGCCATGGGGGCTGATGACCTATCTGCGTTTGGCGGAAAAACATGATTTACCACGCATGGTCACGATTCAGAATCCATACAGTCTGCTGAACCGCAGTTTTGAATTTGGTTTATCGGAAATCAGTCATTTTGAAGGCGTTCAGTTGCTGGCCTACTCTCCGCTGGCATTTGGCATCCTGAGCGGAAAATATCTCAATGGTGCAAAACCACAGGGAGCGCGCTGTACTATGTTCGATCGCTTCCAGCGTTACTTTACTCCGCAAGGTATCAAAGCAACGGAAGCTTATGTCAGTCTGGCGAAAGAGTACGATCTCGATCCGGCGCAAATGGCCCTGGCATTTGTCAATCAGCGCCCGTTTGTTGGTTCAAATATCATCGGTGCCACCACCATGCAGCAACTGAAGAGTAATATCGACAGCATGGATATTATTCTGTCGGATGAAATCCTGGCAAAAATTGATGAGATCGCAACAGTTTACTCCAACCCCTGCCCATAATAAAACCGCCCGAAAAATAAAGGTGCCGCCACTATATAATTAGTGGCGGCATGTCATTACTCAAGAATTGAATCATCATTACATGACTTCATCGGCTAACAAACCATGCTTATTCAGCAGTCGGTACATGGTTGCACGAGAAATACCCAGCTCTTTAGCCGCCTGCGATACCTGTCCGCCGTTAGACTCAAGAACCTGGATTAAGGCATCTTTCTCTGAACGCTCACGAATACATTTAAGTGTCATCTTTCCTTCGCTGCGTTTTGGCAAATCCAGATTGTTTTCCGTCAGTATGACACTATCAGACATCAGGACCATTCGCTTAATCTGATTGATCAGCTCGCGAACGTTACCTGGCCAATGGTAACGGGAGAGCTCTTTCAATGCCTCTTCCGAAAAACCTCGTGCCTGAGCGTTATACTCTTTAGAGAATTGCTGCAGATAATGGCGGGCCAGCAACGGTATATCAGCCAGACGCTCTTTCAGACTCGGAACATTAATACGCAACACATTAATGTAATGGTATAGTTCATCATTGAAATCACCATCGATCAGCGCTTTTTCCAAATCGGTTGAATTCGCCGCTAACACTCGCACATCAACATTCTTAAATCCGGTTGGTGTTTCCACCGTCCCTTCCTGGAAGAAACGCAATAAATTAATTTGCTGCTCAGGTGTGATTGAAAGAATATCGTTAAGTAAAATTGTGCCGCCATCAGCTTGCTCCAATAACGAAACAAAATCTTCACCTTCGTTACTAATACCAAATAATTCTCTCTCGAATCGACGTTCAGACATTGCCCGGCAATTGACCGAAATAAACGAGCGATGGGCCCGGGAAGAAGTAGCATGAATCGCTTTTGCCACCATTTCCTTACCCGCACCATTTTCACCATGAATCAGAATGCTGACATCTGTCGGACCAATACGCTTAATCTGATCACGAAGACGCTTAATCGGCACCGATTCACCAATTAACCCCATATCCGTCGATGTACCATAATTGGGCCAGACTTTCTTCTCAAGTTTCAGCATTCCCAACTGATGTCCAATTGTACTCAACAATTGAGCGTCCGGGATTGGAGCAGTAAAAAAGTCGATACAGAAGTTCACAATAAACTGGCAGATGGTGTCAGAGCTTAATTGTGACTCCCGAATAAAAGCAATCCAACGCACCTGCCGGTGAGAACTCACTAAAGTCGCAATGCCATTTAAACTAAATTCATCTCCACTTAAATCCACAATACCAATACATGGACCAGTGGATGCAAAAAGCACATCTGCTTTTCTTAAATCAGCGACCTGAGAACAGCGCCACCCAACTTGCTCCAATACTGATAACCATGGTTCGTAAGTACCACCTACCACAACCAATGATCCTGGAACAGAATCCATTCGGAATTGATTACTCATGAACTTTCCTTACCACAAACCGTATATCATGTTGTTATTTATATAATTATTAGTATCAATTATATTGAAGGGGTAACAATAACGTTTGTAGAAAAATGATGTTGTCTTATTTTTAAGACTAGAATAATAAAGAGCAAAGTCAAACAGATTAGTCATAGAGCATTTATTCTAATACGGAGTTATCTGAAACTAATTCTCAATGACTAGTGATAATAAATATTATTACCGCATTGTAAAAATAAAAATAATATTCCTCACTGCATTTTAATTATTTTGGCGATATAAATGTTCGATGAGGAAAAGCCGTTAAATCTGACCCAATAACCCCAAATAGGTCATCAACAGCAGCTATTCTTGGTATACCTTTGTGAGAAGAACTACGTCACGAAACACATTTAACCGGATTCAACTG
>JBNKRC010000251.1:0-3176 GCA_050296215.1 Vibrio sp. | reverse complement strand
AGGATGAAATGGACGACATAATGGCCGTGTTAGCTAAGCAGGTTGATGATGCCTTAGCGGTTGTGCAAAATGAAGCAGAGCAAATGGGAGTACCAGAGTCAACATACGAACCCATTTTGTCAGGTGTGGCCAGGCGAGGGCGTTTACTAGAATTTTGTTAATGGCTCTAAAACGTGGCAGCAGGTGACGTGTGTCTGCTAAATGAGTAAAAGCGTTTTCTGCCAGAATTATTTAACTTGTATTAGATAAGTTGACAGTACCTTTTTTCTTCTCTTTGTATGGGTTTAAGTTTCTGATTTTAGAAAAGAAAAAATGGTGGCTACGCCCTGATTTGAACAGGGGACCCCATCATTATGAGTGATGTGCTCTAACCAGCTGAGCTACGTAGCCTTGTATTTTTTGAAGGGGCGGAATTCTCGCTTTTCAGCCCCTTGATGTCAAGCGAAGTGCGGTGTTTTTTCTGGCAGATTTTTTCTGCACGTGGCTTTCGTTGCATCAAGTGAGTAGCTGTTGCTACACATTAAACCGAAAATGAACAATATCGCCTTCTTTCATCACATAATCTTTACCTTCCAGACGCCATTTACCGGCTTCTTTAGCGCCGGACTCACCACGATACTGGATAAAGTCATCATAGCTGATGACTTCAGCCCGAATAAAACCGCGTTCGAAATCTGTGTGAATCTTACCGGCCGCTTGTGGCGCGGTTGCTCCGACAGGAACGGTCCATGCGCGAACTTCCTTAACCCCGGCGGTAAAATAGGTTTGCAGTGCCAGCAATTCATAACCGGAACGGATTACGCGGTTAAGACCCGGTTCTTCAATACCAAGATCGGCAAGAAACTCATCACGGTCGGCATCGTCCAGCTCTGACATTTCAGATTCAATCGCGGCACAAACAGCAACCACTACGTTATTTTCTTTTTCTGCGTATTCACGAACGGCGTCCAGATATGGGTTATCTTCGAAACCGTCTTCGTTAACGTTCGCGATATACATGGTTGGCTTAAGGGTTAAGAAGTTAAGGTAACCAATGGCTGCTTTTTCTTCTTTGCTTAATTCAACGGTACGTGCTGAACCGCCTTCTGTCAGAACCGGCAGAAGCTTTTCAAGTACAGTGATTTCGAATTTTGCATCTTTATCACCGCCTTTTGCCCGTTTAGCCTGACGTTGCATTGCGCGTTCACAGGAATCCAAATCTGCCATAGCCAGTTCAAGGTTGATCACTTCGATATCTTCAATCGGAGAGACTTTACCGGCAACGTGAACGATATTTTCATTCTCAAAGCAGCGAACAACGTGACCGATCGCATCCGTTTCACGGATGTTTGCCAGGAATTTGTTACCTAAGCCTTCACCTTTAGAAGCACCGGCAACCAGGCCTGCGATGTCCACGAATTCCATAGTGGTTGGTAAAACGCGTTCTGGTTTTACGATTTCTGCCAATGCGTCCATACGCGGGTCCGGTACCGGAACGATACCTGTGTTTGGCTCGATTGTGCAGAAAGGAAAGTTTGCCGCTTCGATGCCGGCTCTAGTTAACGCATTGAAAAGTGTGGATTTACCCACATTTGGCAAACCAACGATGCCACATTTAAAACCCATGACTGTAAACCTTATTCAGCTTTGAACGTGTGTAAACGATTTTGTGCTTTTGTAAGCCCATCTTTTAATAAAATATCCAGGCAACGAACGGATTCGTCGACAACGGCATCCAGGCACTCCTGCTCTTTAGCGGGTGCTTTGCCCAGTACGTAACCGGCTACTTTATCTTTATGGCCCGGATGACCAATGCCAATCCGCAAGCGATAAAACTCTTTGTTGTTTGCAAGTTTGCTAATGGTGTCTTTCAGTCCATTGTGACCACCATGTCCGCCACCCTTTTTAAATTTTGCCACGCCAGGAGGAAGATCAAGTTCATCGTGGGCGACCATGATTTCTTCTGGTTTGATCTTATAAAAGGTTGCGAGGGCAGCAACGGCTTTACCGGATAAGTTCATAAAGGTTGTGGGGATCAACAGACGCAGTTCTTCACCGTTAAGGAGCAGTCGCCCGGTTAAACCGTAAAATTTAGGTTCGAGCTTTAACGTCGTATTGTGCGCGCGTGCCAGTTCTTCAACCACCCAGGCTCCGGCATTATGACGAGTACGTTCATATTCTTTACCAGGGTTGGCTAATCCCACAAGCAGTTTGATTTGTTGACTCACCGTTTGGTCTCTTAGCAATCTTAAAAGCGCGGTATGATAGCACAGATTCTGATTAGTGGGGGAGCGAGTTTGTTTCCTGCAATAAAAAAGGCGCATTGAATTGAATCAATGCGCCTTTTCAACAAAATTTAATGATTAATTAAACATTGCAGAGATAGATTCTTCGTTGCTAATGCGACGAATAGCTTCAGCCAGCATCGTTGACAGAGTTAACTGAGTCACTTTGCCTGTTGCCAGCATTTCATCTGAAAGTTTGATCGAATCAGTAACGATGATCTGGTCTAATACCGAGTTACCGATGTTTTTCGCTGCATTGCCAGAGAATACCGCGTGAGTTGCGTAAGCAAAAACACGTTTCGCTCCGCGTTCTTTCAGCGCTTCTGCCGCTTTACACAGAGTGCCGCCGGTATCGATCATATCGTCAACGATGATACAGTCACGGCCTTCAACGTCACCGATCAGGTTCATAACTTCAGAAACGTTGGCACGAGGACGACGTTTGTCAACGATGGCGATATCGATGTCATCCATTGCTTTTGCTGTTGCGCGGGCACGGACAACACCACCAAGGTCAGGTGATACTACGACTGGATCTTCAAGGTCACGAACTTTCATATCTTCAAGTAGTACCGGAGTACCGAAGATGTTATCTACAGGCACATCGAAGAAGCCTTGGATTTGCTCTGCATGAAGGTCGATAGTCAGAACGCGGTCTACACCTACGTTCGATAAGAAGTCAGCGACTACTTTAGCGGTAATTGGCACACGAGCAGAACGCACACGGCGATCCTGACGGGCATAGCCAAAGTATGGGATTACTGCGGTAATACGACCTGCTGAAGCACGGCGCATCGCATCAATCATTACAACGAGTTCCATCAGGTTGTCGTTGGTTGGTGCACAGGTAGATTGAATGATGAATACATCGCTACCGCGTACATTTTCATTGATTTGTACTGCTACTTCTCC
>JBNKRC010000250.1:0-3201 GCA_050296215.1 Vibrio sp. | reverse complement strand
TATCCCTTGGCAGACTTAAAATAACAAACAGCAGGGCCTTGAACATATCACAACTGCCTTCCCCCACTTTTCTCAGTTGATCAACGTACTTAATGATGCCGGACAGTCCGAGGAAGGTAGCTAAGACAAGTGATGTCGTTGCAATGATAGTACGACCAATATACCAATCTAATAACTTAAACATTGATTAGGCTACCTTAGTTTTCTTGTCAGTTTTTGCTTTAAGCGCATGATTGCAGGCGTTTCCAGGCTGTTTGCGATCAGAGCTGCAATCAACAGGCCTGCATGAATCGGCCACAACCCGATCGCTCCTGGTATAGAGCCACTTTCAATCGCCGACTTACCCGCACTCAGCGCCAAAAAGTAAGTCAGATAAATCAAAATAGCCGGTCCTAACTTGGCAAACCGCCCCTGACGAGGGTTAACTGCCGATAACGGAACAACCAGCATGGTTAACAACGGCACACAAATCACCAGAGCCAGACGCCACTGAAATTCAGCCTGCGCTTTACTGGATGATAACTTCATCAGTTCCAGAGTCGGCATTTGGGTCCATGAAGCCTTTTTATTCGGCACCGGCCTTTGTCCGATCAGACCGTCATATTGTTTGAAGTTGGATATCATATATTCGACGCTGGTTGGTATCCCTTCATAACGGGTACCGTCATACAGGGTAATGATCTGCCGGCCGTCACTTAGCTCCTTAACATCTCCGGCATCAGCAAACATCACACTAGGTAACAGAGAGTTTTGCGGTCTGATCTGCGCAACAAATACATTTTTAAATGACTTATTATCGATATCATCAATAAACACGACCGAAGAACCATCGGGTGTAGTCTGAAACTGGCCTTTCTGCAACAGCTCAATATTGGTTTCGTGTGCTAACTGGTTCTTAACCTGGGCTTCCTGGTTTTCACTCCACGGTGCCAGCCAGAGGGTATTAAAGGCCGAAATCCCCATTGTAATCAATGCAAGGTATAACGATGCGCGAACCAAAAAGCGATTACCGATCCCGGTGGCTTTCATTACGGTAATTTCACTTTCCGCATACAGGCGTCCATACGTAATAAGAATGCCGATGAACAGACTCAATGGCAGCATTAACAATCCCATTTCCGGCATGTTCAGCGTTACCATTTTTAAAATTAAACTGGTCGGGATTTCCCCGTCAGACGCATCAGCCAGCACGGTTATAAATTTCTGGCTTAAAAAAACCATAAACAACACAAAAAATATGGCTAACTGGCTTTTTACTGTCTCTTTGATCAAATATCTAACGATTATCACGCCGAAATTACCTATACAAAACTTGTATTTTTAATCGAATCACTATAATTTCTGATTGAAGCATTTATTTTTTTAAACTTTTGCATTCGAATAGTCAGGTCAACCCTCAGTCAAACCAGTGACACTGAATATGAAAATGCATCATGTAAACCCCGAACAACCGGAGTTGCAGTCAGGCGACACACGAATACAGTTGACCATGCTGCGACTTTGAATATGAAGGGTATACCATTTAGTTCTGTTTGTCTTCACGATGTAGGAGTACGCATGGAGTTCAGTGTAAAAAGTGGCAGTCCGGAGAAACAACGCAGCGCTTGTATCGTTGTGGGTGTGTTTGAACCACGTCGCCTTTCTCCAGTAGCCGAACAACTTGATAAGATTAGTGATGGTTATATCAGTTCACTACTTCGTCGCGGTGATCTGGAAGGAAAACCGGGGCAGATGCTACTGCTGCATCAAGTACCAGGGGTATTATCTGAACGAGTTTTACTGGTTGGATGCGGTAAAGAAAGAGAACTTGGCGAACGCCAGTATAAAGAGATTATCCAGAAAACCATCAGTACCCTGAATGAAACCGGCTCAATGGAAGCCGTATGTTTCCTGACCGAGTTACATGTAAAAGGTCGCGATACCTACTGGAAAGTACGTCAGGCAGTCGAAGCGACTAAAGATGGTCTTTATACGTTCGATCAGTTCAAGAGTGTTAAACCGGAAACCCGCCGGCCATTGCGCAAGCTAGTCTTTAACGTTCCGACCCGCCGCGAATTAAGCCTTGGTGAAAGAGCAATTACCCACGGTCTGGCCGTCTCCTCCGGCGTTAAGGCATGTAAAGATCTGGGCAATATGCCACCTAATATCGCCAACCCGGCTTATCTGGCTTCTCAGGCCCGCCGCCTTGCTGACGATTATGAATCGGTGACAACGAAAATCATCGGCGAAGAAGAGATGGATAAACTCGGCATGGCGTCTTATCTCGCCGTTGGCCGTGGTTCGAAAAACGAATCCATGATGTCAGTTATCGAGTACAAGGGGCATCCGGATCCGGAGGCAAAACCGATTGTTTTAGTGGGTAAAGGGCTGACCTTCGATTCAGGCGGTATTTCCTTAAAACCGGGCGCCGGCATGGATGAGATGAAATATGACATGTGCGGAGCCGCATCGGTTTACGGCACCATGAAAGCTGTGGCTAAACTGGGACTTCCACTGAATATTATCGGAGTGCTGGCCGGATGTGAAAACATGCCGGGCAGCCATGCCTACCGCCCCGGCGACATCCTGACAACCATGTCGGGACAGACCGTCGAAGTACTTAACACCGATGCCGAAGGCCGTCTGGTGCTTTGTGATACGCTGACCTATGTTGAACGTTTTGAGCCGGAATGTGTTATCGATATCGCCACGCTGACCGGGGCTTGTGTCATCGCTCTCGGCCACCACATCAGCGGTGTGATGGCGAACCACAATCCGCTGGCACATGAAATCGTTAACGCATCGGAACAGGCCAGCGACCGCGCATGGCGTCTGCCGCTGTCCGACGAATTCCACGAACAGTTAAAAAGTCCGTTTGCTGATATGGCAAATATTGGCGGCCGCCCTGGCGGTACCATTACTGCCGGTTGTTTCCTGTCTAAGTTTGCCAAGAAATATAACTGGGCCCACCTGGATATTGCCGGAACGGCCTGGCGCTCCAACGGACTGAAAGGCTCCACCGGGCGTCCGGTCTCATTGCTGGTGCAATTTTTACTGAACCGCAGTGGCCTTGATAGTGACAACAATCAATAACATGAAAGGGCCAAACGGCCCTTTTCTCTTGTCAGCAATCCGATGAACCAGATGAAAAACGCCACATTTTACCTTATCCGCCCCGATTCGCCGCAGGCAACCGACGAGGGATTGGGTGCTTATGTGGTC
>JBNKRC010000249.1:0-3208 GCA_050296215.1 Vibrio sp. | reverse complement strand
ATCAGATTTATAAACAATTTTACTGTAACAAACAGCACAGTCCATATTTTGTGCTGTTTGCTACAGTAGGCCAATTCTGTCCATTTAATCGCTTAATTATCAATCAATTATTTGCCAGCTTTCTGTAAAAAGCAGAATAAACACTCATTTTCACAGCCAGAACAAACACAAATTCAACAGCCAATACCATAAAAATTAACAATCAACCATAAAAATGCTTCCTGATCATTTTATTAGTGTGATCATCCCCATGTTTAAATAACTGAAACCGGGAACGGTACCGAAAGTGTGATCAAAACGAAAGTTACATCCAAATTAAACATGTAAATTTCCAATCCATCGGTTCTGCGAATATTTAACTGTTTGTATTACTGAATAATAAATTTTGTTTTAGCACGTAAGATAAAAAAATCCAAAACGGAGAACGAACATGAAAGCAAGTGGTATCTTTAAAATTTCTACTCTGGCACTTCTGACTACAGCAGCAATGGGCGCGAACGCAGCGATTTCTGCAGATACAGCTCAGGGTTCTTTCACTATTTCTGGCGACGTTGAATTCGATAACAACTATCAAGCAACAACTACTCAACCAACAGCTGGTGGAGCATACGTTGATAGAACAAACATCGATCAGTCTGGCCGTCTTCTGGTTGGTGTAGCAGGTATGCGCGAAGTTGGTGCAGATAACTACATCAGCACTAACGTACAAATGTTAGCAGGTATGGCTGGCGGCGTTAACGCTGATGACGCTTGGATTGCTATCGGTAAAAAAGCTGACTGGGAAGTAAAACTGGGTCGTTTTGAGGCTACTAACCTATTCCCAGCAGGTCAGGATACAGTACTGAACCATGCTGCTGGTGTAGAAGTTTATACAGCTAGCGCAGCTCGTGGCCGTAGCAACAATGGTCAAATTAACCTATCTAAAACAATGGGTTCTGCTTATTTTGAACTAAGCACAAACTTTATGGGTAAAGTTGATGCTGACTCAGCTAACGATAAAAATGCCGTCTTCCTACGCCCTGTAGTATCTGTTGGTTTAAGTGATTCATTACATCTGACTGCAGGTGCTGAAATCAACGCAACTTCAGACTCCGCTGATGCAGATAACGATTTCATGGGCTACGGTGCAACTCTTAACTATAGCGCAGACATGTTAAGCGTTAACGTTAACTACGCATTTAAAGACCAAGATACAAACAATGAAAAAGATACTTCAATGGGTATCAACGCACAATACGGTAACGCATTTATCGGTTATGTAAATGCAGTCAACGATGTTGCTGGTTCAACAGACCCAGAAGTAAACACTTACTACGCTTCATACAAATTCGCTAACGTTATGGATGTTGAAGACTTGGCTCTATACCTAGGTGCTTCTACTTCAGACTCTAAAGAATCTGATGCAAAAGACACAAGCGTACGTCTACGTGTTAAATACATCTTCTAATTTGATGTAACAAGTAATACTGCCTTTTCTTTTTCCACCCATACAAATTTGTATGGGTGGTTTTTTCGTTGAGAAACGAGAAATAACAAATGGCTGTCAATTTAAGCGGATAGTGCCGGACAGTCCGTTAGCATTATCTGCTTAAATCTTTTCCCCTTCTTTCTTCCCTTTTTACTCACACTTAACCTTTTCCACTTGTCTGTTCCTCGACTAACACAACAACATTGAATTCGTCACCACCAAGGTCTGTGATTAAGGATTTAAACTCATCGGCCGAGCTGCTATTTTGTATCTCAGGATACGAAATAAGGATATTTACTCGTGGTCAATTCTATTTACCAAAAGATCATCAGAGATCATGATGCTCTGACCTATACATCGATTGATGAGTGCGCCCATAAGGAAGTACCCGGAAACTTTGTCAAAATGATTATGGCTTTGCTTCTGACTAAAATAGGTGATGCACTGATCAATCCCAAAGTTACCTTGCCATGGATACTACAAAGTTTAGGCGCCCCGATGTTTCTGCTCGGCTGGCTGGTTCCGGTCCGTGAAGCCGGCTCTCTGTTACCCCAGTTAGCGATTGCCGGTTATATCCGGACATTGCCAATCCGTAAGTGGGTCTGGATCATCGGCGGAGTATTGCAGGCAGTAGCCTTGTTTGCTATTGCCTGGAGTACATTTAACCTGCAGGGCGCAATTGCAGGATGGTGCATTATCGGTTTTCTAACCGTGTTCAGTTTCTCACGAGGTTTGACTTCCGTTGCCTCCAAAGATGTTCTGGGTAAAACCATTCCTAAAAATCAGCGGGGAAGAGTCAATGGGGTATCAACCTGCGGTGCAGGCTTAATAACGTTAGTTCTGGCCGTTATTATGGTGGCATCTGTCTGGTTTAACTGGCAGGCAAGTTCAGGTTTTTATGCATTGAGTCTGGCGGCGGCCGGTGTGATCTGGTTATTAGCTTCAGCGGTATTTGCCCGGATTAAAGAATATCCAGGAGAAACAGATAGGAGTAAAAAAGGCTTATCAGACACATTCCAACAACTGTCACTGCTTAAAACAGACACTGCATTCCGGCATTTCGTCCTGACCCGAACCTTGTTTCTCAGCACTGCTTTAAGTGCGCCCTACTACGTCATTCTTTCACAAACAGAGCACGGTGGAAAAATCTGGTTGCTTGCGTTATTTATGTTTGCCGGCGGACTGGCATCTTTTGTATCAGGTCCGTTCTGGGGACATTTTTCCGATCGATCCAGCCGTCAGGTTATGATTATCAGCGCATCATTAAGTGCTGTCACCGGTGTTACTCTTTTTATCTCTCACCTGTTTTTCCCGGGACTGACCAGCAGCCTTTTTTGGTTACCTCTGATCTATTTTGTTGTGTGTATCGCCCATGATGGTGTCCGGATCGGGCGTAAGACCTATCTGGTCGATTTGGCTGACGGCAACAAACGCACCAGCTATGTTGCCATCAGTAATACGATTATCGGAGTGATGTTATTAATTGTCAGCCTGTTAGGTGCGCTGACATCGCTTCTGGGAATTACCGGCCTGGTATTGCTATTTTCAGCCATGACCCAGACTGGCGTATTGATGGCAATCAGGCTGCCGGAAGTCAACCATTAAAGGCACCTCCCCCATACGTAGAGCTGAGGGGGAAGTCATCTGATTTCATCATCTTTTGTTAAGCCTTAGCGCCCCCTTGACCATAAGGCTTATCCAAACGATTTAAAATCAGTTGATCAATAGAATAACGACCAC
>JBNKRC010000248.1:0-3210 GCA_050296215.1 Vibrio sp. | reverse complement strand
CCAGCACCTCATCCAATGTAAATGTTACCCATTTACAGGATCGCAATAAAATAGAAGTCCCAGTGTTGGAAATGAAAAACGTCTCCAAGACTTTCCCTGGGGTTAAAGCTTTACAGAACGTTGAACTCACCGTTTATCCTTCCGAAGTTCACTCGCTTATGGGTGAAAATGGCGCGGGTAAATCAACACTGATGAAAATCCTGTCCGGCGCTTACCATGCGGATAAAGGCAGTGAAATCTTTGTGGATGGCGAAAAAGTATTTATTACTGATCCACTGTCGGCGAAAAGAATTGGTATCGCCGTTATCTATCAGGAATTATCCCTCTCTCCTAACTTAACCATTGCCGAAAATATTTTCCTTGGCAGTGAAATTGCCTCAAATGGCATCGTAAACCGGGCAGCAATGGAAGCCGAGTCTCAGGAAACTCTGGACCGTTTGGGCGTAACCTTCTCTCCGAAGACGATCGTTGGAACTCTATCTATCGCAGAACAGCAGATGATTGAAATAGCCCGGGCCGTACATGCTAAAGCCAAAATTTTGGTCATGGATGAGCCGACAACTGCGTTATCCAACCGTGAAACAGCTCACCTGTTTGAACTGATTCACCGTCTGCGCGAAGAAGGTCTGGCCATCATTTATATTTCTCACCGCATGTCAGAAATCTATGAATTATCTGATCGCTGCTCTGTTTTACGTGACGGGACCTATGTCGGCACACTGATGCGAGATGAACTTTCTTCTGAGAACCTGGTGAAAATGATGGTTGGTCGTGACATCTCCGGTTTCTATAAGAAAGACCATGGTGCTATTCCTATTGGTGACAAGATTCTGGAAGTTAAGAATATTTCCGATGGTGCCAAAGTTAAGCCTAGCTCATTCGAACTCCGTCAAGGCGAGGTTTTAGCTATTGCCGGGTTAGTCGGCTCAGGCCGGACAGAATTGGCCCGGCTTATTTTTGGAGCCGATCCGAAAACGGAAGGTGAAGTCATTCTGGAAGGAAAAACCGTTCAGATTAAAACACCAAAAGACGCCATTGATCTGGGCATTTTGTATCTGACGGAAGACAGAAAAGAGCAAGGTCTTTTCCTTGATATGGATGTGTGTAATAACACCAATTTACTTGCTTTCGCCAAAGACTGCTCCGCCGCAAAATTACTTGACCTGAGCCGCCGCGATGAACGCGCAGATGCCGCCATTGAAGCCCTCAATATCCGAGTCCCTCACTCCAGAGTTTCCGTAGGTGCATTATCTGGCGGCAACCAGCAAAAAGTATTGTTGTCGCGTCTGCTAGAGGTTTCACCCAAGGTATTAATCCTTGATGAACCTACCCGTGGAGTTGATATCGGTGCCAAGTCTGAAATTTACAAAATTATTAACGATCTCGTCATCCAGGGTGTAGGGGTACTGGTTATCTCCAGTGAGCTGCCAGAAGTTATCGGTATTGCTGATCGCGTGTTAGTGATGCACGAAGGAAGCATCGTCGGAGAACTGTCTCACGACGGCGAACTGGAGATGGACCAGAACAATATTATGAAATTAGCAGCGGGTGCCTGATTCCCTATCGTCTGATGGCATTGTCTGATAACTATATTTGAGACTGAGAGAATGAAAATGAATACAACAACCAAAGCTGCTGCGGGCAGTCTTGCAAAACCAGAAAGCAAAATATCGATGCAGTCGATGTTACGCTCTGTCGGTATGCTTCCAGTACTGATCGTACTGTGTATCGGATTTGAAATAATGAGCGGACGTTTTCTGTCCATAGAGAACCTTTCGATCGTTGCTCAGCAGGCATCAATCAACACCGTACTGGCAGCCGGTATGACATTTGTTATCTTAACCGGCGGTATCGATTTGTCTGTTGGCTCGATTCTGGCTGCTTCAGCGATGATTGCCGTTATCGTATCTAAATTCCCGGACATGGGTATGCTGGGTCTGCCGGCTGCAATGCTGGTCGGCGCGGGCTTTGGGGTTCTTAACGGAGGCCTTATCGCATTCCTTCGCTTACCACCATTCATCGTAACCTTAGGGGGCTTAACCGCAATCCGGGGTATCGCCCGCCTTATGGGTAATGACACCACCGTGTTTAACGCGGATATGCCTTTCGACTTTATCGGTAACGGTTCTTTATTTGGGGTGCCTTGGTTAATCATCATTGCGGCCATCGTAATTATTGCTTCATGGTTCATCCTTAAACGTACCGTACTTGGTATTCATATTTACTCTGTTGGCGGTAACGAAAATGCGGCACGCCTATCAGGAATCAAGGTGGCAGGTGTGTTACTGTTTGTATACGGCATGTCTGGCTTCCTGTCAGGTCTTGGTGGTGCAATGTCAGCAGCACGCCTGTATGCCGCAAACGGTACCCAACTGGGTATGGCTTACGAATTGGATGCCATTGCAGCAGTAATTTTAGGCGGTACCAGTTTCGTGGGTGGTATCGGTTCAATCTGGGGAACGCTCGTTGGCGCATTAATCATCGCCGTGTTAACCAACGGATTAATTTTGACTGGGGTTCCTGATGTATGGCAATACATCATCAAGGGTCTCATCATTATCGGAGCAGTGGCACTTGACAGATATCGTCTGCAAGGCAGCGCCCGTACCTAAAATGCAAAGCAAAAGCAGTAAAACCCTATAGCAACACAAGTAATAACAACACCCTTACGGGAAACAGGTGGTCAGACAACAAACACTGGCCACCATAACGTGAAATAACTATCCGTAAAATAAATAGAAATGGAGAATGGAATGAAATCATTTAAACCTCTTGCAATCGCTAGCGCACTTGTTGCAGCTATGAGTGTCAACGTTCAGGCTGCAGAACTTAACAAGATTGGTATCTCTCTTGGTTCTATGGGTAACCCGTTCTTCGTTGCACTGGCAAACGGTGCGGAAGCAAAAGCAAAAGAAATCAACCCGAATGTTGAAGTACTGGCAATGGGTTACGACTACGATCTGGGTAAACAGTTTAACCAAATCGATAACTTTATTGCTGCCGGGGTTGATCTTATTCTTCTGAACCCGGGCGACCCTCATGCAATCGCTCCGGCAATCAAACGAGCTCAAAAAGCAGGTATTACAGTGGTTTCTGTGGATACCGCCGCTGAAGGGTCAGATGCAACAGTAACCACCGATAACGTCAGTGCCGGTGCAGTAGCATGTGAATACATTGTTCAAAAACTTAACGGCAAAGGTAATGTTATCA
>JBNKRC010000247.1:0-3265 GCA_050296215.1 Vibrio sp. | reverse complement strand
CGTAAAGCCCGTCCTGGTGCAAACTACAAATGGTCGCTGAATCTGCTCAAGAAATTTAAAGAGCAGCATCCGGATATCCCGACTAAGTCTGGACTGATGATGGGACTGGGAGAAACCAAAGAAGAGATCGTCGAAGTATTAAAAGATCTTCGGGCTCACGGGGTCACAATGTTAACCCTCGGACAATATTTGGCACCAAGCCGCCATCATCTTCCGGTCGTACGTTATGTTCCGCCAGAAGAGTTTGATGAATTAAAACAAATTGCACTCGACCTCGGCTTCACCCATGCAGCCTGTGGTCCGTTTGTACGCTCATCTTATCATGCTGATTTGCAGGCACAGGGCGTAGAAATAAAATAAATGCCATTACCTTTCCCGAGGGTATCCATCATGCCCTCGGACATTGATTCCACTAACTGTATTCCTCTTGTTATACCAGTAACAAGTTAACAGCAGAGCGGATATTAATCTCAAAGTTGCATAATCGCCATTGCATCTCAACACCTTGTCTTATAGGCTGATCCCGTTCTACACTTTTTTATTCCCCTTAGATAAGGAAACCATTCAGATGAGTCGTTTTATAAAAACAGCATCACTACTTGGTACTATTGCACTGTCTCTGACCCTTGGTGCCTGTTCTTCGAATTCAACTCAGGACAATTTTCGTGAAGCGTCTTTTGAATTATGTAATACCGAAGTAAAAATTTATTCACTAGACGATAATGGCCGGGTACGCATCGTGTGCGCTGATGGTTCTAAATTTGCACTTGAATCAGAAAAGACGCTTGATGTGATGCGCACGATTAATTTAGATTATTGCGACGGTGAAGGGTTAGGTAAATTTTCTGAAAGCTCTGATTATTACCTGTTTAAATGTAAGTCAGGAACAGCGATAAACTTAGCTAAATAATATTAATTGCATCCATTCAGCTGTTCAACACTTTATCAGGATGCTATTAGTAGAATGAGTATTCAATTTATTTTGATAAAAATCCCTCGCCAGGCGAGGGATTTTTAATTCAGTCATACTAAAATCAGTTCTTATGCGTAAACAGGAAGACGTTTACAGATATCCAGAACTTTCTCTTTAGTTGCATTAATAACTGCTTCGTCGTTGATGTTGTCAAGCACATCACACATCCAGTTAGCCAGTTCTTTTGCATCTTCAACAGTAAAACCACGACGAGTAATCGCAGGTGTACCAACACGGATACCAGACGTTACAAACGGGCTGCGTGGATCGTTTGGAACAGAGTTTTTGTTTACTGTGATGTTTGCTGCACCAAGAGCGGCATCCGCTTCTTTACCGGTGATATTTTTGTCGATCAGATCAACAAGGAACAGGTGGTTCTCGGTGCCGTTAGACACGATTTTGTAACCACGAGCCTGGAATTGAGCAACCATTGCTTTTGCATTTTCAACAACGCGAGCCTGATATGCTTTAAATTCTGGTTCCATTGCTTCTTTGAAAGCAACCGCTTTTGCAGCGATAACGTGCATCAACGGACCACCCTGACCACCAGGGAATACCGCTGAATTCAGTTTTTTGTACATATCTTCGCCGGCATTTGACAAAATCAAACCACCACGAGGACCTGCAAGAGTTTTGTGCGTAGTTGTTGTTACAACGTGAGCATATGGGATTGGAGTTGGGTAAACACCTGCAGCTACAAGGCCGGCAACGTGAGCCATGTCAACGAACAGGTATGCGTCAACTTTATCAGCGATTTCGCGCATACGAGCCCAGTCAACAACTTGAGAATAAGCTGAGAAACCACCGATGATCATCTTTGGTTTATGCTCTAGTGCTAATGCTTCCATTTCGTCGTAATTGATTTGACCATTGTCATCAATACCGTAAGGAATCACATTGTAGTGTTTACCAGAGAAGTTTACCGGTGAACCGTGAGTAAGGTGACCACCGTGCGCCAGGCTCATACCAAGAACAGTATCACCAGGATTCAGCAGTGCCATATAAACAGCGCTGTTTGCCTGAGAACCTGAGTGAGGCTGAACGTTTGCATATTCACAGCCAAATAGCTGACAAGCACGTTCAATAGCAAGAGACTCAGCTTTATCTACGTACTCACAACCGCCGTAATAACGTTTGCCTGGGTAACCTTCCGCATATTTGTTAGTTAGCTGAGAACCCTGAGCTTCCATTACACGTGGGCTGGTGTAGTTTTCAGAAGCGATTAGTTCAATGTGCTCTTCTTGACGAAGAGTTTCTTCCTGGATAGCTGCGAACAGTTCCGCATCGTAATCGGCGATATTCATATCACGCTTAAGCATCAGTATCTCCTGCTTCAGATAAAACTGAATTGTGTTAAAAACTCTGCTACGACGAAACGCAAACGTTTTCGTCATCTGGTTGGCGCGTATTCTACATAAATTGATCTTCATCATAAAGACTAATTTACGTAAATAAACATGCAGTTTTTTCATAATCCCAATCGATTTTGGTCAACCGGATTATAACAGCTTATCCGACCGGACCAACTGTCAAAATTGCACTTTACACAGCGTATAACCAAACGTACACAGCCGGACAGCGATTTTCAGGCCGGATCTACCTCACTCCGGCCATTTTTCTTATTATCGGCAGTGGTACTGTTACTAAGTTAAATCATTATGGAAAAGCATTCAGTTAAAGAAGATTACATCGCCCTTCTGACCGGGACATTTTTAGTTTCACAGGGAGTGATGTTTTTGCATCAGACCCATCTGATCACCGGAGGAACGGCCGGATTAGCACTGTTACTCAACCAGATTCTGCCGGTATCATTCGGCTGGCTCTATTTTTTGGCTAATTTACCGTCATATATCCTGGCATGGAAACGATTCGGCCTGGCTTTTTCGGCCAATACCGTCCTGGCATGCTCCATGGTTTCCTTTTTTTGCGACAATCTTCCGCGCTTTGTTGAACTGGGAAATATGAATTCGCTCTACAGCGCGATTACCGGTGGTGTATTAATGGGCATCGGGATGCTAATCCTGTTCCGTCACCGTGCCAGTTTAGGCGGATTTAATGTACTTTGCCTGTTTATTCAGGATAAATGGGGCATCTCAGTAGGAAAGACCCAAATGGTATTGGATTCCTGTATTGTGGCTGCTTCACTGTTTTACATCCCGGCTCAGTCCGTTCTCATTTCAGTGGCCGGGGCTGTCATACTAAATATGATTCTGGCAATGAATCATAAGCCGTCCCGCTATACCGTGCATTATAGCTGACTATCCCTGTTACAAAGACAAATCGGGCAAAATG
>JBNKRC010000246.1:0-3293 GCA_050296215.1 Vibrio sp. | reverse complement strand
GTTAGGTTGCTAGAGACTGCTCATCTTGAACCAACACCGGAATTGATTTCTGTTCCGGTATCGGACCTGTTCTTTAATAGTAATGGTGTTCTGCATGCATACTATCATTCACAATACTATGGAGAAGGTAATGAAACCAAAAGCGGGGTTGTGACATGGAATGTAGCTGAACAGACTCCAAGGGAATCGCGAATAATTGATTACCCCTCTTCTCAAATGAGTTGGCGCTTGCCTGATGGCTGGGCGGAACAGAACAGCGTTATCAGTCATGCGTTAACCGGGGAGACAATATGCCATCCGAAGAAAACCGATATGTTACGTTCCCCGTATATCGCGGTAGATCCAGATACCGGAAGCATCTTTGTGGCCAATCAGGCCACCGGAGATATAGAACATTGCCGACCGGATGGGAATGTAACACTGTCTTTTTTTGAACCCATTCATGCGATTGCTGCACGGAATCATAGACTCGCTGCCGCATTCGGTGATTCCAAATTCCAGATTTGGAAAATAGACCCTTATGTTACATTCCCCGTTTACCAACAACAGGAGGTCCTTACTTATTATCCGGATGGAGATGGAATGGACGGTACAGTCGAAGTGGAAAGCTTGGAGTTATCGCCCGATGGTCAGTATTTAAAGATAGATGTCTCTAGTCCCGACGCTCCTATCAGGACAGACATCTTTAACGTTAAAACCGGTGAGAAAATTACCGCCTCCTTCCTAATGACCTCTTTCCAAAACGGCACAGATTTAATCGTTACGCGTACCGACCGCAGCAATCAGTTGGCAATTTGGGATATGACAGGAAAACATATGCTTGCCGTCGTTCCTACGGGAGGAAAGCAAGATGGATTTCACGATGGTTCATTAAAAGCTGCAATAAACAACGATGGGCGTTATTTACTTACCTCCGACTCCGGATCCCCGGTTTTCCTTTGGGATATATCTGAGAACAAGCTGCTTGGTTCAGTTGATGTGCGTACCAAGGTCACCTCTTTGGCATTTGACTTAAAAGGAAAAAACTTCGCTGTAGGCCTAGAGTCCGGAGAAATCAGGGTTTATCAAATACCTGGAAATGGGAAGTCGGATCTTGCGCAAGAACAGATTCAGCCTTCAAAAGAAACTACACCAGTTGCATACGAAAATGAGCAATCAATTTACATAACCGGATCAAACATCAATGCAAGAAAATACCCAAATATACAATCCAGGGTATTTGCAACACTACCGATCGGTATGAGGGTTACATATCACGGCAACACAAAAGACAGGTATCCATCACGTTGTCGTGATAAGGGCAAGGAAACTCAAAACTCTATGGACTGGATATGTTTCTCAACTCAGGCTTTAGATGATGAAATGGGATATGATGAGTCGTACTTTTGGGCAGTTTCAAGTTTTTTCAGCCAGGATAAACCCCGCTTTAAAGACCTGATTGAAAAGTACGATTTCACTCCCCCTGAAAACAAATCAGATCGAAGAAAATGGGCTGAAAGAGCAGTTGCCCTTAGACCGGTCAGCGTTGACGCGAACCGTAGGCTTATTCAAACGCTTGAAGAGTTAAATGATACTGACGCCCTGGCTGAAGCGAACGAGACTTTTGCCCGATATCAGGAACACGAACCGTCGAAGGAAGACAATAGAAAATTGATTTTTGTTTATAATGGTTTTATTCATCCGTATGCTGAAATCGTTGGCGACGAGATCAAACCATGGTCAGCTTCGGAAGTAAGCTATTTACGCCCGAGGTTTACCAGCAAAAATGAAACATTTCATCGCCGCGGAGAGTTTTACCATTTGTATTCCGGTGATAAAGGTAAAGTTGGCACATTGTCTACAATAGTGCAATTTGATTGTGCGTTAAGAAGATGTCCTGAAGATGTGCCCGTACGATATCTGGAGGAAAAAAAACTTAGCGAATCCGGGCCAGGTAAGATAGCAACAAATTTTCTGTTACCAGGGGTTGGCAAAAGACAGTTGGAGATAACAGATATTGAAAGAAATACAGTTACTCACATTCTGAAAGAAGAAATAGCTTCACACTCTTCGGATAAAGAAAAATCACTACTGCTGGATAAAATCTCCTCGAAAGAACATATAGCCATCGCTAGACAGCTCGCACCAAATAAAAAGAAAATACTAATCGGGAGTGTTTCGATAGGTTCTGAAAACAGCGAAAAATATGGTGAGGATGAAACATATGCCGTTTATTTGGTAATTGCTGAAGAGCAGGATGATGGTAGCTTTGTAAAAGCTGGATCCCCCTCCGCAAAAGAGCTTAAACAGATAAGCTGCGAATTTAATAGTGCAATAGATCTGGATGGAGACGGAACCGACGAAATAATTTTAAGATGTGATCGGCTTGAAGGTTCTTACCATTATGCTTTGCTTAAGCGTGTAAAAAACAGATGGGAAATTGGATTTATGAATTAGGGCCTGCAGACCCTATGACTTGACACCTGCAGCACGATGACGGTCAATCGGCTGCCGGGAATAAAATAATTTAAGACACCCACAAATTGAAAAGAAAATTAATCTTAAGCCTGCTAGAGCTTCAGTTAAAAGAAAGTGGTTTTAATAAGAAATTCTGGATTTGTTTATCTGTATTGGGGGAACCTTTGGAGACACCCATATTTTAATTCTGGCAGTACAACATTCCAGCATATCGTGAAATATATTGATTCAACACACTCACTGCATCATACAAAAAGTCAGGAAAGTTTCAGAGTGGACAAAGCTCCGAGGATGGCAATTGGCCGGAATCCAGGTTGGACACGAATCCCTACCAAGCGCGATATAAGCATTATGAAAGTAATCAGAGCCTTAAAGGGATTATTTTGATATTTAAACAGACAATTTACCCCTGAATAAGCTATTGTTTTAGGATAAATTACACATATAAACAACAGCTTGTTCAGGTCCGACCTGATTGATATTAAAGATAAGCTATAAATGGATTGATCATAAAGGTAATACAATGTTTGAGAATAGACATGCTCAATAGCAGCGCAAAAAACAATCAGAAAAACATCATGGTGATTGATGGGTCAAGACTGGCCCGTGCCGTGCGTTCGGCTCGTTTTAAGGAGCAGATGCCGGATGCTACAGTGGTCACCTGTGCTTCCGCTGAGGAAGCACTAGGCCATCTGGATAAAGACCAGTTCGACATCATCACGATATCCATCGTGCTGCCAGATATGGATGGTTTGAAGTTGAGCCGTAAGATTCGTCACAGCAACCAGACGCATCGCTACACACCGATCATCATCGTATCTGGCGATGCTGACCAG
>JBNKRC010000245.1:0-3340 GCA_050296215.1 Vibrio sp. | reverse complement strand
TCCACTGCAACACCCGGTCAAATGCGCGACCAATTGCTTTGAGCTTTTCGGGATGCGCCTGATTCGCAGCAATCTCTTCCGTCAGCGCATCAACCACCGGACTTTGTACCCCTGCCGTATTGTAGGTTGAATCAATAAAATGCGAATTCCACTGGATCATCAGATTAGGACTCGGATATGGATTAGCACCATAAGAAGAAGACACCATATCAAAATCGCGATCACGTAACCGTTTGATATATTGTGTGGTGTCCACTGAGCGGATTTCCATATTAATACCGAGCAGTTTCAGGTTTTTCTGCAACGGAATCGCAATACGTTCGGTGGTCGGACTGTAAATCAACAGTTCAAAGGTAAGCGGCTGACCGGTTTTAACATTGGTCATCACCTTATTTCTCACTTCCCATCCCGCCTCTTTGAATAACTTGAACGCCACTCTCAGCTGTTTACGGATACGGCCGCTGCCATCGGTGACCGGCGGCTGAAATTCCTGAGTATAAACCCGTGCCGGGATCTGATCTTTGAAAGGTGCCAACACCGCTTTTTCCGCTTCGTCCGGCAAACCTTTGGCTTCAAATTCGGTATTCTGGAAATAGCTTCTGGTCCGAGTGTACTGATCATAGAACATATTCTTGTTCATCCACTCAAAATCCATCGCATAATTCAGCGCTTCCCGGACTTTAGGGTCACTGAATACCGATCGTTGGGTATTAAATACAAATCCCTTAGTCTCGGCCGGATTGTTATGAGGAATGGCTTCTTTTTTAATGTATCCCAGATCGAAATTTCTCCCTGTGTATGAGTTCGCCCAGAATTTAGCCTGACCTTCTACACGCAGATCATATTCTCCGGCCTTAAAGGCCTCCAGCATTACCGTGTCATCCCGGTAATAATCATACTGAACCTGTTTGAAGTTATTCCTACCCACATTCACCGGAAGATCTTTGGCCCAGTAATGATCATCAAGCCCGTATGTCACGCTCTGACCCGGCTGATAATCAATCACCTTATAGGGACCACTTCCCACCGGAGGTTCACTCAACGGCTCCGAAAGGTTTTTATCTTTCCAGAAGTGCTTGGGCAGTACTCGGGTGTTTTCTGCCAGACTGAACAGCTTATCCCGATCCGGTGTGGACATTTCGATCCGCACCGTATGATCATCCAGAGCTTTAACCGACTTCACCGCTTTATAATAAACACGGTATTGCGCAACCCCTTCGGTCATAAATTTATGGAAGGTAAATTCAACATCATGAGCGGTTATTGGTACGCCGTCCTGGAACCTGGCCGCCGGATTAATCGTCAGCTCCATCCAGGAGTAATCATCAGAATAACGGATATGTTGGGCAATCAGAGGATAGTAAGCGTCGATTTCGTCGCTGGGAGAAAACATCAGGGTATCATACAGCTCGCCTGAAGCTGCGGCAGCTACCCCGCGTGATGCGTAACGGTTAAAGTTATCGTAAGTACCGACTTGTCCATACGTCACTTTGCCATATTTAGGGGCATCAGGATTCACATAATCAAAATGCTTAAAACCATCAGGATATTTAGCCGTACCAAACCCGACCAAATGCGAAGTTTCGATCACTTTAGCATAAGAGGTGCAGCTTACCGCCCCGATAAGTAACCCAAGAATCAACCGCCGAAATGTCACCATAACTTATCCTTATTTCTGTTTATCTCTTCCTGAAGCCAAGTCTCAGATAAAAGACAATGACTCATTGAGCTAAGTTCCAAAAACAACCACATACACCGTAGAAAATTATTTTTACAAATCAAATTCCTGAACAATTTTGCGCAACAAAAAAGTTTCTCTTTCGATACTTAAACCTTTCTTACCACTATGTGCCATAGTGACTTCGTTATGCGCGATCGCCTGATGAATATTCACCCATTTCGGCGTCATTCCATTATTTATTTCATGGGATTCAAAATTCGTTTCTCCCAGTTCACGATCAATCTGACAGGTATAGCAGTGAGAAATCATATGCATGACTTCTGCATTATCTTTATGCCAGGGACGAAACTCTTCATAAATGCCATAGCCCTCAATCCGGCAGATATTGCCCGCACCGGTTTCTTCCTGCAATTCCCGAATCATTCCTGCGATAGGATCTTCACCGGAATTTAATCCGCCGCCGGGTAAAGTGTAATCGTCATAACGTTCAGTATAGAGTAACAGAATATCACTTTGATCCAGCACAATGGCCCGGGTGGCATGTCGGGTAATTGTGGCCAGGTTATTCAGTGAAGAGATGTCCGGATGAATGGTAGTACGTAGATGTCTCATGATGTCATGTATGTAAGATTTTAATTTCCCAGGATCTTAGCACAAACAACGGGTTACGTCTTTGCCCGGTCTCAATGAGATGACATCTGCCACTTTCAGAAGCTTAACTAAATGTTTCTGACTCAATTTGTATCGCGTTATGCCGCCAGTGCATCACTTCGGCCAGAACCACGTTATCTTCAGCATTGTAGAACCTGCGTGTCACCACCAGCGCCGGTGTACCCGGTGTCGCATGTAATAACTGACAAATATCACCAAGCAAAGCTGTTGTCGTCACCCGGTATTCCACCCGGTCGATGTTCACCCCATAGTGCTCAGTACAACGGCTGATGACGCCCTGATCAAATTCTTCAGCAAAAAAGTGGTTGAAATGGTCACTGCTTATCCAATAAGTCGCAAAACAGACCGGACGATTTTCCAGCATGAATATTTGATCTTGCTGATGAACCTCACTGAACGGTTTGAGACTGAGCAACTGAGTAGCGGCTTTATTTGCCAGACTGGTTTTACGCAGTAATGTTTTAACCAACGGCTTGCGCTGCTGTGCCGAGGCAGACTGAGTAAAGTCATCGCAGGCGGTCAGATCCAAGCGCAATCTGGGATAAGAGATAAACCATCCGCGACGATCTTCACGGTAGATAAGGCCTTCCGTTTCAAGCAGTGAAAGCGCTTCGCGTAACGTCACCCGGGTGGTATCAAACGATTCCGCCAGTTTTCTTTCCGAAGGAAGTTTCTGGCCGGGTTCGAGCATACCCTGTTCTATCTGCTCGGCAATCACCTGATTAATCTTTACGTATTGCACTTATATAACCTTATCATCCGTTTGTGCGGTTTAATTGATACAGAATAGCATTAACCGGATGACAGAAGGTAATGAAATGCTTCAGATACCAGGCGAAGCGTTATAATTAACAACTGACATAAAAAAGGCATCCGAATGTGGATGCCTTTTTTATTTTTAAATCAATATATTAGATTAACGCAGTCCGTGTAA
This sequence comes from Vibrio sp., assembly GCA_050296215.1. Classification (GTDB taxonomy): domain Bacteria; phylum Pseudomonadota; class Gammaproteobacteria; order Enterobacterales; family Vibrionaceae; genus Vibrio. The sequence continues at coordinate 53 of JBNKRC010000245.1, read as the reverse complement.
AAATTCGGAGCGGGTGGCCGAATTTGATTTAAAAATACCGCCCAGAGCGGTCG
>JBNKRC010000244.1:0-3397 GCA_050296215.1 Vibrio sp. | reverse complement strand
TAGCTCAGATAACGGTCTTTAGGATCCAGATGTGGAGGTAAAGGCATACCCGTCCAGGAATCATCGGCAACTTTATGGAATACCATACCGCTGGCGTCGATTTCTGTAAGTGCCAAATTACTTAATTGTTTGCTCTGATCTCCGACAGGAACCCACACAGAACTGCCTTGCGGGGCTTGCATGGCTAACATGAAATCCATCATCCAGCGAGCTTCATCCAGCAGGTCATTGTACTGATTGCCATTTTCCGGAATTTTTACCTGTCCGTCTTCAAATGCGCTTGATTGCTGAGCTAAAGTTAACTTTTCTCTTTCGTAGTAGTTGACTAATGTCCATACCGAGATACCGCCATTGACCACGTATTTTCCCTGGTCACCGGCATCATACCATCCGCCGGTCACATCTAATGAAAGGTTACATCCCGGCCATGCATTACCTTTTGCATCTGTTTTATTAAAGCAGGTCGTAATTTCTGGTTTATGTCCGGCAGGTCTGGCCAGATCCGGACGCTGAACGTATTCCGCATCGATGTCTATACCACTGCGTTGCTGATAAAAAAATGAAAGTGCATCATATTTCATTTTTTTATAGATGCTGTCGCTGATATCAAAAGGATGGCTTTCGTTCCCGTCTACAACCAGGCGCGCTTTTTCAAGCGGACTGGTGACCGCACTAAAATCTACAATTTGGACCAGCTCGCCCGAGGCGTCATTCATACCAAATGGTGTGGTTTTTCCTGACGCTACAATCTGGTTATTTGCATCCAGTAGTTGCCAGTTTAAAGGTGTTTGCTTATCTGTCGCAATAGTTGCATGTTTTTCTGCGTTCAGAAAGTAGCCGACCTGGTTAACTCTGACTTTGTCTATTTGAGCAACTTTGACGTATTTAGGGCCGATTAATGAGACATCTTTAACACAGACGGTGGTGGGCTTTTGCGTTCCCAACTGGAGTTGAAACTGGACTTTGTCATCGTTTGCAGAAGATTTGAACTGATAGGCAAAATGCTTAAACTCAGGTGTTAATGATGTATCTTTCAGCATGTAGCTGGTATACGGAGCACCATCATGTTGCACTAATGTTTTCACGGTGGTGTTCTTCTCTGCCATTGCAGAAAAATCAACTTTGTACGTTTGTCCTTTTTGCAGCGCTAAGCCTGATTGCCCTAATATAACATCCCATGGATTTTGTCCCTGGTTTGTAAACGTGATGCATCCTTTTTGTTCTGGGGCACCCAGAGTGGCACCAGCTGCCCACCATCCATCAGTACCGTTAGAAAAATTTCCATTCGTAATTAGATTTTCACCTGGTTGCTCTGAATTTTTTGATTCTGCGATGTTATGTGTTGCCGTATCCGGCGCACATCCGCTTATTCCAATAACACTACAGCTAATCACTGCCAGTGCATTTAATCGAAATATCTTCATTTTAACCTCAAGGAAATAAAATGTTAGAAGTGAATTATATATAACTTGGTAATTAATATATGTGTTAATGTGAGTAAATATCAAACGACATAGTAAATAATATTGCAAGAGGTATTTTTAAATCTGTGACTTAATGTAAATTTCTATCTATATATTCGTTCATTTAAAGATGTTTATACATTACGGCTTAATAACGTTATGAAATATTTCATAGTGCAGATTGCTTTGTGACTGTATTCGATTTTCCATGTTTTTCAAGTAACGCTGCCATGGGATTTCTACAAAAGTCAGTAGAATTATCAATTGAAATGTCATTAGAATGAAAAAAACGATACAAGGCTTCGGCTACAAAGTTATGTAACTAACTCATTGTTTATATGTACGGAGAATTTAATGAAATTAAAAATTTTTTTTGCGGCTTTACTAGCTCTGATTAGTACTTTTCCTGCATACGCATTCTATTGGCAAAACATGAGTTGGTATGTTTCAGATGGTTGGCGAAATGATGGCAGCGAATTTGATTGTACATGGTTATCAAGTAATGTATGGAGTGAGTCTAATTTATTGATTCTGCATGCCAAATCGGATTTTGGCTTCAAAAGCTGTGCTGAGATGAGAACGGATAACTACACGCGGCGGGGAAGGTATGAAGTCGAAATGCAAGCCGGTGCGGTTCCGGGAACGATTAGCTCATTTTTTACTTACACCGGGGAATCCGGTGCCAGTAGCCATTATGAAGTAGATATTGAATTAATGGGAGGCACAAATTTACTACATACCAATATATGGATTCAGGGCAGACAGTCACCTCAGGATATATATTTAGGTAAGTACGGAATGTCTATTTGGGATATGGAGAAATACGCTTTCTCTATTGATGAATATGGAGTTACTTGGGAAGTTTTTAGCAAAAGAGAAAATCGATGGATTCAGGTTAGACGAGTTAATTCTTCTGTTACCAGTTACATGCAGTTATTTATTAATAACTGGATTAGTGCTAACCCTAATTTTCCACCAAGTTATTATAATGGAAGTCCTGTGTATGCTAAATATCGTAGTGTAAAGTTTATTCCATACGAATAGTAAAACATGACTAACTTTTATGGACGTGTAATATCTAGAAGAGAGCAGAATTAATGGAACTAAAAAACAAGTTAATGATTGTATCGGCTATGTCCGTCATGGCTTCTGGCTGCAATTATGAAAAGTCTATCACTCATCAGGATGTAGACGCCAGTGCGACTACAGTGTTGTTTGGCATCAATAAAAATGTTGAAACGGCCCCTTGGCTGCAGTCGGAAAAAGATGGCTGGGCAATTCAGGCTTTGGGTAGTGATCAGGTTTCGATGCAGAGCATTGGTGGTGTATTGATCAACAATAATGGTACTAATGACACCGCTGACATTCAGGTTTCAGGGAATGGTAGCGGCATGTTTATGCTTAAATCCGATACGCCACTAGATTTGTCGAAATACAAATCTGGTTTTATCGAGTTTAAGATGCGGGCAAAAAGCGCAGTTCCATCAGCAATCACGGTATCTATTGATAATGAATGGCCGGTCAGGAGCAGTATTTCATTAGCCAGTGCTTTGGCGGGGGGCGGGAACTGGGAAACGGTTGCCGTACCGGTAAACTGCTTAGCTCCATTTAGTGGCGCTACTGCGGTTGATTTGACAAGTGTAGCAAATCCTTTCCATCTGGACATCAAAGAAACGTTTGATTATGAGCTGACAGATGTGCTCTATACGCTCTCTTCGGATACCACTCCGGTCGTTGATCCTGTTACCTGTAGCTCGGCGAGTGATCCGGCCGCCGGATCTGGCGTCAATCAGGCTCCTGCGCTGGTCAGTGGTGACATTGCTCTGTATTACTCTGGTGATATAAGCCAGGCCAGTGACCTGAGCACTACCTATCCGCTGGCCGGCTTCCCAGATGGAAGCGTATCTGAAAACAGCAAAGTGGTTCATGCCTCT
>JBNKRC010000243.1:0-3405 GCA_050296215.1 Vibrio sp. | reverse complement strand
TAGGAAATCACTTCTGATATGAAATATAGCGCAATCACTGGATTACTGACGCTGGCTTTGTTGAGCGGCTGCTCTAGCAACAAAGCCACTATTCCAGACATTCCCGCTTCCGACCTCTATGCTGAAGCACAACAATCTTTAGAAGTCGGACGTTGGACAACCGCGATAGAAAAACTGGAAGCGATTGATTCCCGCTATCCATTTGGGGCTTATTCTCAACAAGTCCAGCTTGATTTAATTTTTGCTTATTACAAAAATCAGGACTGGGCCCTGACTCTGGCTTCAATCAACCGTTTTATGCGGCTGAACCCGACCCACGAAAAGATGGACTGGGTACTTTACATGCGAGGTCTGACTTACATGGCTCAGGATTCAAGCATGATGCATGACGTATTTGGCATTGATCGAAGTGATCGGGATCCTGCCCCCGTAAAATCTGCGTTTAATGATTTCAAAAAACTGTTACAACGATATCCGCAAAGCCAGTATGCCAGCGATGCAAAACTGAGAATGCATGCGCTGAAAAACCGCCTGGCCGATTATGAGCTGGCAGTAGCCGATTATTATCTGCGCCGGGAAGCATGGATTGCAGCGGTTGAGCGCAGCCAGGAACTGCAAAAATCTTACCCAGATACAGAAGCGGCACGCCGGTCATTAAAAATAGAATTAGCGGCTTATCAAAAATTAGGACTGACCGAGGCAATAGAACATACTGAAAAACTCATTCAGCTCAATCCGCTTTGATTGACCAAAATTTTGATTGACCGAAATAAAGAGTCAGAAAGCCTCATCTTAACTTGTGAGGCGTTTTTTATTACTTCAAAAAAAACAACCTGATGAAAAAAGCGCCGGAAAGTAAAAAACTTAAGCGTGATGATCTTGATAGCAGAATAGAAAAAATGACAGGTCTAAATATTAAGGTCGTAATAAATCACTAAAAAACAAGTGATTTTTTAGCAAGACTTCAACACCAATTTACCTAATCCGGATACAAACTCAAGTACTTTTTAGCAAAAAACCTCCATGTTTCTGCAAATGATCACGTTTATCATTCGCAGGGAAAATAACGCCAGTTAATGTGATGTTTGTCACATTTTTTTATCATTAAACAGGTAATCTGAAGTTAACCCATGAGGGGTAGCAACAGAGGAAAAGCTATATGAAAGTAAACGTTACTGGTAAAAACATCGAAGTCACCTCTGCAATTCGCGACCATATTGAAGGGAAATTAAAAAAATTAGAAAAATGGCAAGTAGACATTATTGGCTGTCAGGCAAGTTTTAGCGAAGAGCCAAATAAACAGAAAAAATTTGAAGCTGTAATTTCAATACCAAAAGGACAACTTGTTGCATCAGCACAAAATGAAGACCTCTACGTGGCAATCAATGAGGTCGAGCAAAAGCTAGAACGCCAGCTCAATAAACTACGCCACAAACCAGAAGCACGCAGGGCTGACAAAGCCATGGTGTTTGCAGCAGAAGAAGAGGAATAATACCAGTTCAGGGAATAGCGCCGTAAGGCGCTATTTTTTTACCCTTAATTTAAGTACCACACGGGTTATTTGTTTAAAAAACTGAAAATTACGACTATCATCAAGCCACTTATACTTTACTCACAAAACTTGCACTTTAAGACACGGATAATGCTATGACTGGTCAGAAATACTCTCTAGAACAAATTCGCCTTAGACTCAACGAATTAGACGATAACCTTCTTAGCCTGTTATCCGAACGCCGTAAACTCAGTATTGAAGTAGCAAAAAGCAAAATCGAAACAGAAAAGCCGGTGCGGGATGCGGACCGGGAACAGCAACTCTTAGTCAAACTGATTAATAATGGTAAAGACAAATATCAACTGGATGCTCCGTACATCACAAAAATCTTCCACACTATTATTGAAGACTCCGTATTGCTTCAACAAGCTTATCTGCAAAATTTAGCCAATCCGCAAAGCCGTAAACCACACGCCAGAGTCGCCTATTTAGGCTCACCCGGCTCCTACTCTCATCTTGCAACCCGGGAATACTTCAGCCGCAAAAACATGGATTTGATCGAATTAAATTGCGATCAGTTTAAAGGGGTGGTCAAAGAAGTTGAATCCGGCCACGCTGACTATGGTGTCCTTCCGATTGAAAATACCAGCTCTGGTTCAATCAATGAAGTTTATGATTTGCTCCAGCACACAACGTTATACATCGTCGGTGAACTGACTCTGCCGATAGAGCACTGTCTGCTGGCAACGGATGACATCAGTGTTGAAGATATTAAAGTATTATATTCTCATCCTCAGCCACACCAGCAATGCAGTGAATTTTTAAGTCACTTAAAAGATGTCAAATTAGAATCTTGTGTCAGTACTGCCGACGCCATGAAAAAAGTACAAGGACTTAACCGTCCGGATGTCGCTGCAATTGGCAATTCTTCCAGCGGTAAACTTTACGGCCTGCAGCCAATTCTGGGCAACATCGCCAACCAGGCTGAAAACCATACCCGCTTTATTGTCGTAGCCCGTAAGCCGGTTGAAGTGTCCAAACAAATCCCGGCTAAAACAACTTTGATAATGTCGACATCTCATCAGGCCGGTTCACTGGTATCCGCATTGTTGGTATTACAGCGTTTCGGCATCAACATGACAAAATTAGAATCCCGTCCGATTATCGGCAATCCATGGGAAGAAATGTTTTATGTTGATTTAGAAGCTCATCTTGATTCCGAAGAAATGCAACAGGTGCTGGCAGAATTAACCCAATTAACCAAACACTTAAAAGTGCTGGGCTGTTATCCTATTGAGAATGTGAAACCAACACAGGTTAAATATAATTAAGACAACACCAGCAATTTAATAACATCAAGCTGACAGCGTGTTGCATTAATTTTACAATAACCAATACTATTAAGTTGCCGTCTGATGACATGCTCACACTGGTGGCTATCATTATTGCCGGCGCTTTCTACTCAATAAGGGAATTGTGTTATCGCGATGAAACACCTGATTTACATTCCGTTTTTTATCATTATGACCATTCCCTCAATAACCAAAGCGAATGATCTGAATATCTACCTATGGGAAGATACAATGTCGCTTAATGTTATCTCAAACTGGGAAAAACAGAGCGGTGACAGACTGCATTTGTTTCGTTTCGATAATGATGATGAACGTAGCCTGTTGATGCTGAAAAGCGTTCAGCTACCTTTCGACATCATTGTTCTTGATAACGTTTCAGCTCATATTTTTTCCCGGCAGAATACTTTCGAAGATTTATCGGATCTGCCCAACCGAAAATATATTGATCCAAAATGGAATAAACGTAGCATGGCGCAGTTCAATTGAATTCATAAGCCCCTGGTAGAGCGCTATAAAGACAGGAATCTGCAGCAGCATGGGCAGACAGCCTCCCAGGGGGTT
>JBNKRC010000242.1:0-3434 GCA_050296215.1 Vibrio sp. | reverse complement strand
CATCTTGTTGATGTAATTCACTATGAAGCGCATCAAACGCGGCCTGGGCCAGCAAACTTTCACCACCTTGTTCTACGAATTCCCAGAACTCCAGCCCTCTTTCGCTAAGATTATCTAAATGGCGTGCTTTAAATTCGGTAAACAGTAGCGGTAAAACCTGCATTTTAAGTTGAGAAACCAACGAATAATTCACCCAGTGAGTAGCCCGGGCTTCGTCAAGAGAGCGTTGAAATTCAGGGCTTCCCACCAGTTGCTGAGCCTGTGTACACAAAGCAAATTCAGGAATCGAACTGACATCCAGATAAAGGATATTCAGCCAGCGGCGTGACGACGGACTATAAGGGCTGGCGCCTTCCGGGTTCGCTGCGAAAAGAGCATGAATGGGGTTCAGGCCGATAAAGTTCGCCCCGCGGCTGGCCATTTCAGCAACTAATTGCTTGAGATCACCAAAATCTCCGATCCCCCAGTTATGTTCAGTACGTAAGGTATATAACTGAACACTCGGCCCCCATAACTTTTTACCCTGTTGTAATTCGGGTTGCTTATAGCATTGCTGAGGGGCAATAATGAGCGTGGCCAGATAAGGTTTTTTACGCCGCTTACGCACTATAGATAACTTATGATATCCAAGTGGAAGATCAGCCGGAATTAAAAAAGCCAGCGATCCGCCATTCTCACGGTCATCACGGACGATCTGCGATTGCAGATATCCGGAGTAGTTTTCACCGGATTCTGCTTCCAACTGCCATTTAAAATCACTGGCCCGCGCACTAAGGCCTAAAAATAATTCGATTTCTATCGGTTGGTTCTGGTATACGATGACAACAGAATCCAGAATGTCCTTCTTGTGTTTTTTGTTAGCAGATTGAAGCAAGGCCTCATCACTGGAAGTATCATAACCCAGTGAACTCAGGAGATGAGTAATCGTCTCATTTTGAGCCGATGTTTCCTTTCCCCACATATCCATATAATTTGGAGCAATACCGGCAAGACGAGCGACGTGCCGTAATGCCTGTTGTTGAAGTCCCATTTCTGTCTCCTAGACATAAACGGGCGGGGAGATAATCTCCCCGCCCAACTTTGTATCTGACTAACGATGGACAGATTCAAGTTTCCATATATTGTTCACATAATCCCGAATACTTCGGTCTGAACTGAATTTACCCATTTGTGCGGTATTGAGGATGGCCTTTTTGGCCCAGCCCGCCTGATCACGGTATGCCTGATCGATCTTATTATGTGCATCCACATAAGAGGCAAAATCAGCCAGAACGAGGTATGGATCGCCGCCATTTAACAGGCTGTCATAAGTTGCTTTAAGCTTACCTGGTTCACCCGGTGTAAATTCTTCGCCAGTAAGCAGATCCAGAGAAGCCATAAGTAATGCATCGGCATTGTAATAATCGAACGGATTGTAGCCATGATGATATAGCTGTTCAACCTCATCGACTTCCAGGCCAAAGATAAAGATATTCTCATCACCCACTTCTTCGCGGATCTCAACGTTTGCTCCATCCATCGTACCGATAGTCAGAGCACCATTGAGTGCCATTTTCATGTTACCGGTACCTGAAGCTTCCTTACCAGCAGTCGAAATCTGTTCCGATACATCTGCAGCAGGAATAATCATTTCCGCAATGCTAACCCGGTAATCAGGTAAAAAGACAACCTGAAGTTTGTGGTTAACCCGGGGGTCATTATTAATTTTCTCAGCTATCTTATTGATTGCATAAATGATCTCTTTAGCAAGGTAATAGCCGGGAGCCGCTTTTGCACCAAATATAAATACCCGCGGAACCATATCGAAATCAGGATTATGAATCAGACGATGGTACAGAGACAAAATATGCAGCATATTCAGATGCTGGCGTTTATATTCATGTAATCGTTTGATTTGCACGTCAAAAATTGCGTCAGTGTTTAGCTCAATCCCCATATTTTTAGAGACCCAGTCGGCCAGACGCTGTTTGTTTTCCTTTTTAACCGCCATAAATTGCTTCTGGAACTGAGCATCATCAGCATATTTCGCAATATTCTGTAACTGATCGAGATCTTTAGGCCAGTGATCGCCAATCTTCTCCGTGATCAGTTCAGACAATCCCGGGTTGCAAAACTTCAGCCAGCGGCGAGGCGTAATCCCGTTCGTTACATTTTTTAAACGGGTCGGATACAGCTCATTGAATTCAGGGAACAAATCGCGCTTAACCAATTCAGAGTGCAACGCTGCCACCCCATTAACCGCATATGAACCAACAACACATAAGTTCGCCATACGCACCATGCGGTGAAAACCTTCCTGAATAATAGAAAGTTTTTGTTGTTTAGACACATCACCCGGCCATTTTTCGCGAACTTCAATCAGGAAGTTATGGTTAATCTGGTAAATAATTTCCATATGACGTGGGAGCAGGCGCATAATCAGCGACTCACTCCAGGTCTCCAGAGCTTCAGGCAACAGGGTGTGGTTAGTATAAGCAAATGTCTTGCTACAAATCGCCCATGCCTCGGCCCATTCCATCCCGCGCTCATCAATGAAAATTCTCATTAATTCAGGAATCGCGATTGTCGGGTGAGTATCATTAAGCTGGATAGTTTCATGTTTAGGCAGATCTTTTAAATCAAATCCCGCTTCTTCATGACGACGCAAAATATCCCGGATAGATGCAGCACTGTGGAAATATTGCTGCATCAGACGCAATGTTTTACCTTTTTCGTGGTTATCGTTGGGATAAAGCACCTTGGTAATGTTACCCGCATCAATTAGCGAGTGTTGTGCTTCAAAGTAGTTCCCGTTGTTGAAGCTCTCAAGTGAAAATGGCGCAATGGCGCGGCATTCCCATAAGCGCAGCGGATACACCGTGGCACTATTATAACCAACGACCGGGATATCCCAAGGCATCGCCTTAACTGTCATTCCAGGAACCCAGACACGTTTTTCCACGCCGTTTTCCTGATAACTTTCAACGTGGCCGTAAAAGCCGATTTCCTGAGCTAACTCAGGGCGGGCAACTTCCCATGGATAGCCTTCAACGCCACACCAAGCATCAGGCGCTTCACGTTGATGGCAGTCTTCAAATGACTGCTTAAATAAGCCATATTCATAGTGCAGACCGTAACCGACAGCCGGATATTCCTGAGCAGCCAGTGAATCCATAAAACATGCAGCCAGACGGCCTAAACCACCATTACCCAGTGATGGGTCCCGCTCTTCTTCCAACAAATCAGACAGGCTCTGACCAAATTCAGCCATCGCTTCATTTATTTGCTCATAAATACCCATATTCAGCAGGTTATTACCGGTTAGCCGGCCAATCAGAAATTCTAATGAAAGATAATTAACGCTTTTTGCATTAACAATTTTTGGATCCTGTTCCGTTTCCAGCAGATCAAATGTAGTAAACTCGGCGAGTGCGCGTGCCATTGATAAATACCAG
>JBNKRC010000241.1:0-3435 GCA_050296215.1 Vibrio sp. | reverse complement strand
GAATCCGGTTTACGGCAGCAGATATTATAACCTGCTGCCGCTTATTCTATCTGTAACTACATGGCATAGTCACAAATATTATTCACGTAATGTTGCTGCATGGCTTGCCGCAAGCGCTTCCACCACTGCACTGACGCTGGCAGCAATATCAGCTTCTTCCAGGGTACGGTCAGCCGACTGCAATGTAAGCGCAATCGCCAGACTCTTCTTACCTTCTTCAACCCCTTTACCAACGTAAACATCGAATAAAGAAGCGTCGGTAAGCAGCTCACCACCGGCAGATAAACAGGTACTGATTACGTCACCTGATGCAACAGCATCGTCCACCACAACGGCGATATCGCGACGGTTTGACGGGAACTTAGAAACGGTAGCCGCTTCCGGAATCACTTTCGTGCTGATTGCGGCCCATTCAATCTCAAACACAACTGTACGGCCATTCAGACCAAACTTACGTTCAAGTTCAGGATGAACGGTACCAATTACACCAACCGGTTTACCTTCCAGCAGAATTGCCGCAGCCTGCCCCGGATGAAGTGCCGGATGCTTAGTCGCACTAAATGTAAAGGCTTTATCATTTGCAGTTAGTTCAAGTACCGCTTCCAGGTCACCCTTCATATCGAAGAAGTCTACGGTTGAAGATTCCTGATTCCAGTGTTCTTCAGAACGGGGGCCTGCAATCACACCGGCCAGCATCGCATCCTGAGCAACGCCATTTTCAGCGCTTGCATCCGGAATAAAACGTAAACCGTACTCAAACATGCGCACGCGTGGCTGCTGACGTTTCTGGTTACGAACGACAGTATTCAACAGACCCTGAATCAGTCCTAAACGCATCGCAGACATATCTGCCGAAATCGGGTTTGGCAGGATTAAAGGTTCAACATCAGGAACCACCAGCTTCTGCTGATCCGGTTCAACAAAGCTGTAGGTAATCGCTTCATGGTAACCGCGATCCACCAACAGATTGCGAACGCGGGAAAGCGGAAGATTCGCTTCTTTATGGTCGTTCATCGAAAGTGCGGCAACCGGAGCCTGATTCGGAATATTGTCATAGCCATAGATACGGCCGACTTCTTCAATCAGATCCTGTTCAATCGCAATATCAAAACGCCAGGTCGGAGCTTCCGCAATCCATCCTTCTTCAGTGGTTTCTACCGACATACCAAGACGTTGCAGAATTTCCACAACCTCATCCGATGCGATTTCATGACCCAACAAGCTGTCTAATTTAGTACGGCGTAGCGCAACACGGTTTGGTTTTGGTAAATCTGTGTCAGATTCAACCGTCACAACCGGACCTGCTTCACCACCACAAATGCTGATTAACAGCTCAGTAGCACGTTCCATCGCACTGGCCTGCAACGCATAATCCACGCCACGCTCATAACGCATTGAAGAGTCAGTGTGAAGACCATAGCTGCGCGCACGACCGCGAATGGCATCAGGTGCAAAGAACGCACACTCAAGTAATACGTCTTTGGTTTCTGTATTTACGCCAGAACCTTCGCCACCAAAAATACCGGCAATCGCCAATGCCTGGTTGTGGTCTGCAACAACAAGGGTATTGTCGTTCAGCTCAGCTTCTGAGCCGTCAAGCAGAGTCAGTTTTTCACCCTGTTCCGCCATACGAACCACGATACCGCCTTCAATTTTCGCCAAATCGAATGCGTGCATTGGCTGTCCCTGTTCAAGCAGAACATAGTTAGTCACATCAACCACAGGGTCAATAGAGCGAATGCCACAACGACGCAGTTTTTCCTGCATCCAGAGTGGTGATTCTGCTGCAACATTAATATTCTTGACTACACGACCTAAATAACGCGGACATGCGTCCGGAGCTTTTACTTCGATAGAAGCAACATCTTCAATGGTTGCCGCAACCGCATCGCAGGCAGGCTGAGCCACATCCATACGATTTAAAACACCCACTTCACGTGCCATACCACGCAGGCTGAAGCAGTCGGCACGGTTAGAGGTCAGATCCACATCGATCGTTACGTCATCTAACGCCAGAAAATCGCGGATAGCCGTTCCGATCGGAGCATCCTGCACCAGTTCGATAATGCCGTTCGACTCAACATCGATACCAAGTTCTGAAAACGAACACAGCATACCGTGTGACGGCTGGCCACGTAGTTTGGCTTTCTTAATTTTAAAGTCGCCAGGCAGTATCGCACCGACGGTTGCAACTGCAACTTTTAGCCCCTGGCGGCAGTTTGGCGCACCACAGACGATATCAAGCAACTCGTCTTCGCCGACATCAATTTTCGTTACGCGCAGTTTGTCTGCGTCCGGATGCTGACCACATTCCACAACGTGACCAACTTTAACACCGCTGAACTGACCCGCTGCCGGAATTACATCGTCAACTTCAAGACCAGCCATGGTAATTTGATGTGTTAGTTCGTCAGTCGTAACCGCAGGGTTTACCCACTCACGAAGCCATGATTCACTGAATTTCATTATGTACTGCCCCTGAATTACTTAAACTGTTTAAGGAAACGAAGATCGTTTTCAAAGAACGCACGCAGATCGTTCACGCCGTAACGAAGCATGGTTAAACGTTCAATACCGATACCGAAAGCAAAACCGGAGTATTTTTCAGGATCAATGCCAACGCTGCGCAGCACATTCGGGTGCACCATACCGCAACCCAGAATTTCCAGCCATTTACCATTTTTACGCTTCACATCCACTTCCGCAGAAGGTTCGGTAAACGGGAAATAGGAAGGACGGAAACGCACTTCAAGCTCTTCTTCAAAGAAATTGGTCAGGAAGTCGTTCAGAATGCCTTTCAGATGACCAAAGTTTACGTTCTCATCAATCAGCATCCCTTCCACCTGGTGGAACATTGGTGTGTGAGTCTGATCATAATCGTTACGGTATACACGTCCCGGTGCAATGAAGCGTAGCGGTGGCTGCTTCTCTTCAAGGGTACGAATCTGAACACCGGATGTGTGAGTACGCAACATCAGCTTAGGGTTAAAGAAGAATGTGTCGTGGTCAGTACGCGCCGGGTGATCTTCTGCGATATTCAACGCATCAAAGTTGTGGAAGTCATCTTCGATTTCCGGGCCGGACTGTACAGTAAAACCTAATTCACCAAAGAAACTTTCAATACGCTCGATAGTGCGTGTTACCGGGTGCAAACCACCGTTTTCAATACGACGACCAGGTAAAGTAACATCGATAGTCTCTGCAGCCAGTTTTTGCTCAAGCTCAGCGGCCTGTAGCGCATCTTTACGCGCTGCGATCGCTTGCTGAACGGCACCTTTCGCTTTGTTGATCTCCTGACCAGCTTCGCGGCGCTCTTCCGGCGGCAATTTACCTAAATTCTGTAACTGAGTTGTGAGTTCACCTTTTTTACCCAGGTATTGAACCCGGACTTCGTCTAATGCGACCAATGATGTAGCCGCATCGATCGCAGCCGTC
>JBNKRC010000240.1:0-3438 GCA_050296215.1 Vibrio sp. | reverse complement strand
TCAAAAAAACATTGTTTTTAATTTGTTAAGCCTTGAATTAGTATTTCGTACCCACATTTTACTAGCAAAGCAACATTGTTTGCACAGGCCCAAAGTCAGGGTTAGGCAAAAAACGTACTTATGGAGCTAGTATGAGCGAAACAACCGCAAATCAAAAAGAAACTCGTGGTTTTCAATCTGAAGTAAAACAGTTACTTAATCTGATGATTCATTCTCTTTATTCCAACAAAGAGATTTTTCTGCGTGAGCTGATTTCGAATGCTTCTGACGCGGCAGATAAACTGCGCTTTAAAGCATTGACCGATGCAAATCTGTATGAAGGTGACGCCGAGCTTCATGTCAAACTGTCATTCGATGCAGAGCATAAAACGATTACGATTTCCGATAATGGTATCGGTATGACCCGTGATGATGTCATCAGTCATCTTGGTACGATCGCAAAGTCCGGTACTAAAGAGTTCTTTGCTAATCTTTCTCAGGATCAGGCTAAAAATTCACAATTGATCGGTCAGTTTGGTGTTGGTTTTTATTCGTCATTTATTGTTGCCGATTCAGTAACAGTACGCACCCGTGCGGCCGGCGAACCGGTTGATCAAGCTGTGCAATGGAACTCTCAGGGCGAAGGGGAGTATACCATTGAGTCAATTACCAAAGATACTCATGGTACCGATATCATTCTTCATCTGCGTGAAGACGAAGGAGAATTTCTTTCAGAATGGCGTTTGAAAGAGCTGGTAACTAAATACTCTGACCACATTGGTATCCCGGTTTACATTCAGACCCACAAACGTGATGAAGAAGGGAAAGAGACCGGCGAAAAAGAGTGGGAAAAAATCAATAAAGCGGAAGCGTTGTGGACTCGCTCTAAGTCAGAAATTAATGATGAAGAGTATAAAGAGTTCTATTCACACGTATCACATGATTTTTCTGAGCCGTTAGTCTGGAGTCACAATAAAGTAGAAGGTAAAAACGACTACACCAGCTTGCTATATATTCCGTCGAAAGCGCCTTGGGATATGATGAACCGCGATCATAAAAGTGGTCTGAAATTGTATGTTCAGCGTGTATTTATCATGGATGATGCCGAGCAGTTTATGCCGTCTTACCTGCGTTTTGTGCGTGGTTTAATCGATTCTAACGATCTGCCACTGAACGTATCGCGGGAAATTCTGCAGGACAACAAAGTGACTCAGTCACTGCGTAGCGCCTGTACTAAACGTGTACTGACAATGCTTGAGCGCATGTCAAATAACGATGAAGAAAAATACCAGTCATTCTGGAAAGAGTTTGGTCTAGTCATGAAAGAAGGTCCGGCTGAAGATTTTTCGAATAAAGAAAAAGTTGCCGGTTTGCTGCGTTTTGCATCGACTCAGGTTGAATCTTCGGATCAGACAGTTGGCCTTAAAGCGTATGTCGATCGCATGAAAGAAGGTCAGGATAAGATCTATTATCTGACTGCAGACAGTTATGCTGCGGCGAAAAACAGCCCTCACCTGGAGCAGTTTAAGGCCAAAGGCATTGAAGTGATTCTGATGTTCGACCGTATCGACGAATGGCTGATGAACTATCTGACCGAGTTTGACGGGAAGCAGTTCCAGTCGATCACCAAAGCGGGCTTAGATCTCAGCAAATTTGAGGACGAACAGGAAAAAGAGAAGCATAAAGAGACGGAAGAAGAGTTCAAATCCGTCGTTGAACGCACCAAAAACTACCTTGGTGACCGGGTTAAAGAAGTTCGGACCACGTTTAAGCTGGCGGCGACGCCGGCCGTCGTAGTGACGGATGACTTTGAGATTGGTACGCAGATGGCGAAACTGCTTGAAGCGGCCGGTCAGGCAGCTCCGGAAGTGAAATATATTCTGGAGTTAAACCCGGAACACGCTCTGGTGAAACGTATGGCCGATGAGCCGGACGAAGATCTATTTGGTCGCTGGGTTGAAATCCTTCTTGGTCAGGCGATGTTAGCTGAACGTGGCTCGATGGCAGATCCGTCTCAATTCCTGTCGGCGATGAATCAGTTGTTAGCAAAAGGGTAATTTACTTATCCGTGATTGAGGCTCGCCTGGGCGGGCCTTTGTTTGTAATAAATAACATCTTGATATTCAATGAGTTGGTCGATCCCTTCATTAAAATAAGTCCAACCGGGAATCATCACAGGTTGTACCACCTAATGAAAACAAATTTATGTGGTAGACTGCGACTCTTGAATGTCGTTGCGAAGGGGTGTATTTTGCACGCCTAATTATGCAATTTTGCTGAAATTATACCGAAACTTATTACAGTGAATGTCAGGTGAGCTTCGGTATAACATTTCATTTTCTAAAGAGGATTAAACATGCGCATCATTCTTCTGGGTGCTCCAGGTGCAGGTAAAGGGACACAAGCTCAGTTCATTATGGAGAAATATGGTATTCCACAGATTTCTACCGGTGACATGCTTCGTGCTGCAATTAAAGCCGGCACTGAATTGGGTAAGCAAGCCAAAGCAGTTATCGATGCTGGTCAGTTAGTTTCTGATGATATTATTCTGGGATTGATTCAAGAACGAATTGCTCAGCCTGATTGTGAGAAAGGCTTCTTGCTTGATGGTTTCCCTCGGACAATTCCTCAAGCGGATGGTCTGAAAGCAATGGGGATTGAGATCGACTATGTGATTGAGTTCGATGTGGCGGATAAAGTAATTGTTGAACGTATGGCTGGTCGTCGTGCTCATTTACCATCCGGGCGGACTTATCATGTGGTATATAACCCACCGAAAGTTGAAGGCAAAGATGATGTCACAGGTGAAGCGCTTGTCATTCGTGATGACGACAAAGAAGAAACTGTTCGCTCACGTCTGGCTGTGTATCATGAACAGACAGCACCTCTGATTGAGTACTACAGTAAAGAAGCGGCAGCAGGAAAGACCCAATATCTGCAATTGGATGGGACGAAACTGGTTGCTGAAGTGAGTGCGGATATTGAAAAAGCACTAGGATAATCCCTTCATTGATCGATGACTATCAGCCATCGATATCTTGACGGATTAAAATCCAGAGTCTTTCGAGGCTCTGGATTTTTTTCATTCGGCCGCGGCTCTCACTCAAAATCGTGATAGAGTGTAACGCATAGCATTTTTGAAGATTATTTTACTGAATAGGTGAGATCTGGCGTGATGTATCAAGCAAAAAAACAAGGTGTACTGTTAGTGAATTTGGGAACACCGGCAGCAGCAACGCCTGCTGCAGTGAAAGCGTTTTTAGCTGAATTTCTTTCTGACCCACGTGTTATTGATCTTTCTCCTTGGGTTTGGCGTCCGTTATTACATGGCGTGATTTTACCCATTCGTTCACCTAAAGTTGCCCGTTTATATCAGCAGATCTGGATGGATGGTGGTTCACCATTGATGGTGTACTCAATGCGTCAGCGTGACAAGTTAGCGAAATTGCTTGATATGCC
>JBNKRC010000239.1:0-3442 GCA_050296215.1 Vibrio sp. | reverse complement strand
TCTGAATCAGGGAAGAAGAAAGCAATTTCACGTTCAGCCGATTCCGGGCTGTCACTACCATGTACCGAATTGAAACGCATACTTAGGGCATAATCCGCCCGGATGGTCCCACAAGCCGCCTCGGCCGGATCGGTTTTCCCCATCAGTTCACGGTAGCGGCGAATCGAATCTTCTCCTTCAAGTACCTGCACCATAATCGGGCCGGACGTCATGAATTGTTTAAGTTCTTCAAAGAACTCTTTGCCTTCATGTTCGGCATAAAAACCGCTTGCCTGTTCATCATTAAGGTGAACCATTTTCGCTGCGATGATATGAAGGCCCGCTTTTTCGATACGGTGATAAATTTCACCTATCAGATTACGGTGAACCGCACCAGGCTTAATAATAGAAAATGTTCTTTCCAGAGCCATAAATTTATCCTTTTATAGTTATGTTTTTACAGCAGAGTTGACCACATGCTTTATATTATTTGGCTACCTTTGCCAGTAGTCCGGCCAGGGTTCGGATACCTGTCCCGGTTGCTCCTGCCGCCCAACGATCACTTGGCGACTTACGATAAGTAGCGGCACAATCAAAATGTAGCCAACCTTTCTGGTAATTGTCTACAAAATATGACAAAAATGCGGCCGCGGTCGTCGCACCCGGAATATAGTCACCAGTCGCAATATTGGATAAATCCGCAAACGACGACGGCAACATATCACGGTGGAATGCTTCCAGCGGTAGTGGCCACAGCCCTTCGTTTTCATGTTTAGCCACAGTAAGTGCGGTATGAGAAAGCTTCTCATCAAAACTGAGCAGGGCATGATAATCGTTACCCAGCGCATTTTTCGCCGCGCCGGTTAATGTCGCACAGTCAATAATCATCTGTGGATTTAGTTCGCTTGCGTAAATCAGACCATCGGCCAGCACCAGGCGTCCTTCCGCATCGGTATTCATGATTTCAACGGTCTTACCGTTTTTATAAGTAATAATATCACCCAGTTTCAGCGCCCGGCCCGATACCATATTCTCTGCGCAACACAGAATCAGCTTAACACGTTGATTCAGTCCTCGCATAACTGCCAGCCCAAGACCACCGGTCACCATTGCGGCACCACCCATATCCGCTTTCATTGCAGTCATCATATTGGACGGTTTCAGGCTGTAACCGCCGGAATCGAAGGTAATACCTTTACCAACCAGGCAAACCGCTACCGGTGCATTTTCATCACCGGTCGGGTTGTAGTCGAGCTGAAGCATCGCCGACGTACGTTCCGAACCACGTCCAACAGCAAAAATACCTTCCCAGCCTTCCGTCAGTAAATCTTTATCCTTCACGATCCGGTAGGTGACATTTTCCGGCGCAAGCCCTTTAATAAACTCAGCCGCCATGGTGGCCAGCTGACGCGGAGCCACCTCTTCCGCACTTTTATTGATAATATCGCGGGTCCAGTCTGACGCTTTGATTCTTGCCTCAAGTTCAGCCTGTGCAGACTCGTCCTGCACATCCCAAATCAGGGTATTCAGTTTTTTTGCGTCACGGTAACCCTGGTAAAAGGCCCAGATACTTTCCAGCTCCCATCCTTCTCCGCAAAGAACCAAATTACGTAACCCCTGAGAATCTAATTTACGGGCCGCTTTCTGAATCGTGATAAGGTTGGTATGCCCCGCTCCGGTATGGATAGTCGCACCTTTTTCATTGAAAGAGAGGCTTGCATTTTCTCCCCACTGTGCGGGAGCGGATTTACGGGTTAAGAACACTGACATTTTTTCAGACATGGTTTCTCCTTGCCTATTGCTGGCGTAATCTTCGCCATTGATTTTTACCAATCATATTCATTTGTTCTGACTGACTAATTATTCGGATTGGTGTTATTTATATACCCTAACTAATTGATTTTGCATTATCAGAAACAAATATGTCATCCTGATAAAAAAAGCGGACAAACGCCCGCTTTTTTCTGTTTATTGTCCCAACTTGTTCATTCGGAGCATCATTTAATGATTAATCCAGCTCTTCCATCCAACACAAGATAATGGCTTCGAGGATTTTTTCATTTGAGTGATTCGGATCATCATCAAAATCATCCAAATCCATAACCCATTGGTGCAGATCGGTAAAACGTACATTTTTAGGATCTACATCCGGATATTGTTCGCTAAGTTCGATAGCGATATCACGAGAATCTATCCACTTCATTTTGTTATCCTACGCCTTTGTTTATGTTCGTCTATCACTCTGTATCACTGAGCAATAAAATTAGTGATCTTCCGCAGCATGGTTAAGCGTATACTTCGGAATTTCAACCACCAAATCTTCATCCGCAACTTTCGCCTGACAGCCTAAACGAGACTCGGGTTCCAGTCCCCAGGCTTTATCCAGCATGTCATCTTCCAGCTCATCACTCTCTTCCAGAGAATCAAAACCTTCCCGAATGATCACATGACAGGTTGTACAGGCACATGACTTTTCGCAAGCATGTTCAATCTCAATACCGTTGTTCAGTGCAACATCAAGAACCGTCTCACCAGCTTTAGCTTCAACCACTGCGCCTTCAGGACAAAGATCGTCATTAGGTAAAAATATAATCTTTGGCATCTTTACTTTTCTCTATTCAATTTCATTAACAGAATGACCTGCAAGCGCCGCACGAATGGATTTATCCATCCGGCGAGATGCAAAGTCATGGCTGGCCTTATCGGTATCTTTTATACCCTGCTCTATCGCATCGGCATCATCGCCATTACGTAATTTAATCAGTGACTCGATGGCTTCCAGTAACTGCTGGCGTTCCTGCTCATTAAGCAGCTCATCACCATCCGCCTGCATCGCCGAAACCAGACCTTCAATCACCCGGTCAGCTTCGACACGCTGTTCCGCTAATGCCCTCGTCCGCATATCCTCTTCGGCATAGGTCATGGAATCTTTCAGCATTTGCGTTACTTCTTCATCGTTCAGACCATATGACGGTTTAACCTGAATTTCGGCCTGAACCCCGGTGCTTTTCTCCATCGCGGTAACTGACAACAATCCGTCAGCATCAACCTGATAAGTCACCCGGACGTGAGCCGCCCCGGCTGCCATTGGCGGAATACCTTTCAATGAAAAACGGGCCAGAGAACGGCAGTCATCTACCATTTCACGTTCACCCTGAACGGTATGGATAGACATCGCGGTCTGACCATCCTTAAATGTGGTAAATTCCTGCGCCCGGGCAACCGGGATAGTAGTATTGCGCGGAATAATCTTTTCAACTAATCCGCCCATGGTTTCAATACCCAGTGAAAGCGGAATCACATCCAGCAACAACATTTCAGAATCGGGCTTATTGCCGACCAGAATGTCCGCCTGAATGCCGGCACCAATCGCAACCACTTCATCAGGATCAATACTGGTTAATGGCGCGCGGCCAAAAAAATCTCCGACCATTTCCCGGACTAACCGCATCCGGGTTGACCC
>JBNKRC010000238.1:0-3515 GCA_050296215.1 Vibrio sp. | reverse complement strand
TCATAGTTCCCCGGGGTAGCGGACACAAATATCGTCTGAGGAGAAAGGGCTTCAAATTCTTCAAATTTAAGCGGGCGATTGTCCAGAGCAGATGGCAGACGGAATCCGAATTCAACTAACGTTTCCTTGCGTGAACGATCCCCTTTATACATTGCACCGATCTGCGGGACAGTCACGTGGGATTCATCAATGATTAAAATGCCATCATGAGGCAGATAGTCAAAAAGCGTCGGAGGCGGCTCTCCTTCAGCACGACCGCTGAGAAATCTCGAGTAGTTTTCTATTCCCGAACAAAAGCCAAGCTCGTTCATCATCTCAATATCAAACTGCGTACGTTGTGAAATGCGCTGCTCTTCAAGCAGTTTATTATTTTCAAGAAAGTAGTTACGCCGGGTAGCCAGCTCATCTTTGATATTTTCAATCGCATCCAGAATGCGCTCACGAGGTGTAACATAGTGCGTTTTCGGATAGACGGTAAACCGGGCTAAATCACGTTGAATAATTGCACCGGTCAGCGGATCAAATAAACTGATGGTCTCTATTTCATCATCAAACATTTCGATCCGGACCGCCTCGCTATCGGATTCCGCCGGAAAGATATCAATCACTTCCCCCCTCACACGGAACTGACCGCGTTCAAAAGTCATATCATTTCGTGTGTATTGCAGTTCGGCCAAACGGCGCACGATAGCCCTTTGATCGGTAATATCTCCCCGACGCAGGTGCAGCATCATCTTCAGATAAGAGTCAGGATCGCCCAAACCATAGATAGCCGAGACAGATGCAACAATAATCGTATCTTTGCGTTCTAACAGTGCTTTCGTCGCAGACAGACGCATCTGCTCAATATGAGCATTAACCGATGAATCCTTTTCGATAAAGGTATCGGTGGTCGGAACATAGGCTTCAGGCTGGTAATAATCGTAATAAGAAACAAAATATTCCACCGCATTATTCGGGAAAAATGCCTTCATTTCTCCATACAACTGTGCCGCCAGGGTTTTGTTCGGCGCTAACACAATCGCCGGTCGTTTAGACTGAGCAATGACATTCGCCATAGTAAATGTCTTACCTGATCCGGTAACGCCCAATAACGTCTGATGGGCTAACCCCGCATCCAGCCCGTCAAGTAACTGTTGGATTGCCGTCGGTTGGTCTCCGGATGGCTGATAGGACGAAACCAATTCATACTCTTTACTCATAATAGCCTCCAGGCATATACGACCAGCTGTACCCAAATTATTAGGTATGAAGGATATATTGTGACGAAGATAATTTATTTGATGCAAGCAGTAATTTATCTGATTTCGCCAATCCTGTACTTTTTTCTTCTGGTATCTGTCTCCGATTTCTGTTAACATTCCCCTCCCTGAAAACTCCCTTTTCCGATTTTTCCAAAAATTTAATCCACTACTTTTCCCCAGTTTGAAGCGAAATTATCCGTTTTGAGCAATAACAATCACTTGAACACATTTTATTCATCTTGTGAATATTTTGATTAATTCATTTATTTTCAAAAAGTTAGACAACAAACCTTCGTAATAATAAATCACATAAAATCGTATCTTCATCTGGAATTAAAGTTAACCAGATTTCATTAACACACTTATCCACAAAATTGGTGGATAAGTAAACCCACCCAAGAGCCGATAAGGGATACACAAAAGTAAAGCAATTTTTGTGTATTTTTTTCCAATATTACCCGTTGACACCCTTCCGGCAGATCGGTAATATTCGCCGCACAAAGCGATTCCCCCTTAGTTCAGTTGGTAGAACGGCGGACTGTTAATCCGTATGTCGCAGGTTCGAGTCCCGCAGGGGGAGCCATATTCAGAAAAGCCACGTTATATAACGTGGCTTTTTTACGTTTTTGCATTACATATATCCCGTTTCTATACAAAAAATCATCAAATAAACGCCTGTGTCGTAAGACAATTCTCATCAAGTTTTGTATAGTGCGGCGATAAAACCTTACCTTTCTCTGGTTGTTATTGGTTACACAAAACCGGATAATAGCCAACTCACTACAAAATAATGCATTGATTATGACCGAATATATTTTGTTATTGATCGGTACCGTTCTCGTCAATAACTTCGTACTGGTTAAATTCCTTGGCTTATGTCCGTTTATGGGCGTGTCGAAAAAACTGGAAACCGCTATTGGTATGGGATTAGCGACAACGTTCGTTCTGACGCTTGCCTCTATATGCTCTTATCTGGTTGAAAGCTATATCCTTAAGCCTTTTTCCATTGAATACTTACGTACAATGAGCTTTATTCTGGTTATCGCCGTTGTCGTACAATTCACCGAAATGGTCGTACATAAAACCAGTCCGACCCTTTACCGGTTACTTGGCATCTTTCTGCCGCTGATTACCACAAACTGCGCTGTACTTGGTGTTGCTCTGCTGAACGTCAATGAAAACCACAATTTCGTTCAGTCCGTCATCTACGGTTTTGGCGCAGCGCTGGGCTTCTCGTTGGTATTGATTCTGTTTGCTTCAATGCGTGAAAGAATTCACGTCTCTGATGTACCGGCACCTTTTAAAGGGGCATCGATTGCAATGATTACAGCCGGCCTGATGTCATTAGCATTTATGGGCTTTACCGGACTGGTGAAACTGTAATGAATACCATACTAATTGCTGTTTTTGCTTTGGCCGCATTAGCCGCTGTTTTTGGCGCTATCCTTGGATTTGCTTCTGTAAAATTTAAAGTAGAAGGTGATCCGATCGTCGATCAAATCGATGCAATTTTGCCACAGACCCAGTGTGGTCAGTGTGGCTATCCGGGCTGTCGTCCCTACGCCGAAGCCATTGCTAACGGAGATACGATCAATAAGTGTCCTCCCGGAGGTCAGGCAACCATTGAAAAACTGGCAGATCTGATGGGAGTTGATGTCCCGGAATCGGCCCATAATCTGGAAGAAAAAGTCAAACAGGTTGCCTTTAGCCATGAAGATATGTGTATCGGCTGCACCAAATGCATTCAGGCTTGTCCGGTTGATGCCATCGTTGGCGGAACGAAAGCCCTGCACACCGTAATCAAGGATGAGTGTACCGGCTGCGATCTTTGTGTTGCACCCTGCCCGACAGATTGCATCGAGATGATTCCGGTTGAAAACACGCCCGATACCTGGAAATGGCAGCTAAACACCATTCCCGTCGTCAATGTCGAAAAAGCTGTACCAGGCAGCAAGATGAATAACAAGTAAGGCTGGATATGTTGTCTCTAATTGATCAAATTAAAACCGGACACCTTTGGGATTTTCCCGGAGGAATTCATCCGCCTGAAAATAAGCATCAGTCAAACCAGTCATTCCCACTGGAAGCGCAGATTCCCGCACAGATTATATTGCCGTTAAAACAACATATCGGCACAGCAGGCGACATTCTGGTAAAACAAGGTGATAAGGTACTGAAAGGCCAGCCTCTGACCTGCAATACATCCGTTTTTATGCTGCCGGTCCATGCCCCTACATCCGGAACCGTTGTCGCAATAGAAGCACGTACAAC
>JBNKRC010000237.1:0-3518 GCA_050296215.1 Vibrio sp. | reverse complement strand
CATAGACTCTATAAACACCAGCAACACAGCGACCAGTATACTTCGTCTGATCAAAGGAAAATGAACCCGCAAGAGCATCTGAGTTACATTGCACCCCATGGTACGGCTGGCCATATCCATTGAAGGTGATACTTTACTCAGACCGCTTTCTACACTACCGATAGCGACCGAGGAAAAGCGGATCACCATAGCAAAAATAATGGCGACTGTTGACCCAGACAGAACCAGTCCCGGTCTCCCCCAATCCATAAATCCGGCGATATCATTAATCCAGTAGTCGATTCTGATCACCGGTGCCAGTACACCAATAGCCAGTACGGTACCCGGAACGGCATAGCCCAAAGAAGAGATTCTCATAAAAAACAGACTTTTTCTGGAACTGTCGACCCGGTAGGTAAAGTTTACGATGATAGCCACACAGGTAGCCAGAACGGCAGCAGCCAGCGATACTTTTAAACTATTTATGGCGTAGGATTTAAATTCCGGTGTCCAGCTCTGGATAAAGTAATCTGACGCATAACTGAGCAGTTGCAAAAATGGCAGGATAAATGCGACAGAAACCAATCCCCAACACCATATGACAGAAGCGATTTTCTTCCAGCCACACAACTCGTATCGTACATCTTCATGGCTGGTATAGCTTGTCTGAAAAAGCTTCTGTTTTCTTCGGCTATACCGTTCACCACTTAGCAGAAGAACCACCACCACGAGCATAATGGTCGAAATTTTTGCTGCCGCCCCCAGGTTTGAGTAACCAAGCCAGGTATCGTAAACCGCTGTGGTCAGCGTGTTGACAGCAAAATAACTAACCGTACCAAAATCACCCAATGTTTCCATCGCAACCAGAGAAAGTCCGATAGCAACCGCAGGTCTGGCTAAAGGGATAGAGACCCGGCGAAAACTTTCAAGAGGGGTATTGCCCAGTAATCTTGCAGATTGAAGCAGGCTGACATTCTGTTCCATAAATGCCGCCCGGGCCATCAAGTAAACATAGGGGTACAGTACCAGCGCCAACACAAAGACTGCTCCGGAAAGCGTTCTGATATCAGGGAACCAGTAATCTGATGCACTCCATCCCATAACCGACCGCATCAGATTCTGTATTGGTCCAGCATATTCAAACCAGTCGGTATAGATGTATCCGACAATATAACCGGGCATGGCAAGAGGTAACACCAACGCCCACTGCAACCACTTATCTCCGGGAACACGACTCATCGCCATCAACCACGCAGATGGTATCCCGAGAATTAAAGATACCAGCATCACACCGGCAACAAGAATAAAAGTATTGAAAGTATAGGTTGGTAATACGGTCTCAAAAAGATGAGAGAACAGCCCGTCGGTCTCTTCTCCAGCAGATAAATAAAACAGAGACAGGACAGGAAGAACCAATAACAGAGCTATTGCGCCGCTTCCGGATAACCAACAGCTGTTTTTAAACATGGCCACGCCTTATATCTCAGCAGCTAAAACAGAAACTGCCCGCCTTAAAACTCAGGCGGGCAGTACAGACCACTATAGGTCAAATTTCACTTCATCAACCAGTTTTACCGCTGCACTATGGTACTTGGCGATATCTTCCAGTTTGATCATATCGGCTTTGAAATCACCCCAGGATTTCACCAGCTCAGAACGTTCAACCCCATCTTTTACCGGATATTCATAGTTGACTTCAGCGTACATCTGCTGAGCTTTGTCACGGGTCAGAAATTCCATCAGTTTCTGTGCGTTATCACGGTTTGGCGCGTACTTAGCCAGAGCCATGCCACTAATATTCACGTGAGTGCCCGTTGTAGCCTGATCCGGGAAGTTGATATATACGGAATCCGCCCAGGCTTTTTGCTTCTCATCGTTGATCATTTTGCCCAGGTAGTAACTGTTACCCAACGAAACGTCACACAAGCCTTCTTTAATTGCCTTCACCTGAGCACGGTCATTACCTTGTGGTTTACGTGCCAGATTAGCTTTTACCCCTTCAAGCCAGCTTTTTGTCGCCGCCTCACCCTGATGGGCAATCATTGAGGAAATCAGTGATACGTTGTACGGATGCTTACCGGATCGGGTACAAATCTTTCCTTCGAATTTCGGGCTGGCCAAATCCGCATAGCTGAAATCAGAACCTAACTTACCTACCCGGTCACGGGAAGAATAAACATTACGAGTGCGCAGAGTCAGAGCAAACCACTCGTTATCGCTGTCGCGGTATTGCTCAGGAATATTAGCTTTAACAATTTTACTATCCAGTGGTTGTACAACTTCTTTGTCTACCAGCTCAATCAAGCGGCTGATGTCTGTCGCCAGCACCACGTCAGCCGGGCTATATTCACCCTCCTGAACCATTTTTTCAGCCAGGCCTTCTTTCGCAAACTTCACATTGACTTTAATACCACTCTCTTTGGTGAACTCGGAAAACATTGGCTCAACAAGGAAAGGCTGACGGTAAGAATAAACGTTAACCTCTTCTGCTGCGGCAGCAGTTCCATTAATGATACCGGCAGCGATAGCCGAAAGAATTAGAATTTTTTTCATGTATTCGTTCCCTGGAGTACTTAAAATTATTGCTAATAATAATGATTATCAACTGCGTTAAGTTATCTTAACGTTAATGATTCTCATTTGGCAAGATCAATTTCACAAAAAAATCTTATTACATCAACTGCAACACATGACTCCTACGCCACAGCTATTCCGTTACACGTTTTATTCCCTATAAATACATTAATGGTATCAATATGTTACATTTATCACATAATATTAGTAATTAATTAGTGCCGGTTAAGATATATAGGGCAAAGATAAACATGTCACTGTAATAAATTTTATTGATTTCATTTTCAAACAGGTTTAACCTTCTGGACGTCTATACATCCAAACAAAATAAGTATAATGAGGTTCATATGTCAGTTAATCAGATGGTTACTCTGCTAGATGGCGGAATGGGAAGAGAACTGAAGCGACGTGGTGCGCCATTTCGCCAGCCGGAATGGTCGGCGCTGGCAATGATAGAAGCGCCGGATATTGTCTGTGAAGCCCACCGTGCATTTATTCGCAGCGGAGCACAAGTGATCACGACAAACAGCTATGCGCTGATCCCTTTTCATATCGGTGAAGAACGTTTTGCCGCACAGGCCGAACAGCTGGCCGATGGCGCCGGTTCCGTAGCAAAACAAGCAACGCAGAAGGAAGGTAAACAAACACGAATCGCAGGATCTCTTCCTCCTCTTTTTGGCTCTTATCGGGCTGAGCTTTATCAGCCAGAGCGTGTAGCAGAAATAGCATCTCCCTTGATCAAGGGACTCGATCCTCACGTTGACATTTGGCTAGCTGAAACTCAAAGCCTGATTGCTGAAGCGACCGCTATTCACAATCAGGTTCAGTTATTGAGTACGGCTCCTAAACCTTTTTGGGTATCTTTTACCCTGGAAGACAGCGAGCCGACCAATCAGCCTCAGATACGCTCTGGAGAAACGGTTAAACAGGCGGTAGAGGCGATGGCAAAACTTGGGGTTAGCGCC
>JBNKRC010000236.1:0-3554 GCA_050296215.1 Vibrio sp. | reverse complement strand
ACGACATATGTTATTTAAAGATTAGTACAGAATTTCTATGTACCAAGTCTTTAACAATTTGGATTAAATTGTCTGACAGAGAGAATGACTCATTGACCAAATTTATCTGCTGATTCAATATGTGTTTGCTTATTTTATTTTCAGTCGGTTGGCCCAGGTTTGTGGGAGCAAAGCATGTCAGTAGTACTTCTATATGTTATTTTGAATCCACTCCGAAAATGCCTGAAATCTCATACGTGTTTCATGGCCTTTAGGGCAAATCAAATCGTAGCCTAATCCTGAAGGGATACGTTCGTATGGTGCTATTAATTCGCCGCTATCCAGATAAGGTTTGATCAACTGATAACGCCCCATTGCAATCCCCATGGAGTTCCTTGCCGCGACCATACAAAGTTCCTCATGGTTAAAAACATATTTACGTTGAAGCACATTGGTGTCGCGCCCGGTTTGTTTTAGCCACTGTTTCCACTCGGCCAGAGGAGAAAGAAATTCCAACGATTCTGTACAATGTAAAAAACATGCTTCATGTAATCGGCTTTCGTTTTTTAATAGTCCGAGTCTTTCTGCATATTCAGGGGTGCATACTGGTAAAAGGTCTTCATCAAATAATCGGACATGATAGAAATCGGCATGAGTGTTGTCCCAGTAGTAGATGGCGAGGTCAACAGGCTGGTTTTGAAAATCCAATTTACTCGCTTTCACCCGGATCTTAACGTCCAGATGAGGATACAGCTGCTGAAATTCAGCGAGGCGTGGCACAAGCCACAAATGTGCAAATGTGGGTGCGATGCCAATATACAGTTCCCCTCGCAGCTCATTAAAGCGAATGTCTTCAATTTCAGAAAAGACATTATCCAGAGAGAGGGTTAACGTCGTAAGAATGCGTTTACCTTCTTCAGTGAGTTCCAGCTTTCGTGTCAAACGTACAAAAAGCTTAAATCCCAGATCCTCTTCTAATTTTTTAATTCTCTGACTCACGGCTCCTTGTGTCACACACAGCTCTTCGGCCGCGAGAGTAAAACTAAGAAACTTGGCTACCACACTAAAGGTATAGAGTTGTGCGAGTAAATTCTGTTTATGTTCCATGGTGCCTTAAATCTCATGCATTAACCTGGCTAATAGATAAAGCCGTTTATTTGGTTTGTTCTGGCGTATTTTTCATTGTGAAATTAACACAACTTATCCAAGCGAGAAACTTCACATGGGAAAACAATTAAAAATTGCTGTTATAGGCGGTGGATCCAGCTATACCCCGGAGCTGATAGAGGGTCTTTTAAAACGTAAAAACGAATTACCTATAGGGGAATTATGGTTGGTCGATATCGAAGAGGGTCGTGAAAAAGTCAACATTATTGCCGGACTGGCGCGTCGTATGATCAAAAAAGAAGGCCTTAATATTGAAGTGAAGGCGACGCTCGATCTTCGCTCAGCATTAAAACATGCTGATTTTGTCTGCTCCCAGTTCCGGGCGGGATGCCTGGAAGGCCGAATCAGAGATGAACGTATTTCACTGAAATATGGCATGATTGGTCAGGAAACTAACGGTCTTGGCGGTTTCGCAAATGCCTGTCGAACTATCCCTGTTGCATTGGAAATCTGCCGGAGTATGGAAGAACTATGTCCGGATGCGTGGTTACTGAATTTTACGAACCCATCAGGAATGGTAACGGAAGCCATCCTGAAGTACACAAACGTGAAAGCTGTTGGACTCTGTAACGTACCTGTCATTATGCAAAAAGGTATTGCGCAAATGCTGAATGCAGAAGAAGACGACTTTATTATGCAGGTAGCGGGATTGAACCACCTGATCTGGGCCCGTCAGATCCTGCATGAAGGTAAAGATAAACTCGGTTTTGTTATAAATGAAATCATCCGCGGGAATGATCTATTGGTGCCTGCGAATATACCACCATTCAAGTGGCCGGCAGATTTGTTGCAGGATATGGGTATGATCCCATGTGCTTATTTACGTTATTACTACACCAGTGACGACATTATGAAGCAAGAGCAACGCGAGGCTGATGATGAGGGAACTCGTGGTGAAGTCGTTAAAGCTATGGAAAAACGACTTTTTGATATCTATCAAAACCCCGATTTGGCTGAAAAACCAAAAGAACTGGAAAAACGTGGCGGCCAGTATTATTCAGAAGCGGCCTGTGAGTTGATGTCCTCTATCTATAACGATAAACGTACCATTATGCACGTTAATACTCGTAATAACGGTGCTATTAGTGGCTTGCCTGATGATTGTACTGTTGAAGTGAGCTCAATGATTACTAAAAATGGTCCACTGCCTCTAAATGTCGCACCGTTCCCGAGAGATACTCTGCGACTTATCCAACTGATGAAAGAATTCGAGACGCTGACGGTTGAAGCTGCGGTTACAGGAAATCTGGTTGCCGCTAAACGTGGTTTGATTTTAAACCCCATCGTCAATACTGGTACTGTTCTGGATAAAGCGTTGAAAGAAACAGTCCAGGAGAACCTCGATTATATGCCACAATTTAAATGGATGTTTGAGTAGCTGAACGGAAATTCAACGTAGAGTGAAATTGTTCCTGATGTGTTATTTAACAATAAGAGAATTAAATAAATGAAGATGAATCAATACATTGGTGAGACCGTTCTTGACGAGGCCCGGATCCGGGAAGGAGTAAAAGCGGTTGCTGAGATGCTAAACCAACAGTTTGACGACGCCGTTGTTATCACAGTGGTTCCTGGTGGGATATTGTTTACTGCTGATCTTGTCCGGCAGTTAACATTCGATGTAAGTATGGATTATATATCGTGTCCGCATACACCGGGTGATAGAAATAACCGTTCGGAAATTGTATATCATCAAAATGTCGATATTAGCGGCCGGGATGTGATTTTAATTGATGATGCGATTGAATCAGGGGGAACAATGAAACGGCTGGTTGAACACATTATGACGTATCACGACGTCAAATCTCTATCGGTTGCGACATTGTTTGTAAAACCGGGAAGGGTTTCGATTCCGTTGTCCCAATATTTTGCTTTGGAGATGGAAAATGATGACTTGCTGGTCGGTTATGGACTGCCCTGGGAGAATAAGTCGAGAAATCTCCCGTATATCGCGAAAGTCGTAACATTGAATGTACGGTAAATTGGGTAAAATTTTCTGACGGATGTGTGATGGCCTCAATTTTATCCATCTTATGTTACATAACATGAGCGGAAAGTAGGGCTAGACTATAGGTATGTCATCGCTTGGTATAACAACGGTTATGCAATGGAGGACAAATGAATTATCGGATCAAAGTCAGAAAACTGGAAGACACAGATTTCAGCCTGGATTGCCCTTTCCCTAACACCGATCAGGATGATTATGTCAGGCATTTATCGGTTCTTGTTGCTGATATCAATTTACAACCCGGGGTGATAAACGCGATTGAAAGTAATGATGAAATCGATATCGAGTCTTCACTGAACAAAAATGAATTCTGGCATGCTGTGGAACATTTATTCGTCAGAGAACAATGTCACGTAAAATGCGTTATCGTTGAACCGATAGCATAGCAGGCAGATGAAAT
>JBNKRC010000235.1:0-3583 GCA_050296215.1 Vibrio sp. | reverse complement strand
TGATATATCGTGCCAGCTTGTCTCAAGATGAGAAAATCCACCCGGTTGCGGTGAAATTATTTAAAGGTGCGATAACCAGTGACGGTTTGCCGTTGTGCGAGATGGCTTCCACCATGAAGGCGGGTCAACATTCGGCTTTAACACAGACACTCGGACGTATTCAGCATCATCCGTCTAATGTTGATGGGCTGGTCATGAAACTCATCCCTGAAGAATTTAGTAATTTAGCCGGACCGCCAAGTCTGGAATCTTGTACGCGGGATGTTTATTCACCCGAAAAGCAGTTTTCTGCTGCGGCGCTATTTCAGCTCGCTGGCGCAATTGCAGATGCTGTACATCATCTTCATCAACAGGGTGTGATGCACGGTGATTTGTACGGACATAATATACTGACTACGCCATCAGGAGATGCGCTGCTAAGCGATTATGGGGCTGCATCCTTTTTTGATGTAACCGATCCTTATCAGTCAGCCAGATTGCAACGTCTGGAAGTCAGAGCGTTCGGATGTTTGCTGGAAGAACTGACAGAGCGTTGTAATGACCTAAATGAAAACGTTCGAAGAGGATTAAAGGGCCTGGTTTTTGATTGTCTGCATCCTGAAATTATGGCCAGGCCTACATTTAAGGATATCTGTTATATTTTACCGGATATTCAATTGCTTGCTTAATGATCAACAAAAAACTAAACCGCTGTCGTCCAATCCCATTTTAGCCAGCACCAAGGCGTGTAAACATCAAAGCGCTGGCTAAAACCGTTCATGCACTTATTTAATCGGCAAATAAATTTCCGTTAATAACTCACATTCATCGACATCATGAACAAAGTTCAGGTAGCGGAAAAAACAGGGGAAATCCCTCAGTTCTTCGCCACTTTCCGGTAACCACTGCCGGTACAGATAATAGACCGTATCAATAATCAGATCATGACTTCCCCGGTGAACCGCGACAGCACAACGGCCACCGGGAATCCGGCCGGATTTTACGCCATAGACGTTAGCGGGCACGTCACCGCGATGAGTGCCGCAAATATCGAAACGAAACTCATCAGCCGGTGTGTCGCTCGGATCTGAATAGGGAATACCATAAGTTTCGCTGGTTTTCACCGGTGAAAAGCCGGTTGCTTTGCGCCAGGCGATAAATTTAGCCGCCGTATCCAGAACGGTTTTAGGATTGCCTCTGTGCTCGATGAGCGCCACTTCTCTTGGTTCAAAATCTATAATGGTTACATCCACAGGATGATCTCCGTTGTTGGGTGGATTAAATTCATATCTGGAGTGCCAGGACTGCCACTCCGGCTGACTTCTGAACTGAGAAGGCGACTGACCAAAAATACGGGAAAAGGCACGGGAAAACGCTTCAGGGCTTTCAAAACAGGCTTCGTATGCAATCTCGGTAATGCTGTATTCCGGTTTGAATGCCAGTCTGAATGACGCCCGTCTCATCCGCGCCAGCAGCACAAACTGCATGGTGCTGACTCCCATGAAAGATTTAAACACACGGTGAAAATGGTATTTAGAACAGGCCGCAACCTCACTCAGCTGTTCAAGAGAAATATCCTGATCCAGATGATGATCAATAAAATTACAGACGTTACTGATTCTTTTCTGCTGGTGTTTAACTCGGTTCATTATCAGGCTCTTTATGGTTCAATTCAGAAGTCCCGGAAATGATATCGACAGACCGACTTCGGTTCCTGATTGAAATTGCTCACTTTCCTATTACCGGTGTTTACCGGCTATGTGCCATTTTATCCGGACAATGAATGACATTAACGCTTTGGCTGAGCATCAATACATTGTCCGTGGACAGCAATACCTTCCGGCGCCATCAGATAAAGGTAAAGGGGCATGATATCCAGCGGTGTTTTTAACGTTTGCGGATCTTCTGCCGGGAAGGCCTGAGCCCGCATACCGGTCCGGGTTCCGCCGGGATTAATCGCGTTTACCCGGATAACGGATTCAGACAGCTCGTCGGCCAGTACCTGCATCATACCTTCGGTGGCAAATTTGGAAATGGCATAGACTCCCCAGCCGGTGCGGCCGACATGACCGACGGTGGAAGAGGTAAAAATCAGACGGGCATCCTGGGACTGATGCAGCAGTGGCAGCAATGTTTGTGTCATTAAAAACTGCGCTTTGACGTTCACCTGCATCACTTCGTCATACACGTTTTCATCAATCTCCTCAAAGGGAGCAATCACCCCTAATAAACCGGCGCTGTGTAAAACCCCGTCAAGCTGACCAAACCGGCTCTCTATCATACCGGCAATAGTCTGATAATCTGCCTTGGTTGCTTCCAGCATATCAAGCGCAATGATGACCGGCAGCGGAGCGCCAAGGCGGGCGATTTCATCGTGAGTCTGCTGCAGTTTCGAGGCAGTCCGCCCAAGCAGAATCAGGGTCGCACCATGCTCAGCATAGCTGATGGCGGCTTGTTTCCCGATGCCATCTCCGGCACCTGTGACCAGGATTATTTTCCCTTGCAGCGCCATGTCAGAAACAGAATAATCCACCCTTAACCTCCATATCGTTATGATTTACCAGACAAGATGGTTACAATACATCAATTCACACATAAGAGGATTACAACAGTGGAATTTTTATTAGATTATGGCCTGTTTCTGGCCAAGATTGCGACAGTCCTCGTAGCAATTGTTGCCTTGCTTGTTGTTGTTAAGTCGGTCAACGGGAAAGGTCACTCGGCAAAAGGTGAGCTGGAAGTTATCAACCTGACGGAGAAACATAAAGAAACCGTCGAAAGCTTAGAACATCACGTACATGATGAAGCGTTTCTCAAAGCCCGCCATAAAGCAGAAAAGAAAAGCGAGAAAACCAAACAGAAAGAAGAAGTAAAACAGCTGAAGAAGGCAGCCAAAGAAGGCAAGCTGGAGGCGAAACATGAACCACATCTGTTTGTGCTTAACTTCCATGGCAGCATTGATGCGAAAGAAGTCTCTTCGTTACGGGAAGAGATTACGGCTATTCTGGCGATTGCGCGGGAAGGGGATGAAGTTCTGCTGAAACTGGAATCGGGTGGTGGCATGGTTCACGGTTATGGTCTGGCGGCCTCTCAGCTGGACCGCCTGAAATCGGCCGGGTTAAAACTGACGATTTCAGTCGATAAAGTGGCAGCAAGCGGTGGTTATATGATGGCATGTATTGCCGACCATCTTGTCTGCGCTCCGTTTGCCATTGTCGGATCGATTGGTGTGATTGCCCAGCTACCGAATTTCAACAAATTACTCAGAAAGCATGATATTGAATTTGAACAGCTGACGGCCGGTGAATTCAAACGGACTCTGACCATGTTCGGTGAGAATACCGAAAAGGCGCGTGAAAAGTTTAAGCAGGAACTGGAAGAAACGCACGGCCTGTTTAAGGACTTTATCCGGGAACGCCGTCCTTCACTGGATGTGGATTCCGTCGCGACAGGTGAGCACTGGTTCGGTACTCATGCAATGAAGCTGGGACTGGTCGATGAAATTAAGACGTCTGATGATTTGATTGTTGAGGCGTGTCAGGAAAAAACGGTATTAGCAATCTGCTATGTGCAGAAGAAAAAGCTGACCGATAAGCTGGCCGGC
>JBNKRC010000234.1:0-3601 GCA_050296215.1 Vibrio sp. | reverse complement strand
CGCTCATTACTTAACACCGCAATCGCAATCAGAAATGCCAGCCTTTCAGTCGTCAGATTCAGCATAAAATCATGCTGCCTTACCCATCCAATTAACTCACTTAACGTTTGTTTTTCAGATTCGTGACTTAATTCAGTCATCATATATCCTGTTATACTTATTTCTTGCGCGCCCAAACGTGGATATAGCGTCCCATCGAAAGATAGGGCTCCTGCCGACACAATTGGCGCTCTAATTCCAGTACATCTTCCGGGGTGTACTCACCCATATTTTGCCGGTTACCGATATAATCGCTAAAACAGCGAATTCCCGATTTACCTAAAATTTCGAAATCACTCTCTTCAATCCACTGATAGACGTCCTGCGGAATCAATCCCTTTTGTGGCTGTAACTTAAAACGCTTTCGAAACGGCATACCTTGTAGCACGTGCGGTATATTTCCACAAACGACATTTTTGTAAACCAGCCCATGATGATTATAAAACATCACAGATGCGACACCTCCGGGCCTGACGTGTTCGAGCAAACCCTGTAAAGCTGCTTTAGGATCGGCTAACCACTCCATTACAGCATGGAATAAAATCAGGTCCACATTATCAGACAAATGATCGGACAGTTGTTGAATCGGTGAATGGATAAATTGATACTGATTAAGCAATTCCTTACTTTCAATCTCTCCTTTCGCCAGTTCCAGCATCTCTCTGGAAAGGTCACATAAAGTAACCTTATGGCCCATCAATGCCAGTTTTTGTGATAGCTGAGCCATCCCACCGCCGGCATCAAGAACATGTAAAGGTGTCGATTGTTGTGGAAATATCGATAAAATTCGTTCAATATCTTCCCAAACAATGACTTGGCGTATTTCACCTTTGTCAGAGCCGTATATGTTTTTTGCAAATTTGTGGGCAATATCGTCGAAATTGCGATCTTCCGTCACGGTAGCTTGAGTTATGATTTAATTAACGTGCCGCTATTCTCGCATAGGAATTGAGAGAATAAAGAGGATTCTCTCTTTTTAATCTTAATTGCTGCTTTTTCGGACTAATATTCGTTATGTTTGAGATAAAAAAACTAATTACTTCACTTATGATGCCTTTACCAGCATTATTGATTATTGGCTTCATTGGATTAATGTTGATAATGTTCACGACCAGACGACGAACAGGCGGCTGGATCGTACTCTTCTCATTTACTCTATTATTCCTCGCCTCTTTTCAACCTGTTTCAAGCCGCCTGTTGCTTCCTTTAGAGCGTCAGTACTCTGCGTTTTTGCCCGTCCCCGGTAGTATTGATTACGTTATTGTTATGGGGCATGGCCACATCGTTGATGACGAGCTCCCACCGACTTCAGAGCTCAGCCGAACCGCATTAATGCGCCTGGCAGAGGGAATCCGGATTATGCGCATGTATCCCGGAGCCAAGCTTATTTTATCCGGATACGATGGAGATACAGACGTAAGCCATGCTCGTATGCTCGCTAAAGTTGCACTTTCTCTGGGAGTCGCCAAATCAGATATCGTACTGCTGGAAACCGCCAGAGATACCTGGGAAGAAGCACAACAGGCCAGTGCATTTGTGATGAGTAAAAAATTAGTCGTTGTCACATCCGCCAGCCATATGCCAAGAGCCATGATCGAATTTCACAATGCCGGTATTAATCCCATTCCGGCGCCAACCAATTTTCTTGCGCAACGCGATATCAAACAGGCCTGGATTAAATATACGCCCGGCGCCCGTTACCTGGAACAAACCGAACTCTACTGGCACGAAACACTTGGAATAACGTGGCATTATCTCAAAGAATGGGCAGAATTTCAGGAAGAGACGGTTAATAATCAACCGGTTGGAACCCTGGAGTAAGGTGTGATGAAATTCATTGATATTAGGCTCATCAATGACTAGAATCGTTCGATTGCACTTTTTGCATTTAATTTAGAAGAACCGCCATCGTTGCGGTTTTTTTCTTTATAGACCTTTACAGAGATCGATGGCTTAAATAGAAACGTAGTCAGTTAATCTTAGCCACTTAAGTGGTAAACGCTTAAGTGATGACAGGAAATATCAATGGCAACAATTAAAGACGTAGCTCGCTTAGCGGGCGTATCGACAACCACCGTTTCACACGTGATTAACAAGACTCGTTTTGTGGCAGAAGTTACTCAGGAAAAAGTAATGGAAGCCGTAAGACAGCTAAATTATTCACCAAGTGCTGTTGCCCGTAGTCTGAAATGTAATTCTACCCGTTCCATTGGTATGCTTGTTACCCAATCAACGAATCCTTTTTTTTCTGAAGTCATTGATGGTGTTGAAAGTTACTGCTATCGCCAGGGGTATACACTCATTCTATGCAATACCGGCGGAATCTATGAAAAACAAAAAGAATACATTCGTATGCTCGCGGAAAAACGTGTCGATGGCATCCTGGTTATGTGTTCAGATTTGACTGAAGAACTGCTGAATGTACTCGACAGCTATAGTGATATACCAAAAGTCATTATGGACTGGGGGCCGCTGACTTCCCAGGCTGACAAAATCATCGATAACTCTGAAGAAGGCGGATATCTGGCAACCAAATACCTTATCCAGAACGGCCATAAAGATATTGCCTGCCTGAGTGGCCACTTCACCAAAGCTGCGTGTCAGGAGCGGATCCAGGGTTATCGCAGAGCAATGAACGAAGCTGATTTGCCAATTAATGAAGACTGGATATTAGAAGGTAATTTTGAATGTGATACTGCTGTATTAGCTGCCGATAAAATTATCGCCATGGATAATAAACCAACTGCGGTATTTTGCTTTAATGATACCATGGCATTAGGTCTGATGAGCCGTTTACAACAACGTGGAATACGTGTACCTGAAGATATTTCGGTTATCGGCTATGACAATATAGAAATTTCAGAATATTTTTCACCTCCGCTGACAACTATTCATCAGCCAAAGCGTCGCGTGGGAAAAAATGCATTTGAAATTTTATTACAGCGGATTAAAAACAAAGAACATGAACGTCGCGTATTTGAAATGCATCCGGAAATAGTAGAACGTGATTCTGTAAAAAAAATCAACTGAATCCGCATTAAAATTAGTGTTTACTAAATTATTTTCCCTACAATATGTTAGCTGAATCACGTTATTGCCCTATTCCAATTAATACTCTACAATTGGCTTATCGTAATAATGAATATTTCGGCACGAAACCATAAAACCCGGGATAAGGTTAAAGTTATCTTATGGATAAACCAATACTCAAAGATTCTATGCATCTATTCGAGCCGCTAGGTGATGTTACTTCACGCTCAATGTTTGGCGGCTTTGGACTATTTATTAACGGAACAATGTTTGCGTTAATTGTACAGAATCAGTTACATATTCGGGCAGATGACACAACGCTCGAACAATTCAAGGCTAAAGGTTATCAACCTTACGCTTATGCTAAGCGTGGATTTCCGGTAATAACTAAATATTACAGCCTCCCGGAAGAGTGTTGGAATGATAAAGACGCTATTTTCACGTTAGGTCAAAACGCCTATCGTCAGGCAGTCGAAGAAAAAAACTCACAATCGCAGGTGAAACCACAACGTTTAAAAGATCTGCCAAACCT
>JBNKRC010000233.1:0-3650 GCA_050296215.1 Vibrio sp. | reverse complement strand
GGCATATCGTCATCACCTTCATAATCATGCTGATAGTAAGGTGCCCGTTCGGGCACAAACTGATCAAAGTGACGTTCCATATCGCTGCGTACGGTCGGATCTGCATTTTCATTGATAGTCAGGCTGGCGGACGTATGCTGAATAAAAAGATGCAGTACACCAATCTTAAAGCTATTAAGTTCAGGAAGCTGATGCTCTATTTCATCGGTAATAAGGTGGAATCCCCGGCTTCGCGCTTTCAGTTGCAGTTGTTTTTGAATCCACATATCAGCTCTCAATCTTAGATGTCGGTTAATTTGGCGATAAATGTTGGTGGTTATAGTATGAATCTCATACAATACTATCGCTTTTAATGTTCAGAAAAACAGTAAATCATTTTGAGCTAAAGCATAATTTTGCGTCAAAAATTAAGTATACTATGGCGTAGCAATTTCATGCGCAATCTGACAATTGTGTCTCATTGGAATCTCTGTTGCTAGAATTGGTACATAGCACAGTGTTAAGCAATATTATATCGGGATAGATACCATGACCATGTTGAAAAATATCAACCCAATTCAGACAGAAGCCTGGAAAGCGCTGACCGCGCACTTCGAATCCGTAAAAGGAGTGGATCTTAAAACGCTATTTGCTCAGGATGCACAGCGTTTTGACAAATTTTCTGTTCGTTTTGGTGACGATATCCTAGTCGATTACTCAAAAAACTTTATCAACGAAGAAACCCTTTCTTTGCTATTTAAACTGGCAGAGGAAACTGAACTGTCAAGCGCAATTAAAGCGATGTTCAGTGGTGAGAAAATCAACCAGACTGAAGGCCGCTCTGTGCTTCACGTTGCCCTGCGTAACCGTAGCAATACCCCAATTATTTCTGGTGGTGAAGATGTGATGCCTGGCGTTAATGCCGTCCTGGAGAAAATGAAAGCGTTCTCCGAGCGCGTTATTTCCGGTGAGTGGAAAGGTTACACAGGTAAAGCGATTACCGATATCGTTAACATCGGTATCGGTGGTTCGGACCTTGGTCCATTCATGGTGACAGAGGCGCTTAAGCCATATAAAAATCACCTGAACCTACATTTCGTTTCTAACGTTGACGGTACTCATATTGTTGAAGTACTGAAAAAAGTTAACCCTGAAACAACAATGTTCCTTGTGGCTTCAAAGACCTTTACGACTCAGGAAACTATGACTAACGCACACACTGCACGTAGCTGGTTCCTGGACGAAGCAAAAGACGAATCTGAAGTAGCAAAACACTTCGTTGCACTTTCTACTAATGCAAGTGCGGTATCTGAGTTTGGTATTGATACAGACAATATGTTCGAATTCTGGGACTGGGTTGGCGGTCGCTACTCACTGTGGTCAGCAATCGGTCTGTCAATCATTCTGGGTGTTGGTTTCGAAAACTTTGTTGAACTGCTGACAGGTGCTCACGAAGTGGATAAACACTTCTCTGAAACTCCATTCGAGAAAAACATTCCGGTAATTCTTGCCCTGATTGGTATCTGGTATAACAACTTCTACGGTGCCGAGTCAGAAGCGATTCTTCCATATGATCAATACATGCACCGTTTTGCGGCTTACTTCCAGCAAGGCAACATGGAATCAAACGGTAAATATGTTGACCGTAACGGCAACCCGGTTGATTACCAGACTGGTCCGATTATCTGGGGTGAACCTGGTACTAACGGTCAGCACGCCTTCTATCAGCTGATTCACCAGGGGACTAAGCTTATTCCATGTGATTTCATTGCACCTGCAATGACCCACAATCCAACCGGTGACCACCATCAGAAACTGATGTCTAACTTCTTTGCCCAAACGGAAGCACTGGCATTTGGTAAAACGAAGGAAAAGGTTGAAGCTGAATTTATTGCAGCAGGTAAAACTGCTGAAGAAGTTGCGTCACTAGTTCCATTTAAAGTGTTTGAAGGTAACCGTCCGACAAACTCTATCCTGATGAAACAGATCACTCCTCGTGCTCTGGGTAACTTAATTGCTATCTATGAACATAAGATCTTCACTCAAGGGGTTATCTGGAACATCTTTAGCTTTGACCAATGGGGTGTCGAACTGGGTAAGCAACTTGCGAACCAAATTCTTCCTGAGCTGGCAGATGGTAGTCAGGTTTCGTCTCACGATAGTTCGACTAATGGTCTGATTAACGCATTTAAAGCATTTCGTTAAGCGTTAGTTTATTTGTTGTTGTGGCCTGAAAAGACAGGCCACAATATCGGTAGAGATCAAAAAAGGTTGATGGAATTAAATTCATCAACCTTTTTATTTATAAGAATTTTTATTGCTTTGTCTTTATTCGAAGCTAATTTCGATAAAGGCATTTCCCCATTGTGAAGAAAATGGCATGATAATAATAGCGCCTTCACATTTATGGCGGATGGTATGGCCTTTTCCTGAAACGACGATTGGTGTCGCCATATCAAATTCAAAACCACTTTCAGCCAGAATACGCTTGGCTCCGCCTGTAACCATGTTGGTTATTTCACCAACCATATCCGTTACTTCTTCATTCAGGCCATTAGGACGCTCACCAAGCATGTTTTGCATGATCTCTAGTGCCAGATTTTCATCAAAGGTAATCGACATGGAACCGCGAGTTTTATCGCCAACCATCCCAATTAGTCCTGAAATATCACCAAGCGCAATTTCATCTTTTTTGATGCGAGGCTTTTGTGGTTTCAGCTCCAGTGAAGCCATAGTTTTTAGTACATTCAGCAGCGAAGCTAAGAATGGATTTACAAATTCAGCGCGCATAATTAACTCTTTGTTTTATCGGAGCATGCTTTACAAACACCATGTGATTCAATCACGTGATTTGTCACTTTAAAGCTATACTTCTTTGCGTTCTGTTCTAAAGATGTAATTAACTCATCATCCTGAAGTTCTATTACATCACTACATTCATCACAAATCAGAAGATGAGAAAAATGCTTATCAGCATTACATGAGCAACAAGAGATGAAACTATTGGTTGACTCGACTCTGTGAATAAAACCTTGTTCCATTAAAAAATCAAGTGCACGGTAAACCGTTGGTGGTTTTGCCTGAGGTTCACTTTTTTTCAGTTCTTCAAGTAATTCATAGGCGCTACAAGCTTTTTTACTTGAACAGATAAGCTCAAAAACACGTTTGCGCTGCGCTGTCAGTCTGACGCCTCTCGTTACGCATAGCTCTTCAATTTGTTTTGTTAAATTTTGGTCCAAATTCATCACCATAACCATTGGACAGTTATAATAATATACTATTTAAAATGCAATATTGTTTAATTTTTCTGGTATTTCTATAGTTAATATCAGGTAATTTATCAATATAACATGGATAAACTGATGACGCTGCATATTATAAAAACTGGTTGTTACGTTTAAAACAACCAGTATTCATATAAACAAAACCACACTTTCCTGACCGAGCAGGAAAAACAGGAAGAGTGCAATATTATTAAACGGTTTCTTTTTTATCACACCGCTGTTCTTCAGCTTCCATTTTTTTGAGGATTTTTTCTGCTTTATCAAAGTCAAAATCGGCAATACGACGGTAAACTTTGGTAAAGGGCCTGGCTAATCGGGTTTCTTTCAGTAATTCCAGAATTTTGTCAGCTACGTCTACTGCTGAGGGATCATTATCGGACAGAAGTC
>JBNKRC010000232.1:0-3652 GCA_050296215.1 Vibrio sp. | reverse complement strand
GCTTGGTCGTACATAGCGTTATAACTTTGTTGTAAACCTACAACAAAACGTAGTCTATGCTGACTTAGTGTGCAAATTTGCTGAGTAATTTTGCAATTTTTGCTGACTTATTTTGCAGGTATCAGATGGGTGGAAGCCCCAGCCACATCCCGGCACACACGTCATCCGCTGTGGCTGCTTCCTTCCGGACCTGACCAGGTTCACGAACTAGTGTTGCGGGAGGACCAGGGCCTCCATAGATTTTGTCTTCAGCAGCAAGCTGCTGAAAGTGGGGAGATTATTAAACATCCCTTGCTTTAATGCAAGCACCATCCTCTTAAATTGCAGGAGAAAAGGCTTAACCGCTTAATCATTAGCCACCCT
The DNA here is from genome assembly GCA_050296215.1 of Vibrio sp. GTDB lineage: Bacteria > Pseudomonadota > Gammaproteobacteria > Enterobacterales > Vibrionaceae > Vibrio. The sequence continues at coordinate 3,289 of JBNKRC010000232.1, read as the reverse complement.
TTCGACGTAATTGCCGGTAATTGCATCATCACGACTCGGCGTTATCGCGATCAGTTTTGCTCTGGCGAGATGTTTGACCTTGTACATTTCAACATCAGCAACATGTAATACATTTTCCAGTGAAGCCGCATTTTTCCGCCCCGGAGAAACACCTACTGAAACCGTGACGTTAAAACTGATACCTTTAGCCAGGTCAACATAAACAAAATGATTTAACACCGGCAGAATTTCATTCAGCTGCGCCTGGCTCACCGAGCCAGCCAGAATAAATTCGTCTCCGCCAATACGGTAGCTACGTCCGGTCCAATAGCGGTCGATCTTGTCCGCCAGTTGCTTAAGCACTTTATCCCCGGTGTCATGACCGTAGCTATCGTTAATCTCTTTAAAGTTGTTTACATCGAGATAGACAATGGTTGTTTTGGGTGACACTCCGCGGACAAAACGGCGATATAAAGAACGGCGGTTGCGTAATTTTGTAAGACCGTCTGTATTGGACTGGAAATGCAGATAACTCACTACACCGATAAGTCCAAGCAAGATGGCGCTGAATAGTAACATCCCCTGCTGATTAATCCGCTTTTCCTCGACCAGCGTTGCATGCCAGTCAGGAAGTTCCTCATATTTATTGATAATACTTTCTGGATTAATAAGCGTTAATGCCTTAGTAAACAGGGCTGCTAACTGCTTACCCTCTTCGGTTTTAGGAAAGGCAATAGAGACATCACTATGATAGAACTCGCCGATCTGTTTATCTTCTTCGATAGGCAATGCAGATCCGGAATCCTTCAATACCTGATTAAACCTGGCGTGAGTTAATACGATGTAATCCACTTCACCGTTCAGCAGACCATCCAGCAACTGGCCTTGGTCGGGATACACCGTCAGCTCCGTCTTAGGCAACAAGTGCTCCATCAGCTCTTGATAGAAGTCGTCTTTAACCACGCCAATTTTTTCGACCAATAGCTCCGAAACATTATTATAAACATTGGTTTTATAACCTTCGCGCTTAACCATCTCTGCAGCAGGACGATAATAAGCATCACTAAAATACATTTTTGACTTCCGGGGGACCGACTTAACTGTAGGTGACAGTATGTCTATCCGGTTATTGATCAGATCGTTATACATATTTGACCAGTTTTCATCAGCATGACTGACCAGGCCGCATTTGATCATTAACACATCACAGGACTTAAAAATGACATCGGCACTAATACCGCTTACGGCGCTACCGCTTCTGTAAATCGCATATTTACCAATGTTTTCCAGTTTTACCAGAAACGTTTTTTGAATATCAATTCCGCTGTCACGTACCTCCTTTCTCAATGCGTTTATGCGGATATTCAACTGATATTTTGAAATTGTGTCACTGAGCAACGCCTGGCTTTCCGGGCGGTGAGCATACGTCTCTAACTGCTTAAGCAGTTTAGGGTATTTCCCCTTGGTCGAAATAATAGAAACTGGCTGGATCGGCAATACGTCGTTAAGTAAAGTCGCCTGAAAGCCAGCGCGAAGCATTGGTTTCAGTTGATTAATGGCATCAATCACCCCATCAACCCGACCATTTTTTAATAGGTTAATAGCATTGACACCATTCGAGTAAGCCACTTGCTCAATGCCAGGATAATGTTCCTGTACAAGCTCACCATAGATCGTATCTTCAGGAATCGCGACTTTTCTCATCCGTTCAATGGACTCACCTTTGGCGGTAAACAGATAGGTATATTCAATATTAGTCGGGCGTGAAAAATCGAAACGCTTTTCACGTTCAGGGGTATAAGTCACATTCGCCGCAAAATCGGCGGTACCATTTTCAACCGAGTCAAGCAGACTGTCAAAGCTGTCCATCAGCTGATAGCTCACATCGAAATTAAATTCGTCGGATGCGGCGTCAAACAGTACACGCGAAGCAATATCATCAGCTTCAACGGCAACATTGTATACCTGCCTGGCATTAGGATTTGTTTCCGTTGCGATCGCAACGGCAGCGATTGTATTCTGACAAAAGTCAGTGAGTACAAGCACACATAATAAAATATATTTACCCATGACGTTGTTTTTTTGTTTTTGTCTCTTTATTACAACTGTTTGTACAGTTGAATTTTCTTTAATTTGACCAACTGAACAAGTTTACAATGTATTTAGTTTCATACTAGATAATTTGCATCATTTTTGAGATATAAATAGATTTTGTCCTGGCTCCTTTTCACTACCATGAGCAAAAATCAGACTATGAACACATTTTTGGAGAAAATTTATACCGTGATATATCAGATCCCTGCCGGAAAAATTTCGACTTATGGTGATATCGCCGCCATGGCGGGGTACCCCGGATATGCCAGACAGGTAGGCAAAGCTCTGAGTCAGCTACCTGAGCAAAGTCAGTTGCCCTGGCACAGAGTGATCAATAGCCGCGGCATAATCTCACTTAAAGGTACTGATTTTGATCGTCAGCGCAATGCCCTGATGGCGGAAGGCATTAAGATTTCTTCTGACGGTAAGATTACCTTAACGCCATACCGCTGGAGACCTGGCTGTTACCCGGGCAACTCAAAATAAGAAATTATCATTGATGTCATGATCACCACGCTGATTTCAACCTCATGTCATCATCCTACTTATCTTTCACACCACGGATTCAGACGTATGGGCCAGCCACTGGAAAATTTATTACAGCTTCTCAGGTTAGAAAAATTAGAGGAAGGGCTATTTAGGGGAATTAGCGAACATATTGGTTTACCGCAGGTTTATGGTGGTCAGGTTATCGGACAGGCTCTCTCTGCGGCTCGTTATACTGTCACACAAGAGCGTACCGTTCATTCATTCCATAGCTATTTCCTGCATCCCGGTGATCCGGAAAAGCCTATTATTTATGATGTCGAAAATCTCAGAGATGGGCGCAGTCTCAGCACCAGGCGGGTAAAGGCTATCCAGAACGGACGTCCTATTTTCTTTTTAACTGCCTCCTATCACAGCGTACAGCCCGGTTTTGAACACCAGAATGTAATGCCGGAAGCGCCCCCTCCCGAGCAGCTTATCTCCGAGAGAGAATTATGGACGACAGTGGCAGATGTATTACCTAAAAAATTACGTGATACCGTATGTAGTGAAAAAGCCATTGAAGTTCGTCCGGTCAACGTGGTGAATCCGCTTAAACCGGAAAAAACAGAACCAAAGCAATTTTTATGGATCCGGGCCAACGGTCAGTTACCGGACGATCAGCTCCTCCACCAATACCTGCTTGCTTACGCGTCTGACTGGGGATTTTTAACCACAGCACTTCATCCAC
>JBNKRC010000231.1:0-3695 GCA_050296215.1 Vibrio sp. | reverse complement strand
AGTATGGTCATCTGAATATCTTGTTGGTTGAATGCTCTGGTTTATACTACGGTATTTTGCTAAGGCAATGAATGTTTGACCAGACTATTTTACATAAATAATTTGGATTTATTTTGGTTTCCATAAAGAGACGTTGAACTGCTCCGTGGTGTCAGTTCAAAAAATTTGTTTATGCAGCCAATAACGCTGCCAAAGTTATGAGAAAAAACATAACCTCGCATTGCAGTATTATTTCAAAGCGGGCAGAGTGTTATTTTTAATATTATTCCCAGTGACAACGCTATGACCGACTTTACTCTTATCCACCATGGTGCTCATCATACGGTGACCGGCTCCTGTCACGAACTCAGCGTTGGCCGTTCGGGTATTCTTATCGATTGCGGCCAGTTTCAGGGGGAAGACAGTCAGCCGCTTGATATCGATTTTTCTGTCACGCATATTGAAGCGGTCGTGATCACTCATGCTCATATCGACCATGTTGGCCGGCTGCCCTGGTTACTGGCGGCAGGTTACAATGGTCCGGTCTATTGCACTCCGGCTACTGCTCAATTAATGCCTATGATGCTTGCGGATGGCCTTGCGTTGCATCTGGGATTAGCACGGAGCCAGATTAATACTATTCTGCAACGGCTGAATAAGCAGATTAAAGTTCTCGACTATGACAGATGGTTACGTATTGAATTAAAGCGAGAATCCGGATTCTGTTATCTTCGGTTAACCCCGGCCGGGCATATTCTGGGTTCGGCGATTGCCGAAATTCGTTTAGCCGACAACCGGGTGGTGGTTTTTTCCGGGGATTTAGGCCCGTGTAATACCCCGTTATTGCCGGATCCGGTATCACCACCCCGGGCCGATCTTCTGGTGCTCGAATCGACTTATGGCGATAAACAGCATGAAAGTGTCGAAAAGCGTAGTGAACGTCTGGCTGAGATCATTCATCGATCACTGATTGACGGTGGTGCGATTCTGATCCCGGCCTTTAGCGTCGGCCGTACTCAGGAGCTGCTGTTTGATATCGAACAGATGATTTATCAACATGATCTGCCGGCCAGTATGCCTATTATCCTTGATTCACCGATGGCGGTTGAGGTTACCCGTTTGTATCGCCGGTTTAAAAAGCTGTGGGGCAAAGAAGCGAAACATCGTCTCGATTTACAGCGTCATCCGCTTGCTTTTGAGCAGTGTATTACTATTGATGGTTATCGCGAACACCATCGTCTGGTAAACCGTTTAGCTCAGAGTGGAGAAGCGGCCATTGTGATTGCGGCATCCGGGATGTGTCAGGGCGGGCGGATTATGGATTATCTCGAAGCATTATTACCGGATAAACGAACGGATGTGATATTTGCCGGTTATCAGGCTGAAGGCACTTTAGGCAGGGAATTGCAGGAGGGAGCCAAGCAGGTTCTTGTTGATGGTAATGTGATTCAGGTTAATGCTCAGATCCATACCATGTCCGGTTATTCTGCTCATGCCGATCAGGCTGATTTGATTCGTTTTGTTGAAGGTATTCAGTCGGGTAAAAAAGAAATTCGTTTAGTGCATGGTGAGCCTGATGTACAGGAAGTTCTGGCGGAAAAGTTGCGGCAAGCGCATTTTAGTCTTCGATAACAATGAATTGATCTTAAAGGAACTATGCGCTAGAGATGATGTTAATTTTTGCGCTTGGGTTATAAGCGCATATAGTGCGGCGTTAAACATAATTTATTTCGACCTCCGCGTTATGATGTGCGAAAGTTTTTTGCTCTCTTCAACATATTCACTTGCACATCAGGTACTTTTGCCGGCCAGCAAAAGTACCCAAAAGTGGCTTGAAATCGAGCGTGTTGTCCGGTCCGTTCAGCGCATGCAAAACCTAAGGGCTTTTGGTTCCTTTGGCTCTGCAAAGGAACTATGCGCGAGAGATTAAGTTAATTTTTGCGCTGGCTGGGGTTATAAGCGCATATAAGGCGGAGTTAAATATTGGAAACGTTAAATCTCCACCCCAATATTACTTACAGCAGACTCTTTCAGTTCATCCCGCAAGTCTTTAATCAGATCAATATCGCGATCTTCAGATTCACGCAGAGGACGGTAAATCGCCCACTGGACATCCCATTCTTCACACACCGCTTCACTCTCTTTCTGGTTGTCATCGGTGATGGTGATTTCGTGACGTGCTTCTTCTAACTGGGCGACCGTAGTGACAGATATCTGACTGATATCTTGTACTGCTTTGGCTAACAGCTCACGATCAAGCAAGGCGTGAATCAGTGTTGCAAGTGCTTCACAGGCATCAATTGCCGGATAAACCAGGTAGATATCGAACTCTTCCTGACCGGGGATTAACTCTTCCAGCTTCTCAAGCTGACGCTCAAAGTTGATTTTGGCCGTTTTTACTGTAAGAACCTCCCAAATCGCATCAAGAATATTGCGATAAATACGCGCTTCGGCATACTCAGTCTGCTGGCAAAACATAACGTAATTGGGATACATGCGTTCACACAGGCATGCCATAAAGGTAATCTGTTGCCAGGGTTCAAATTTTTCAAGGCGGATCTGAAGAGGGTTTCTTAACATGGGCTCACTATTTATGCAGTCTACGACAAGCCGCAGTGTACTTGATCAGTTGACGGGAAAAAAGCAAAGACGATGAATAGTTTTAACGATAAGGTCTATTTACTGACCGGGAACAATCAAACCTACCTGGAAGCGCTGCAGCAAAAGCAGATTAGCGGGCTGGAATTTACCCAAGACAGAAGTGAAGCGACGGTTGTGCTGGCTGACCCTCCTCTTGTTGTCTCTAGCCTGGATGACTTTCCCAAACTGGAGTGGTTGCAATCAACTTTCGCCGGCGTGGACAAACTGATGACTGAAGGTCTGCGACAGGATTATCTGCTGACTAATGTAAAAGGGGTATTTGGTCCGTTAATTACTGAATATGTGCTTGGTTACCTGACAGGCTATCTCCGGCATTTTTCTTTTTATCAACAGCAGCAAACTCACCAGCAGTGGACGCCTCGGACTTATAAAAGCCTGGCCGGTCAGCAGATGGTGATTCTTGGTACAGGAGTGATTGGCCGGTATCTGGCACAGGCTGCAAAAAGCTTCGGTATGACGCTGATTGGTGTGAACAGCTCGGGGATTCCGCCCAAAGATAGCCCGTTTAAGCAGGTATTTCATATCGCAGAGCTGGATTCGGCGCTAAAGAGGGCGGATATTGTCGTGAGCACGCTGCCAAATACTCCGCAGACTTACCATCTACTTAATCAGCAAAGCTTCAGTGCCTGTAAAGAAATATTACTGTTTAACGTCGGGCGGGGAGCGAATCTGGATGAGAGTGCGCTTATTCCCGCTATTGAAAGCGGATATGTCAGACATGCTTTCCTTGATGTGTTTGAGCAGGAGCCGCTGGTGGCAGGACACCCTTTCTGGACGCATCCGCAGATAACGGTCACGCCACATATTGCGGCGATGAGTTTTCCTGAACAGGTAGCGGATATCTTTGCGGACAATTACCGGCGCTGGAGTTCGGGTTTGGAACCTCAGTTTGTGGTAGATTTTGATAAAGGTTATTAGGTTGTGGTGAGCGATTCTTTAGCGCAGGTTTTACAACAGGTACGGCAATGCCGGCTCTGTCAGGCCCACCTGCCATTGGGAGCAAATCCGGTGCTTCAGGCAGGCGAGGGAGCAAGGTTGCTGATTGTCGGACAGGC
>JBNKRC010000230.1:0-3715 GCA_050296215.1 Vibrio sp. | reverse complement strand
GCTGGCAATCGTGAACGTTTTTCCCGTTCCGGCCGACGCTTCAATAAGCCGCGCTCCATGCAACGGAAACGTCATGGGCTGTAAGATAGTCACCTTGTGTTCAGACGATGTATTCGGCATTTGGTAAACCTATACTATTGGATTGCATGATATTTGTGATCAAATCTATATATTTAAAACAAAGTCCCGGGTTGCGATTCAGCACACCAAGGGAGTGAGATCTAACTCACGGACGGTTACAGGCAAAGTTCATAATATCCGTGCCACGCAAACAGCAAGGAATCATCCCCTTACACAGCAACAGAATAACGGTCCCTCTGACCTATGGCCGCACAGTAAACGCCCTGCAAATAAAATGATTTTCTGGCGGCCCCCCTCTTCTTTCTTTATCTTTCCAATCCATTTTTTCCTGATAGCCAGAACAATCATAGTCTAAGCGCCTTCATTTTCATTTCTGGCCGCCAGCCGCGCCGGTTTTAACACCTGACAAGCCAGATCAATCAGATTTTCCAGCGTTGTGTTATCTAATTCCGGCCAGATTCGGTGGATATACACATTATCCCCTTCCGCAGACAGATACATTCCGCCAGCAAATGTTTGCTGAGCTTTTTGTGCCATTAATTCCCGGTCATCAACCCACTCTTGCCCTTTCAGCGCCGCATCAATTGCAGCCTGAGCACTTTTCGGGAAGTAAGCCAACGGTTGATTCAGGCCAGAAAAATAATCGGCACAGCGCTGCTCTAAATAGTCTCTGCCCGGTTGCAGATCGGTTATGGCCGGGAACGAATAATGCTCAACACCGGCGCTTTTTTCATACCCGATCAGGTGGGTTACCCGGCTTTCTCCGGAAAGCGCCAGACACAGATGCTCGATCCAGGCATTGACGAAATCCTCACCGCGAACTCTCCCGGCCCGGTAACGTACCAGACCACAGTCATAAACCTGAGTTAGCCATCCCTGCAACTGTACCTGTGTTTCATCACCAAACGGCTGTAATGAAAGATTAATTTCAATATCTTTAAGCGGCTGAGACGTTAAGTGTGCAACGGTTTGAGCCAGCGGCATTGCCTGAGTCAGATGCTGTTCAAATTCCAGGTCGCCGAAGACCCCGTTCGGCATACTTCCCTGCGCTCTTTTTACCTGTTTAAAATGCTCAGTCTCAGGTTGCTGACCGGCGTGTAACTGATCAATCAGATACTCAACTAACTGGTGACGTAACTGATAACTCTGCAGATTATCAAAACCAAACGGCTCATCATCTTCAACCACAACCGTGTGTTCTTCAAAAGCCACCTTAAGCCGGTTATTAAAGAAATAACGTACCGGCAGATTCCAGAATTTCTGCAGTTCCCGCAGCTCAAGAGTGACAGGCCGTTCCCACTCGGTTAAACAGTCGCGTAATGGTGAGCCGGTATCGGCAGACTGCCACTCATCCCCCCGGGCAACCGGCAACCATTCCTGCGCATAACTCGGATAATCTCCGCGAAACGCATCCGGACTGTATGGCATCATCGGATGGTGAGTCGTTAAATAATCAGCGAGACGCCGGGCTGAGTGATCGCTTTCCAGATCACTGTCTCCGCCCAGACAATAATTCTGCTGACAGTATTCAAGCAGCTCAGAAATAAAAATGGACGGCAGCCGTTCACTGTTATCTTTAATCGACTGACCGATGTAGCTGATATATAAACGCTGACGGGCGGATAACAGCGCTTCAAGGAACAGATAACGTTCATCATCACGGCGGGAACGATCACCGATCCGGGCGCGACCATTAATCAAATCAAAACCGTCACTCTGATTAGCTCGGGGATAAGTCCCGTCATTCATGCCCAGCAGACAAACCACTTTAAACGGAATCGAACGCATCGGCATCAGAGTACAGAAGTTAACCTGCCCGGCAAGAAAGCGTTGGCTGACCCGGGTTGTTGAAAGCTTGGTATGCATATAATAACGTACAATTTCCGCGTCCAGCGGCTGAGCAAACTGTGCATCCTCCAGCTGTTCCTCCAGATGAGCCAGCGTGTCATAAACTGCCCCTAAAGCGACTTCATCTTCCAAATCGACGGTAAAGAAATCTTCCAGTAACTGAGCAAGCAGTTGCCGCCAGACCTGCACTGAGTGGGATAACGCTAACCGGGAACGGTAGACCGCCACCGTCTCGATATAGTGGGCCAGCTTGCCTGCCAGCTCCGCGCCCATTCCCTGAACCTCGTTAAACGGAGCGTAAGTTTCCTCCCCCATCCGTAGCATATCCACGCTCTCGGACATGGTATATCCGGCAAGCAGGCGCTCAATACCGCTTTGCCAGGTATTTTGTTCGCTGACCGGAAAACCGAGTTCATCGCTGATCCTGCGGTTCAGTCCCCAACGAATACCAGCCAGTTCCACCCAGCTTCGCGCCAGTTCAAATTCATCCTCACTGATGGAAAAGCGTTTAAGAACGGCGGGCGTTTCCAGCAGTTCCAGTAATTCACTGGCAAGACAGCGTGACTGCGGCAGAGCCAGCAAATGTAAAAACGCGTGCAGAATCGGACTTTCGTGATCCGTCGTCCGGTCGGAAATGGAAAACGGGATATAACGTTCTCCCGGAGCATTACCGAATACCGCCTGAATGGCAGCGCTGTATGCATTGATATCCGGCACCATCACAATAATATCACGGGCATGCAGTTCAGGATCCTGATCAAACCAGGTCAGTAACCGATCGTAAAGCACTTCGACTTCACGCATCGCACTATGGCAGCTATGTAGTGTCAGAGTAGCATCTTCATGGCTGATCAATTTCTTATGCCGGCTGGAAAGTACCTGTTGTTCGTCCTGGTGTTCCTGCAGATGGAAAATATCGGACTGAATCGATTTCAGTAACCCTGTATCGCCAAGATCGATAAAAAATTCATGTTCTTCCAGTTCAAGCTGAGATAACAGATAGAGGTTATCCCGTCCCAGTTTGCCCATCGAAGCCAGTAGCGAGTTACCGCTGCCTTGATCAGTATGCAGGGAAGCAATATGCAGAGAATCCTGCTGTTCAGCCATCCCGGAATCACCTTTAAAAACCGGAACATCCCCCACAACGGCAAGCTTACCCTGCTGAATGCGCAGCTGCTTACGCCGGAGCGAAGCCAGATATTTCTGATCGCGGATTTCGCCCCAGTAATGCTGACACGGGTTACTGAACATCAGATAAATATCGATGTGTTGTCCGAGAGCTTTCAGAGCGTCCAGATAACGGGGAGGCAAGGCACTGATACCAAAAATAAACAGCCGTTCCGGCAGCTTCGCCGTATCGATCTCACCATCGGCTAATGCCCGGATAAATTCATGGTATAAGTTGCCACGGTGATAATGAGACTGATCTAACTCCAGAGTGAGCTGGTATAACTCACGCCAGAGAATGGGCTGCCAGGGATGCTCGCCGTCTGTTTCGGCGACCTCTTTTTCCTGTTCCCAGGCTTCAATCCAGTCAGGACGGTAAACCAGATACCCATCGAAGATATCGGCAATTTTTCCCGCCAGCTGATACAGGACTAATGGCGATGAATCTCGTTCCAGATAGTGCTTAAGCGGTGCAAACTCGTCACGTTCAACCAAAGTCGGCAGCAAATTAACCAGTTTCCAGCTCATCGCTTCTTTGTTAAAAGCACTTCGCGTCGGTACATCAGGCAGGATCCGGGTAAACATCTCCCAGATAAATGTAGCCGGAAGGGGAAACTCA
>JBNKRC010000229.1:0-3784 GCA_050296215.1 Vibrio sp. | reverse complement strand
CGCGAAGTGCTCGAAGAAGAGTACGGAAAAGAGATTATCAAGCTGATCGATGGCGTAGATGAAATGGAAGCGATTGGTCAGCTGAATGTGACCAAGCAGGGCTGCGATGCCTCTGAGCAGGTCGATAACGTTCGCCGCATGTTGCTGGCCATGGTGGATGATTTTCGTTGTGTGGTCATCAAGCTGGCAGAGCGAATCTGCAATTTGCGCGAAGTAAAAGATCAGCCTGATGACGTAAGACGCAAAGCGGCAAAAGAGTGTGCCAATATCTATGCGCCGCTGGCGAACCGTTTGGGTATCGGTCAGCTCAAGTGGGAGATGGAAGATTACGCTTTCCGTTACCAGCAGCCTGATACCTATAAGCAAATCGCAAAACAGCTTTCAGAGCGGCGGATTGTCCGTGAGCAGTACATCAAAGATTTTGTCGATGATTTACGGGCCGAAATGCGTTCCTGCAATATCAACGCGGAAGTGAGCGGACGCCCTAAGCATATCTACAGCATCTGGCGCAAAATGCAGAAGAAAAACCTCGCGTTTGATGAATTATTTGATGTGCGGGCGGTCCGGATTATCGCCGACAAACTTCAGGACTGCTATGCGGCTCTGGGGGTCGTTCATACCAAGTACAAACACCTGCCCAGTGAATTTGATGACTACGTGGCTAACCCTAAGCCGAATGGTTATCAGTCGATTCACACGGTAATCCTTGGTCCTGAAGGCAAAACAATCGAAATTCAGATTCGTACCAAACAGATGCACGAAGAATCTGAGCTGGGTGTGGCGGCGCACTGGAAATATAAAGAAGGTAAAACCGCCGGCCGGAGCGGCTATGATGAAAAAATTGCCTGGTTGCGTAAGCTGCTTGACTGGCAGGAAGAGATGTCGGATTCCGGCGAAATGCTGGATGAGCTACGCAGTCAGGTATTTGATGACCGTGTGTATGCGTTTACGCCGCGCGGGGATGTGGTCGATTTGCCGATGGGCGCGACGCCACTCGATTTTGCCTACCATATTCACTCGGAAGTGGGACATCGCTGTATTGGCGCGAAAGTGGGCGGACGAATCGTACCGTTTACCCATAAGCTGGCGATGGGTGATCAGGTCGAAATCATTACCGCCAAAGAGCCGAATCCGTCCCGGGACTGGTTAAATCCGACGTTAGGATTCGTTCATTCCGGTCGGGCCAGGGCGAAAATTAACGCCTGGTTCCGGAAACAGAGCCGTGAGAAAAACTTAGAAGCCGGTAAAGAAATTCTTGAAACCGAGCTGCAGAAAATCGGAGCGACGTTAAAAGATGCGACGGATTACGCGCTGAAGCGCTTTAATGTTAACACGCCGGATGAGCTGTATGTCGGTGTGGGTAGTGGTGACTTACGGATTAACCAGGTCATCAACCACATTAACGCTCTGGTGAATAAACCGACAGCGGAAGAAGAAGACAAACTGGCTCTTGAAAAGCTGAAAGTGACCGGAGGTAAGGCGCTGGCTGCCGGCACGGCCAACAAAGATGCAATTGTGGTTCAGGGAATCGATAACCTGATGACCCATATTGCACGTTGCTGTCGTCCGATCCCCGGGGATGATATCAAGGGGTATATCACTCAGGGACGCGGGATTTCGGTACACCGGAGTGACTGTGAACAGCTCGAAGAACTGAGCCATCACGCACCGGAACGGATTATTGATACTGTATGGGGAGCCGGCATTAGTGGTTCCTATGTGATCACCATTCGGGTCGAAGCGATGGAGCGTACCGGATTGCTCAAAGATATCACCAGCTTACTGGCGAATGAAAAAGTGAAGGTCGCCAGTATGAAGAGCCGCAGCGATTACAAACGCCAGATGATCTTTATGGATTTCGATCTGGAACTGTCCAGTGTTGAAGTGCTGGGGCGGGTTACGGCTCGTATCGAGCAAACCAAAGACGTACTGTCGGTAAAACGATTGGGGTGATGATATAAACTATTTAAATATCAATAATTAACATACCAGGAACTCGTTCCCACGGTCCTTCGTGGGAATGCCTGCCCCAGCTAAAAGTAGTCGGCAAATGTGTTCCTTTGTGAGTTTTGTATGTATTTCCACGCAGTGCATGGGAACGAGAACTCTTCACTATTGATAGCTAAGGGAAGTATTCCTGCTTTTCTTTTTTCGACAAATTTACAGGTAATAACGATGTCTCATCCGATAGAAAAACTTCAGCAAATTATGGCGCAACTGCGGGATCCGGAGTCAGGATGTCCGTGGGATAAGAAACAGACATTTGAGACGATTGTGCCGTCAACCATTGAAGAAACGTATGAAGTTGTCGATGCGATTTTTAACAAAGACTATCCGAATCTGAAAGAAGAGCTGGGGGATTTTGTTTTTCAGGCCATTTTTTACAGCCAACTGGCAAAAGAGCAAGGGTTGTTTGATTTTACAGAGGTTATTGAAGGGATTAATGAAAAGCTGATTCGTCGCCATCCGCATGTGTTCAGTGAGCAGGAATTTGCTGATGATGAAGAAATTCGTGCCAACTGGGACAAAATTAAGGCCGAGGAGAAGGCCGAGCAGGGCAAAACTGCGCCTGATTCGATTTTTGACTCCGTCCCGCAGTCTCTTCCTGCGCTGTCTAAGGCATATAAGCTGCAGAAACAGGCCGCCAAATTCGGATTTGACTGGGATTCGCTGGGGCCGGTGGTGGATAAAGTCCACGAAGAAGTGGATGAAGTGATGGAAGAGGCGCTTCAGGTCAATATCGAGCAGCAAAGAGTTGAAGAGGAGTTAGGTGATCTTCTGTTTGCGGTGGTGAATATGACCCGTCATCTCGGCTGTGATCCTGAAAGCGCATTAACTAAGGCAAATCTGAAATTTATGCGCCGCTTTAATCAGATTGAAACTAAAGTTGCGCAAAGTCATAAGCAGCTCACCGATTATAATCTGACTCAGCTCGATCAAATGTGGGAAGAGGTTAAAAAGGAAGAAAAAAGTCAGTAAGGTTCAAACTTTATACAAATAGAGTTGAATCAGTAAGTTAATAAGCCCATTATTATCGGGCTACAAAAGTTAATTCATTGATTTGATTTGAAGCAAAAAAGAAAAAATTGGACTGTGATAAGTTTCACGTTGTGACGGTAAAGGGGTTCTGGTATATTTGCATCCCGTCCAGATGAAATCCATTTCCCTCATTCAACCAATTTCAGGTTAAACATGACGACAAACTATATTTTTGTTACTGGCGGGGTCGTATCCTCTCTAGGTAAAGGTATTGCAGCAGCATCTCTTGCAGCGATTTTAGAAGCCCGTGGTATTAAAGTGACCATGATGAAGCTTGACCCGTACATCAACGTTGACCCAGGCACAATGAGCCCGACTCAACATGGTGAAGTGTTCGTGACCGAAGATGGTGCCGAAACGGATCTTGATTTAGGCCACTATGAGCGTTTTATTCGCACTAAGATGACTAAGCGCAATAACTTTACGGCTGGTCGTGTTTATGCTGACGTTCTGCGTAAGGAGCGTCGCGGCGATTATCTTGGTGCAACCATTCAGGTTATTCCCCATATCACGAATGCGATTAAAGATCGGGTGATTGCGGGCTCTGAAGGTCACGATGTGGCTATCGTTGAAGTTGGCGGAACCGTTGGTGATATCGAATCACTACCGTTTATGGAAGCGATTCGTCAGTTGGCAATCGAAGTAGGTCGTGAACACGCAATGTTCATGCACTTGACTCTAGTTCCTTACCTTGCAGCAGCAGGTGAAGTGAAAACTAAGCCAACTCAACACTCTGTAAAAGAAC
>JBNKRC010000228.1:0-3799 GCA_050296215.1 Vibrio sp. | reverse complement strand
GGCGTGTTATTGCAGTCGGGACCACCTCGGTCCGCTCCTTAGAAAGTGCAGCTCAGGCCGCGCAGCAACAGGGTAAACTGATCGCGCCGTTCTTTGATGATACGGAGATCTTTATTTTTCCGGGTTATCAGTATCTGGTTGTTGACTGTTTAATTACCAATTTCCATTTACCGGAATCGACCCTGATTATGCTGGTAAGTGCTTTTGCCGGTTATGACCATGTTATGACTGCATATCAACATGCTGTTGAGCAGAAATATCGCTTCTTCAGTTATGGCGACGCAATGTTTATTGAAAAGCAAACCGCTGAATAAGATCCGCATTCGGGTAGAGCGGTTGCGTGAAACCGTCAGATTGTATCTCTGACATTTGGAGGCTGTGTGAAGTTAAAGTTTGATTTAAAAAAGACCAATGGCAATGCCCGTCGCGGGCAGATCACTTTTGAACGAGGGACAGTGCAGACACCTGCATTTATGCCGGTCGGCACTTACGGTACTGTAAAAGGAATGACACCGGAAGAAGTGAAGGAGACCGGCGCGCAAATTCTGCTGGGTAACACCTTCCACCTCTGGTTACGTCCGGGACAGGAAGTGATGAAAATGCATGGTGATCTGCACGATTTTATGAACTGGCAGGGACCGATTCTTACCGATTCGGGTGGTTTCCAGGTATTTAGTCTGGGTGATATTCGCAAAATTACCGAAGAGGGGGTTCATTTCCGTAATCCGGTTAATGGTGAAAAGATCTTTATGGATGCCGAAAAATCGATGGAAATTCA
Organism: Vibrio sp.; assembly: GCA_050296215.1. Taxonomy (GTDB): domain Bacteria; phylum Pseudomonadota; class Gammaproteobacteria; order Enterobacterales; family Vibrionaceae; genus Vibrio. The sequence goes on along the minus strand of JBNKRC010000228.1, from coordinate 3,021 downwards.
GCATGACCTTGGTTCCGACGTCGTAATGATTTTCGATGAGTGTACGCCGTATCCGGCGACGCATGATGAAGCGAAGAAATCAATGGAGATGTCATTACGCTGGGCACAGCGTTCCCGCGATCATTTTGATAAATTAGGGAACCAAAACTCACTTTTCGGTATCGTACAGGGCGGAGTTTATGAAGATCTTCGCGACGTATCAGTGAAAGGGCTGACCGGAATCGGGTTTGACGGCTACGCCGTTGGCGGGCTGGCTGTTGGTGAGCCACAAGAAGACATGCACCGTATTTTGGAACATACTTGTCCTCTGTTGCCTGAGGATAAACCTCGTTATCTAATGGGGGTTGGCAAACCTGAAGACCTGGTTGAAGGGGTTCGCCGTGGTATTGATATGTTCGACTGTGTTATGCCAACGCGTAATGCCCGTAACGGTCATCTGTTTGTTACCGGTGGTGTGATAAAAATTCGTAATGCGAAGCATAAGACTGATACAACGCCGTTAGATCCTGAGTGCGATTGCTACACTTGTAAACATTATTCCAAGTCTTATCTGCATCACTTAGACCGTTGTAATGAGATTTTGGGAGCACGTCTGAATACGATTCACAATCTGCGCTATTACCAGCGTTTGATGGAGAGTATTCGTCTTGCTATTGAAGAAGACCGTTTTGAGCAGTTTGTAACAGACTTTTACTCTCGCCGGGATCGTGAAGTACCGCCAATTGGTGAAAAATAATCGGGATGCAGGACGTAAACTTCTCGCAGATAAGTAAAAAATGCTTGAAAATCGTCTGGGTTAACCCAATACAGTTTTATATTACTAAACAACAATAACTTAGAGGACGTTTCTCAATGAGTCTAATTTCTGTAGCACACGCAGCGGGTGAAGGTGCTCCACAAGGTGGTGGTTTTGAAATGGTGATCATGCTGGCAGTGTTTGCCGTTATTTTCTATTTCATGATCTATCGTCCACAAACTAAGCGCGCTAAAGAACACCGTAATCTGATGGCTTCTATGTCAAAAGGTGATGAAGTGTTAACCAGCGGTGGTCTGATTGGTAAAATCAACAAAATTTCTGAAGACAACGATTTTATCTCTATCGAACTTAATCCGAACAACTGTGTCGTGATTAAGAAAGATTACGTTACAGCTGTGCTTCCAAAAGGTACGCTTAAGTCTCTATAAAACAGCTAGAGGATCCTCGCTGTGCTAAACCGCTATCCATTATGGAAGTACATTATGGTGGTATTGGTGATAGCCATTACTGCACTTTACGCTCTTCCTAATATCTACGGTGAAGATCCGGCAATTCAAGTTACAGGGGCGCGTGGCGCCTCTGTAGATATGGCTACGCTGGATACTGTCACTCAGGCTCTTGATAAAGAGAAAATTCATTTTAAATCAGCTGCTTTTGAAAATGGCTCGATTTTAGTCCGTTTTAACGATACAGATACTCAGATTAATGCGCGCGATGTGATTAATAACGCATTGGATCAATCCGCTATCGTTGCCTTAAACCTTGCTGCATCAACACCGGCCTGGCTGGAGTCTATCGGTGGTGCGCCGATGAAGCTCGGTCTTGACTTACGTGGCGGTGTACACTTCCTGATGGAAGTGGATATGAACGCTGCAATGGAAAAGCTATTCGTTCAGGAAGAAGACGCATTCCGTACAGAATTGCGTGAAGGCAGTGTTCGTTATAGTTCGATCCGTAATATTGATAACCAGAAACTGGAAGTTGCATTACGTTCTAAAGAATTAGCCGATAAAGCCTTTGCTATTCTTAAGTCAAAACATGCGGACATGACTTTTACGGCAACGGAAGAAAGCGGCCGCTTTGCTATTGTCGGTCAATATTCAGAAGTTCGTTTGCAAGAAATTCGTAATTACGCGGTTGAACAAAACATTACCATCTTGCGTAATCGTGTAAACGAACTGGGTGTGGCAGAGCCGCTGGTTCAGCGCCAGGGTGCGAACCGCATCGTTGTCGAGCTACCAGGGGTTCAGGATACGGCACGTGCAAAAGAAATTCTGGGTGCGACGGCGACGCTGGAATTCCGTGAAGTCGATACCTCTGTGGATTCAGTTGCGGCTGCGACAGGGCGCGTTCCGGCCGGCCGCGAAGTGAAGTTTGATCGTCAGGGGCGTCCGGTTGTATTGATGAAACGGGTTATTCTTGGTGGTTCAAGTATTACTGATGCGAGTTCCAGTGCGGATGAGTATGGGCGTCCTCAGGTGAACATCTCACTGGATAGTGAAGGTGGTAATAAAATGTCGGCCTTCTCAAAAAATAACATCGGTAAGCTGATGGCAACCGTTTTTGCTGAATACAAAGACAGTGGCCGTAAGACAGCGGATGGAAAAGTAATTCTGGCTAAACATGAAGAAGTAATTAACCAGGCCACCATTCAGTCAGCCTTAGGGCGGAATTTCCGTATTACGGGAATTGACTCGGTCGCAGAAGCTCACAATCTTGCTCTGTTACTTCGTGCCGGCGCTTTGATTGCACCAATCTCTATTGTGGAAGAACGTACGATTGGCCCTTCAATGGGACAGCAGAATATCGATCAGGGTATTCAGGCATGTATCTGGGGAATGGTCGCAGTAATGCTGTTTACTGCTGTTTATTATCGTAAGTTTGGTCTGATTGCGAACGTGGCACTGTTTGCAAACCTGATCTGTATCGTTGGCGTGATGTCGATGATTCCGGGTGCAACCATGACGCTGCCGGGTATTGCCGGTATTGTGTTAACCGTTGGTATGGCTGTCGATGCGAACGTCCTCATTTTTGAGCGTATTCGTGAAGAATTACGTGAAGGACGCAATCCGCAACAGGCGATTCACCAGGGTTATGCTAACGCATTCAGTACCATCGCCGATGCCAACATTACCACCTTGATAACGGCAATTATTCTGTTTGCTGTGGGAACTGGTGCGATTAAAGGTTTTGCTGTGACACTGTCTATCGGTATCTTAACCTCAATGTTTACCGCGATTGTGGGTACCCGTTGTATCGTGAAC
>JBNKRC010000227.1:0-3820 GCA_050296215.1 Vibrio sp. | reverse complement strand
AAGACTCGATTACATCATACTGTTCCCCTACGAATTCCAGAATAATAGATAAATGCTGGCGAATTATTGGATCGTCTTCAATGACAAGCAGTTTTGCTAAACGTTGCATGGATTTGGTATTTGCCTTCAATCTGGATAACTATCGTCAGAGTGCAATTTCGAATCATCAAAATTTATTAATCCGGAACACGATAGACAGTTTTACGTTCAGCAACTAAAAAGCCACTCAAACCAAAAGTGGCTTCTATTCTAGGCGATAAAAAAAATATGGCAACACACAGCTAAACAGTTGTGATATCGGTTGAAAACTCAAAACTAATTGTCATTAAACAGAAAAATCCTGTTTACATACCCACATCGCCGGCCGTCAGGTTGTGATACTCAGCCGGAATTTGATCCCATGCAGATTTTATTTCGCGGATTATTTCAATCACATCATCCAACGGGGCCGGGTTATTAGTCTGATTCGAAACGGTAATTTGAGTAATAACGAATTCATATAACTGGTCAAGATTTGTTGCAATATCGCCACCATCTTCCATTGAAAGGCAGCTACGCAGGCTGATAATGATATCTAATGCTTTGCCTAAACGCTCACCTTTTACCGGAATGTTCCCCTGCTCCATTGCGACCTTACCCTGGATAAGACGTTCAATCGCACCAGCCATCAGCATCTGTACAACTTTATGTGGCGAAGCCGCACTTAGTTGGCTGTCTACTGAGACTTTCTTATAAGCCTGTAAAGAACCGCGCATAGAATCCTCTCATAAAAATTTTTTATATTGCTGAACAGATTTCTTACCTAAACGGAATTTTCTCAATTCCTGAGCAATCTTATTGGTTTCTGTCGTCATTAAGCTGACGAGTTGCTTAGTCGACATGATTGCATCCTGCCATGGCCTGGATTTAGCAAACTGTTCATTTTTTGACGCATACTCAACAAGAGTGTGCAATAACTGATCCCTTTCATCGACCAATTGCGTTATTTCTTGACTATTTATCTCATTAGCCTGTAATAACTCACCAATTTTGCGATCTATATCACTTAGTTTTAATAGCAGGCTTTCCATATTACTGACCTAAAGCACTCATCATTCCGCTCAGCTGACTTTGCATTTTACTGGTCGCATCCTGCATTGCGGAAAATTTATCATGAGTCCGTTGCTCAAGTTGCTGCATTCTGCGGTCAAGCTGAGTCTGATCATCATTCAAACGGTAATTCTGTTCAGTCAGTGTCCGCTCCCGGGTCCGGATTGGTCCCGCCGTACCGGTCAGACTCTGGATGGCATCTTCAACCCGTTTAGCAAAACCATGACGTCCGCCAAAAAAATCACCCAGATTTTCGAAGTTATTATTAACCTGTTTATTTAACATATCATAGTTAATCTCCAGCGTCCCCTGACGGGTCGTGGTAATACCAAATTCCGTTAAACTACGAATGTCCTCAGGTGCATCTTCAATCTGAGTGGAGAAAAGACGTTTTAACCGCGAGTCTGCGCTACGTACGACGCTGTCTCCGGCCAATGGTCCGGCAGCACCGGTCTTAGGATCAGCCGAAGAAAGAGCCTGTGTCGTTTTATAAAACTGATTATAGGAATCAACAAACTGTTCGATGTAGCTGCGAACGGATACTCTGTCATACTGAATATTAATTTCAGCCGGTCGTCCGTTCTTGGCAGTCAAACCATTTACTTCGAGGTTCACCCCATCAATCGCATTTTCGATAGTATTGTTATCACTCGATAACTTAGCCACCCCATCAAGAATCACTTCAGAATCCTGACCGGCTTCTACTTCACTCATACCCTGATAACTGTCAAAAGACTCCTGGGCTTTTTGCAACTGAGCCTGAACCTGTTCTACTTTTTCAATATACTGACGCTCTTCAGGTGTCAGTTTAGAGCGTTCCAACTCTTTGGCCTCGTCAGGAGTCAGTCCGCCTGTCGCCACTGCTTTTTCAATGTCTCTCTGTTCCTGTTCGAGCTTAGCCTGAAGCTTTTTCTGAGCTTCATCTGGAGTAACATAAGAATCATATAAGGTCCCGGAGGCGGTATTACTCCAGCCCGGCACCTGCCCGGATTTATCAATCGCCGCCTTATCAAGCTCCGGTTTCGCTTCACGGTAAGAATCCAGCAAGGTTCCTGAGGCAGTTTCGCTCCAGCCCGGGATACGATCTTCCGGACGAACAAATTCATCGGGATCAGCCTGACTGGCACCGCTGCCCTTATTCGTCTCTTCATTTACGTTGGTTGGTGAAGTCGGTAAAGCAGAGGTTGCCGCGTCGGCAACAGCGGCAACCGCCTCCAGCCCGGCAGAGACGGGGGAGCCGGAGCCATCTTCATTGGTAAGATTTAATGCATTAGCCGCAGTCTGAATTTTCGCAGCCACGTCTTTATCGACTAAACGAGCTGCCGTTTCTATTTTTTCTGCTACCTTACCGGCAATCAGTTGCTCGGCGGGGCTAAGGGGAATTAATAGCTGCTGAGCCATGACCCGGGCAGCTTCAATATCTTTGACTCGTTCTTCAAGCGTTTTATATTCGAGCTTCTTAAGCGGATCGCCCATTTTCGTTTCAGCACGAATAATGATTTGATTACTCGCACCGGATTTTTCTGATGCCACGATGAGACGGGGTCCTTGCTCATCGTTGATAATGGAAGCCCGGACACCCGGATTTCCTTTTGAACTATTAATGCCGGCAACCACATCTCTCAGTCTGGAATTCGCACCGACCTCTACCGTATAATTTTTTTTGCCTAACGATATCTGCAGCTTACCCGGACCAAAAAGAGCATCTTCATCTAAAACTTTAGATGCCACCTTATGGCTTTGTGCAAGCTGCAGTACATCGACGGCATACCTACCCGCGATGGCTTTCGTCGACGCATCAGCGTTGACGACTTTCTCGTCACTGGAATCCACTTTCCGAACCGCAAAAGCATCTTCCTGCCGGAATTTCGCCATCAGATTTTTCATCGTATCCAACGACTCCCGGAGACGCCCATAAGCACTGATACTGGCACTGTTTTCCATGCGCTGATTATCGATTCGTTGCTGTTTCGGAACGCGCTCTGAATCGACAATCTTGCTGACCATGGAGTTAATATCCATGCCAGAATTCATCCCTATGGGGCCCAAGCTCATTAAATTACCTCAGTAGTTACGATTACACCTTTGTCATTACCAGACCTGAATGGCGTTCCCTATCCTGAGCCAGACGGCGTAACACCTCCAGCATCTCCTCTTCAGGTATCTGCCGAATTACGTCACCGGTTGCGGCTTCGTAAATGGTGACAATATCTCGTCCCGTTTCCTGATCAACCCTGAACGACAAGCCTTTATTGATAGAGGAAACAAAATCTTTCATTTGCTCCATCATCTTTTCTCGTTGTTCCTGGCTGATTTTCTCGCGCTGTTCCGCAGCTTTTACTGCGGCGTCCACAGAATCTGCCGATTTATCTGCTAACTTCTGCTTTGCGATTTCTGCACGGTTTACCTGCTCAGAATTAGAAATACTTTTATCAGTCGTGGTTACAGCCGGTGCTGCAGCCTCATTATCTGAAGCAAATTTAATGCCATTTTGCGAGCCATAAGGCTGGATGTTCGATGTATTATAGGATGATATTTCCATAACAATCTCCCTTCCAACTGGTTAAGTTAATCTACAAAATAACCTGAGATTAACCCAACAAGCTTAATGCCGCTGATGGTGACTGTTTTGCCTGAGCAAGAACAGAGGTACTCGCCTGTTGCAAAATTTGAGACTTGGTCATCTGAGTCGTCTCTTTTGCATAATCGGTATCCTTAATCCGGCTACGGG
>JBNKRC010000226.1:0-3868 GCA_050296215.1 Vibrio sp. | reverse complement strand
ATCACCAATTAAATCAAACCATTTTTCATCGCAGTCTCCTGATTTAACCTGATCGATGGCATGCAGAATGTCATCGACTTTCAGGTATCGGGCAATGCTGTTCTGGTTATTGTCCCATACCGGCGGAAGTTGATGGTATATGTCGGACGTGCAGCGAATTGTTACGCTACCTTGTGTAGGTTGCCGTTCTTTCATTATCAGTGAAACCAGTAAAGATTTACCGGTACCATTCTGACCAACCAGGCCAATCCGGCGTGTTGTGACGGAGAAGGAGAGATCTTGAAACAGATATTCTCCATTTTCAAATTGATAGCTGATGTTGCTTGCTTGTAAGACGGGCATAACTTGCCTCCTGTTGTACAGGGGGCATAGGCGTGGCCATACAGACTTCAATATCAGCTGAGGCGCTAATATCTATTTTATGAAAGTATTTGTCGAAGGCTATGTGCAGAGAAAACTTCGAAGAAGCTACGCCTACTAACCCTGTGTACCAGATAAAATGAATTAATAAATGGATAACAGGTATCAGTTGTTCATCGTAGCGTAATCTCCTGAAGAAGCAGGAGCCCAGAATAGCGGCAAACTGCTCAAGTTTCAAGCGCTGGAGATGGCGGATCGTCCAGTCGGTATCAGCCTGAAGTGGTATCAGTCAGCCTGTGGTTTCTCAACTTCTTAAGTCAACTCTCTATTTTATAAAAGAAATTCAGCAAAAAACTTCTATTATTACACCATAGATCAGAAATATAATTACAAATAATTGGTAATTTATAAACTATAGAAGTGGATCTAGGTCACATAAATGGGTTATAGTGATATCAACATACATAATAATGTAAGAATCTTACAAGGGGAGATTTGTTATGTTGACAGTAATTAAAGATCTGTTTGTGCCGGAAAAAGATTACGCCGGACGTAACATCAATACAGTAATTACTCGTCTGGCAGTTCAGACGGGTACTCATATTCATGCATGGTCATACATTAAAGAGTTATGTGTCTATGAAAACACTCTGAATGGTATGCGTATATATCCACATGAATTAAGAAAACTGGCTGCTTAAGTCATTCAGTGAGCGCTGTTCCTTTATAGAAGAGTTCCTTTACAGTAGGATTGGCGCTCACTTGCCTACCAATTCATATCGTTCCTGTCCAGACAAACCACCTGAAATCATCCGCTTTTATCATTCGTCCTGTTGTTGATTGCCAATCAGCTGTTGACTACCGGTTCCGGCTACCTCTCTGAGTTTGATTGCCTTGTGTTTACCGACGCCTGCCTGGTCTGATGTTCTTTGTATGTTCTTGATGAGTTAGTCAGTTATGACTATTGTCCCCGCATAAAAAATGGTAGATTAGGCATCCTTAAATAAAAGAATGTATCCGGTAAAATCAGGGCTAAGTCAAAGCTACATGAGAAATATATTACGAGTTAGGGTCACTATCGCTGCTGTGTTGCTCGGCATCACGGTGTTTGCCATATTATTTATCGAATATCAGCAGACCAGATTTACTCAGTTGACAGGGGAAAAGCTACTGCGTGAGGCGAACAAAGATATGGCCGTCATTCGCTCTGGTCTTGAGGCTGATATTTATTCAGATATTTTTTACGCTAATAGCCTGGCGACTTTGGTTAGCGTCAGTCCAGACTCGACAACCCGACAATGGGAAGATATTGCCAGAGAACTGTTTCGCAAGGCTAAAAATCTACGTAATCTCGGTATGGCTCCTAACGATGTGATTCGTTTTGTGTATCCGCATGAGGGCAATGAAGCCGCGCTTGGGCTGGATTTCCGTACCATTCCTTCCCAGTGGCAAACAGTAAAGAAGGCCAGAGAAATACAGTCAATATTTCTGGCCGGGCCGGTCGATTTGGTGCAGGGGGGGATGGGTCTTATCGCCCGCACTCCTATTTTTACTGATCCTCCGGTAAATAAAGAGTACTGGGGTTTAAGTAGTGTAGTTATTGATTTAGAGCGCCTGTTTAAAGATGCCGGTGTTTATCAGTTGCAGGATAAGTATGCTTTCGCCATCCGTGGAAAAAACGGAGAGGGAGAAAAGGGCGAGGTCTTTTGGGGCTCACCAGATGTATTCAAATCTGAGCATGCCAGTGAGCGGGTCCGTCTGCCCTCATGCTACTGGGAGATGGCGATAGATATCGATTCGATGTTACAGCGGTTGCCCTGGCATCAGCGTTATGCATCCCGTTTGGTAGGCTATCCGGTATTTGTCTTCTTATTGCTAATCTTTATGGTTATCTATTACCTGTATCATGTTGCCCATCAGAATTCTCTTCAGGATGATCTTACACATCTGCCGAACCGACGTTATCTGATGTATACCCTGGAGCAACTGGTGAACAATATCGGCCGTCATGGTAATGGCTTTACTCTGCTGAATCTGGATCTGGATAAGTTTAAATTGGTGAATGATACTCATGGTCATGGCGTGGGAGATAAGTTGCTGGTTCAGGTCTCTAAGCGTATTAAAAGCAGTCTGCGTGCATCAGATGTAGTGGCTCGTGTGGGAGGAGATGAATTTCTTATTATTCTGCCCCGAGTCAGTAAAGAACGTGCAGTACGGCGTATCGTGAATAATCTGAAGCTGCATGTAAGCAACTCTCCGGTGGTAATCGGTGATATCGCTATTTATGCCGAGGTCAGTATCGGTTATGCAATCTACCATGATAAAAGCGTGACTGCCGATGGTCTGTTACGTCAGGCCGATGCCAGTATGTATGAATACAAAAAAGGTAAAATGGCAGGATCTGAAGTTGCAGAAAGGGAATGTTAATCTGAAACTCTCGAATATAAACCTTTATGCATAAAATTACCCCCGATGCTATTATTTAATTCAGAAACGGTGATGTTATTCCTACTATGGATGTCACCATCTGAACAAGTAAGCTGACGTGTCAAGATTGACTTCCGATATACCGTGTCCCAGATGCGGTAAAGTTAAGACAGATAAATTCGGATCTATTTACGAAAACGTGAAAGTATAAGTAGCCTGTCGTTGAGCTGGAATGACGGATTTCGTCTTTCAATAAGAACTCGAGGGCAGATAAGCTCCGCTTGGTTCATTATAGAGGCCGGTAGTGACTAGTATCATTTGGTTGACGATACGGAGTTTCTGGTTCAGGCACCAGCGAAATAGTTCTCCATTGCGTGATGGCACATAAAAGCCCTGGCCGGCGAACCCAGTAGCCGCAGCAATCAATGCCTTCAAATCGTCATTTCCCACGCCAATGGCGTGGCCGTCGCTCCCCATTCCGGTAGAATATCCGGTGATTCTACCTTGATGTTCAACAACGTTGGCGGTTCCCTTGCGTATGGCATCAGTGAGTTCTCCTGCACGATTATGACCATGAACCTGATGGCATAGCTGGTTGCAGGTCGATATGTCGTCCTCTCGTGCGGTACGAACATGATAGCCCGGAATTTTAAAGATAAGTGGATTTCCCTGCATTACGGAAAAGGTTTCCCGGCCGGTACCTCCTAACTTGATATATAAGGCAAGTGCACGATAGTGCCACGCATCTACCATTCCCCGGACACCCGGAAAATTCCGTTGTTCTGTTCGCGCTTTCATTGCCTGTATGAGTTGAGTTCCAATGGTGCCATTCATTACCAGAGGATCGACCGATAACGGACCTAATCCCGCAATTACCGAACGCTCATTGAGGAAAATACTGCCGACGAGCTTTCTATTCTGTTCTGCCAAGATTGAATAAAAACCTGGGTTTGAGAGTTTCATGGTAATGAACTCTGTGGCAATTTCTAACGAAGGAGGATCCGGAGGGAATTTATGCTGATCCGTAATGGTTTTAAATGCCTCGAAATATATTCTTCCGCACTCGCTGGCATCTTCAATC
>JBNKRC010000225.1:0-3902 GCA_050296215.1 Vibrio sp. | reverse complement strand
CGGGTTATCTGCGATTATATTGCCGCAATGACCGATGGCTATGCTCAGCGACTCCATCAGGAACTGTTTTCCGCCGGCAGTTATTAGAACTGAGTGTCTCACACAACCTTTCCCCGGATGGCTAGTTATCCGGTTTCAGATAATTACGCTCGAAGACACCGGCAGGCATCTGCGCTATCTGAAAATCGATCATCTGCTCAAACGCCACAAGTAACGGAGTAAAATCAGATTCGGGCTGCCAGAGAGAGAGCAGATGATAACCGGCTTCCACCGTCGAAAGTGCATTGTCATTCGGTGCTTTGCGAATACGGTAATTACCATTTATCTCTCCCGGAAGCCGGACAGCAGGTAAGTTGTGCAGATTCGTCGATAACTGCCACATCTTATACGCTTTCTTCCAGGTACCATCGAGTAAAATAGCCCTTTGTTTGTAGGCGGGATTCGCCTGATTCTGATATTCAGTAACAGAAAGCGCCCTGTCTCCCGGATATAAAACAAAGTGATCGACTTCATCCTCACATAACAGTTGATTAAGCTCATCATGCCGGGAGAAGTCTTCGCCGATGAAATGATGGCAATTCATCAGCGAAAGAGTGAGAATCCTTGCCGTCCCCATCGGACGGTGCTCTTCTGTCGGGTGCTGAAGAATGATAAGCTCCAGCCCGGAATCCAGGGATTGAATCGAATCACAAATGCACGCCTTACGGGCTTTACCACACTGTGAACAATAACGGGAAGTCATGTGAACCTTTACCTAACGTTGATTGCCATTACTCTTTTCTGTCTGACCGCTCAGACCGAATCTTTGTCCCTGTTATTCACCTGGGATCATCATTTGATTATCAGCGGCCAGTGGTGGCGGATCCTATCAGGAAATTTTACTCACACCAACCTTAACCATCTCGTCATGAATATGGCAGCATTATGGTTAATTAGTCTGATATTTAAACCCACAGGGAAACAATTACTGACATTGCTGACGGTCATCAGTATTCTGATCGGACTGGGTCTGTTTTTGTCTGATATTCAACGTTACGTCGGAATATCCGGCACTTTACACGGACTCTTTGTTTACTGTGCGCTTGGTGAAATAACATCAGGACGCAGAACAAGCTGGCTTTTAGTTGCCGGGATTGTATTTAAAGTGGCCTGGGAACAATGGGCAGGGCCTTCATCACTTAGTGAAAACTTAATCGGGGCTCCGGTCGCAATTCAGGCTCACCTAATCGGTCTGTTATCCGGAACCGGCTTATTTCTGATCGCTATACTGAAACAGAATCGCCGCCCCGGATAAAAATACGGCTTTTAACCGGCTAACCAAATCATCTCTGGCAGCGGATAAAAACTGGATTTTTATCATAAAACGTATGATATTAATGGCAATTTCGTATTAGTGATCTGAAAAAGGATCAACACTTTTGTTATTGTTGATCTCACCTGTTAACAGAAAAAAGGATATTTACCGTGACAAGGTCCAAATTTTTACCATTAAGCATACTGGTTATCGGATTAAGTGGGTGTGCAAGCACTCCTGATCTTAGTTTTCCGTCTCTGACTTCGTCAAATGACCCGGCAGAAACCGCAGATACAACTGATAAAATGTTTGACCAGATTACTCAGAAATATAATAAATGGACTTCTATTATTGATAATTCTGATTATATGGCAAAGTATTCTCATAAAAGTTACCGCTCACTTATGAAGCAATGGGAAGAAACAAAAGAGCTGTATAAACAGATTCAGGATAAACCCGAAATAGTTGATGAAAAAACATCCTTACTGTCATTCAGTACTTATGGTGAAAGATTCGACGAGTCTGTTGAAGAATTAGACAAAAAATATACCAGCCTGAATAGTGTTATCGAACAGGCCAAGACACTGATTCCTGCGGCGATAGAAGAGCACTCATACCTGCTTGATGCTAAACTTGATATCAAATCCCCAACTGAATTCCAGAAGATTAGTAACCTATACCAGGATCTTTTTAACTATATTTCGGACGGTAAGTCAGATAAGGCCAAAGAATATCAGACGTTATACCTGGAACGCGCACTGGCATTTGAAGTGAACACTGCGAAAACGGAGTACTATGTCCCCCTTATCAGTAAACTCACCACTTATAAAAGCAAAGGGATGAACATTTTGGCGCCACAAACCTTTGTCTTAACCGAAAGTACGGTTCTGAACGTTGAAGATGAGATTAAATTAGATCCAAGAGACAAAGCCAATATTGAATCTAAAGTGGCTGCCGCAGAGTTCCATCTTGCTCACTTAGAGCAAATGGCAAAAGAAGTGCAGATTTTATCTAATATAAAAGAAGGTAAGTTTGAACCAACGCTGCTTGAAATTGAAAACAAGCTGCTTAAGGTATCACAAGAGATTGACGGTAAAGATTTCCGAGACAATCAACTGACCGGCCAAATCGATAATATCCTGAATTCAGTTAAAGCGATGAAGCGGAAGATCAATGAACTGGAAACTGCTCTGGAAGCGGCCTCCAAAGTCAAAATGGCTGAGGAAAAAGCTAAGCCCGAAGAAGTCAAACCAGCAGAGGCTACGCCAGAAGAAGCGAAGACAGAAAAGGTGACTCCGGAAGAAGTTAAGCCGGAAGCAACTGTAACAGAAACCCCGGCTCAGAAATAAACAAGATAAAATGAAGCCAATCACATTAGCGTGATTGGCTTTTTAATCCGGTTAGCCCTCAATACCACGCGAGCGCAGGAACTCGGCGTAAGTCCCTTTGAAATCCGTGATCTTATTGTCGCGAATTTCAAGGATACGGGTTGCCAGAGAGTCCACGAATACACGGTCATGAGATACGAAGAACAGTGTACCTTTGTATTGTTCTAACGCCGTATTCAGAGATTCGATCGACTCCATATCCATGTGGTTGGTCGGTTCATCCATTAGCAGCATGTTTGGCTTATGCATCATAAGCTTACCAAGCAGCATCCGCCCTTGTTCACCACCAGAGATAACTTTTACCGATTTTTTAATGTCGTCCTGACCGAACAACATGCGGCCGAGGAAACTACGGATAACCTGCTCGTCATCCCCTTCCTGACGCCACTGACTCATCCAGTCGAACAAATTCATATCCTGTTCAAAATCAGCCGCATGATCCTGAGCGTAATAACCAATATTGGCATTCTCAGACCACTTATATTCACCGGTACGAGGTTCTAACACACCAGCCAGCGTGTTAAGTAACGTTGTTTTACCCACACCGTTTTCACCGATAATGGCAACACGCTCACCCACTTCAAAAATGGCCGAGAAGTTGCTGAATAAATCATCGTCAAAGCCCTGGCTAAGATTTTCAATTTCCAGCGCGTTACGGAACAGCTCTTTAGATTGTTCAAAGCGAATAAATGGGTTCTGACGGCTGGATGCTTTAACTTCATCCAGTTGGATTTTTTCAATTTGTTTTGCGCGCGAAGTCGCTTGTTTTGCTTTTGATGCGTTAGCTGAGAAACGTGCCACGAAAGTTTGCAGTTCGGCAATCTGCGCTTTTTTCTTCGCATTATCAGAAAGCAAACGTTCACGAGCCTGAGTCGCAGCCGTCATATATTCATCGTAATTACCAGGATAAACACGTAATTCACCGTAATCCAGATCCGCCATATGGGTACACACACTATTAAGGAAGTGACGGTCGTGCGAGATAATGATCATGGTGCAGTTACGTTGGTTCAGCGTATCTTCCAACCAGCGAATCGTATCCATATCCAGGTTGTTGGTCGGTTCGTCGAGCAACATAATGTGCGGATCAGCAAACAGAACCTGGGCCAGAAGCACACGTAATTTCCAGCCCGGAGCCACTTCGCTCATCAGGCCGAAATGCTGTTCCAGCGGAATACCTACGGCTAATAGCAACTCACCCGCTTTTGATTCGGCCATGT
>JBNKRC010000224.1:0-3916 GCA_050296215.1 Vibrio sp. | reverse complement strand
CGATGTTACTCAGGTTATATTGTGCCGCGAGTTTTTCACGGATTTTCTGGTAGCCGGGTTCGTCATGAATGGCACTGACTTCAATATGATTTTTATGATCATCATCGCTGACGGCAAAAAACTTAAAGTCACGCATCAGTTTAGGTGACAGATACTGACTGATGAAACTTTCATCTTTAAAGTTTTGCATTGCAAAATGGATCGCATCCAGCCAGTCTGTTCCGGCCAGACCAGGAAACCACTCACGATCTTCATCGGTAGGTTCTTCGCATATGCGCCGGATATCTCTGTACATGGCAAAGCCTAACGCATAGGGATTTATTCCGCTGTAATAAGGGCTGTTATAAGGAGGCTGAGCCACCACGCTTGTATGGCTGTGTAGAAATTCCAGAATGAATTTTTCTGAAACCAGACCTTCATCATATAGCTGATTTAGAATCGTGTAGTGCCAGAATGTGGCCCATCCTTCGTTCATGACCTGAGTCTGCTTTTGCGGATAAAAATACTGGCTTATTTTTCTCACGATACGCACGATTTCACGCTGCCACGGTTCAAGCAGCGGTGCATTTTTTTCGATGAAATAGAGAATGTTCTCTTCTGGTTCGGGAGGGAAACGTCTTAACTTATCCTCCTCACGAATCTTAGATTTGGGAACGGTGCGCCATAGTTCATTTACCTGTGACTGGAGGTAAGCTTCCCGTTCTTCCTGACGGGCTTTCTCTTCTGCAATTGAAATTTTTTCCGGGCGCTTATAGCGATCGACACCATAGTTCATCAGCGCATGGCAGGAATCGAGGATCAGCTCGACTTCTTCTATGCCATATTTTTCTTCGCAGTTAGAGATATAGTTTTTGGCAAATAACAGATAATCGATAATCGAGCTGGCATCTGTCCAGGTCCGGAACAGATAATTCCCTTTAAAAAAGGAATTGTGTCCGTAGCTGGCGTGAGCGATCACCAGTGCCTGCATGGTTACGGTATTCTCTTCCATCAGATAGGCGATGCAGGGATTAGAATTAATCACAATTTCATACGCCAGCCCCATCTGACCATGCTTGTAGTTCTGTTCGGTCTGAATGAACTTTTTACCAAAGGACCAGTGATTGTAATTGATGGGCATACCGACACTGGAGTAGGCATCCATCATTTGTTCCGATGTAATCACTTCTATCTGGTTTTCGTAGGTATCCAGACGAAAATTTTCTGCGACACGCTTAATTTCTGTGTGATAGCGTTCGAGGAGGTCAAACGTCCAGTCCGGTCCGTCAGGCAGTCGTATTTTATCTGGCTTCGATTTGGTTGTAGATGCCATAGAAACTCCTCCCTAGGCTGGCTTTTTTTTAAATAGTTCCCGGAATACCGGGAAGATATCTTCGACCGACTGAATATGCTTCATTGCGAAATTATCGAACTCACCTTCAAGCTTCTCATATTCATGCCAAAGTGTTTGATGGGAGCGGCGGGTAATTTCGATATAGGCATAGTACTGACAGTTAGGAAGTAAATTCTGCGACAATACAGCACGGCACCGGGGAGAATCATCGGCCCAGTTATCGCCGTCAGAAGCCTGGGCAGCATAAATATTCCACTGCGATGTGGGATACCGTTCTTTAATGATTGCATCCATAAGTTTTAAAGCGCTGGAAACGATGGTTCCACCGGTTTCCTGAGAATAGAAAAACTCCTGTTCATCTACCTCTTTTGCCTGAGTATGGTGGCGGATAAAGACCACTTCTACGTTTTTATAGGTCCGGGTAAGGAACAGATAGAGCAGGACATAGAAACGTTTAGCGATATCTTTTGTTGCCTGATCCATAGAGCCGGATACGTCCATTAAACAGAACATGACCGCCTGACTTGATGGCACCGGGCGTTTTTCATAGTTTTTGTAGCGTAAATCAAAAGTATCGATGAAGGGGACACTCTCGATTTTATTGCGTAGCTCTTCAATTTCCTGCTTTAGTCGTTTCTCTTCCAACAGTTGCGCCGGTTCAGCGTTTTTAATTCGTTCCAGCTCTTCTTCCAGTTCCCGTTTCAGGCGTCGTTTACCTGCGGTGATTGCTGTCCGGCGGGCTAAAGATTGTTGCAGAGAGCGGACCACCGAAATATTGGCCGGGACTCCGGAGGTATTGAAACCTGCGCGATGCGTTTCCCACTCGGTAATTTTTTGTATCTGGCGCTTTTGAAGATTTGGTAATGCCAGATCTTCAAACAGAATATCTAAATATTCATCTTTTGATATCTGAAAAACGAAATCATCAGAGCCTTCTCCGTCCTGACTGGCATCACCTTCGCCCGAGCCACTGCCCGAACCTCCGCCTGGCGGACGCTCGATTTTATCACCGGTGATAAACTGATCATTTCCCGGATGAACCCGCTCTTTAAGACCACCTTTCCCCTGATGAAAGATAGGCTCACTCAAATCGCGGTTAGGAATAGTGACATCTTCACCACTTTCAGTATTGGTAATTGAACGACGATTAACGGCATCTGCTACAGACTCTTTAATTTGCTGCTTATGGCGACGAATAAAGCGCTGGCGGTTAACCGCACTTTTGTTCTTACCATTCAGCCTTCTGTCAATAAATTGCGCCATATGATTTCCCCTACTGATTGAACGGAAATATATCGTGATTCCGTGATAAGGCTCCGGTGATAATCCGGCGCCTTATCCTTTCACATATATTTCACCGGGTCCTCTTTGATTACGAAGACTTGCGAACACGCAGATACCATTCAGAAAGTAAGCGGACTTGTTTTTCTGTGTAGCCTTTTTCCATCATGCGGGCTACAAAATCATCGTGTTTTCTCTGTTCTTCAGATGAGGTTTTTGCATTAAATGAAATAACCGGCAACAGTTCCTCTGTATTGGAAAACATTTTTTTCTCAATAACCGTACGGAGTTTTTCGTAACTGGTCCAGATCGGGTTCTGGCCGTTATTGTTGGCGCGTGCCCGAAGGACGAAGTTGACGATCTCATTCCGGAAATCTTTCGGATTACTGATACCGGCGGTTTTTTCTATTTTCTCCAGTTCACCGTTTAGTGCCGACCGGTCAAATAGCTGACCGGTTTCCGGATCCCGGTATTCCTGATCCTGAATCCAGAAGTCGGCATAAGTGACATACCGGTCAAAAATATTCTGGCCATATTCTGAGTAAGACTCGAGATAAGCGGTCTGAATTTCTTTACCGATAAAGTCGACGTAGCGGGGGACTAAATACCCTTTAACAAATTCAAGGTAACGTTCTGCGGTTTCCGGCGGGAACTGCTCACGCTCGATCTGCTGTTCAATAACATAAAACAGATGGACCGGGTTGGCCGCAACCTCAGTCTGGTCGAAGTTAAATACCCGCGACAGAATCTTAAACGCAAAGCGGGTCGACAAGCCTGACATCCCTTCATCGACGCCGGCATAGTCCCGGTATTCCTGATAACTTTTCGCTTTGGGATCGGTATCTTTTAATGTTTCACCATCATAGACCCGCATTTTGGAGAAAATGGAGGAGTTTTCCGGTGCTTTCAGACGGGATAGCACGCTGAACTGAGCTAATGTTTCCAGTGTTCCCGGCGAGCATGGGGCCTCAGAAAGCTCACTGTGATCAATCAATTTCTGATAGATCTTCACTTCTTCCGAAACGCGTAAACAATAAGGGACTTTAACGATGTAAACACGGTCTAAAAATGCCTCATTATTTTTGTTGTTGCGGAAAGTCTGCCACTCCGATTCGTTTGAGTGAGCGAGAATCATACCTTCATATGGCAAGGCCGACAGCCCTTCCGTACCGTTATAGTTGCCTTCCTGCGTCGCCGTCAGCAAGGGGTGAAGCACTTTGATAGGAGCTTTGAACATCTCCACAAATTCCATCAGCCCCTGATTGGCCCGGCATAAGGCGCCGGAATAACTGTATGCATCAG
>JBNKRC010000223.1:0-3920 GCA_050296215.1 Vibrio sp. | reverse complement strand
AAAGGACACGTCGAACAGGTTGGTACGCCTCTTGAGCTTTATGATCATCCGGCAAACGAATTTGTGGCTCAGTTTATCGGTTCTCCGAAAATGAATCTTCTTCCAGCCATGCTGGTTGAATCGGGCGACATGACCAGTCTGGTCGAGCTGGATAACGGTAAGCAGCTTGCTCTGAATATCCGCACTCCGAAATCGGCTGAAGGTACGACGGTTAATTTAGGTATCAGACCGGAACACATTCAGTGTGGTGAGGTTGAGAACGGGCAATATACCGCCAAAGTTCTGTTTGTCGAGCATATGGGTAACGAAACCTATCTCTACCTGGACAATGGTAATGCCAGCGAACCATGGGTTGTACGTAGTTCTGAGCGTTCTGCGATTAAAGCGCGTGACTCTGTTGAAGTGTTCCTGCCGCCGGAAGACTGTTATCTGTTCGACAGCGATGGTAATGCTTTTGAGCGTCTTATTGTATCGAATAAAAATGTATCTACAGTTCTGGATGTTGTTGGTCAGCAGCATGTGGCTGGTTAACCGATTTAAGGAGAGATTATGGATTTAGCAGCAATCGCGTTGATTATTCTTAATGGAGTTGGCGGCAAAGAGAATATAGCGTCACTGACCTACTGTGCCACCCGTCTGCGGTTGAGTCTGAAAGATTTTACTCGAGTGGATAACGGCAGAATTCTCAATATTCCCTTGGTGAAAAATACTTTTAATACCCGCGGTGAGTATCAGATCGTGATTGGTTCGGATCTGGTTGAAGCGCTTTATCATCAGTTAATGGATACACGACCGGAAGACATTCTGAATTCAACCGATGAGCACCGGTACGCCGTATCGATTCTGCATGATATCGGTGGTGAGGAAAATCTGTTGTCCCTTGCTTATTGTGCGACTCGCCTGAGGATTGAGTTATCGGATTACGAAAAAGTGGATGATGAAAAAATTCGTCAGCTGGAGTCGGTCAAGAGTGCGTTTCTAACCCGGGGGCAGTATCAGATTGTGATTAAAGATGAGCAGGTGAAGCAAATTTATGAGGCAATGACTTCACTGATTGATCAACAGGTATGCGGAGAAAAACGCAATTACGGCAAATTAAAAACCCTCGCGAAAAGTATTTTCGGAACCCGGTGATTGACTTTCATTTACAGGTTTAACCCGATGTGTCGATGGGTTTTCTATTTATATTTAAGGTTACGTCATGACAACACAACAAATTGAAAAAAAATGGTGGCATAACGCTGTTGTGTACCAGATATACCCCAAAAGTTTTATGGATGCCAATAATGATGGTATCGGTGATTTGCAGGGGATTATCAGTAAGCTCGATTATTTACAAAAACTGGGTATTAACGTGATCTGGTTGTCACCGGTATTTAAATCACCGATGGATGATAATGGTTACGATATTTCAGACTATCAGGATATCGCGTCAGAATTCGGTACGCTGGAAGAGATGGATCTACTGATAGCTGAAGCGAAAAAACGCGAAATTCAAATCATCATGGATTTGGTGGTTAACCATAGCAGTGATGAACATCCATGGTTTATTGAGGCCCGTAAGTCGAAAGATAATCCATACCGTGATTATTATGTATGGCGTAAACCGTTAGCGGATGGTTCACCTCCTAATGACTTTCATTCCTATTTCGGCGGAAGCGGCTGGGAATTCGATGGTCTGACCGGTGAATATTACTTTCACCAGTTCTCTAAAAAGCAACCTGATTTGAACTGGGAAAACCCCAAGGTTCAGCAAGAAGTACATGACATGATGAACTGGTGGCTGGATCGCGGAATCGGCGGATTCCGCATGGACGTCATCGATCTGATTGGTAAGGTAGTTGATCAGCAAATCATGGCAAATGGCCCTCACTTGCATCGTCTTTTACAGGAGATGAACAGGGATACGTTTGGTTCCCGGGATGTATTGACTGTCGGAGAAACCTGGAGTGTGACGCCGGAAATCGCCAAATTATATTCTGCTCCGGAGCGGCAGGAACTGTCGATGGTATTCCAGTTTGAGCATATCACCATTACGTTCGACCCTGTAGAAGGGAAATGGAAACCACGACCGTTTTCGCTGGTCGAATTTAAAGATGTGATTACCAAATGGCAGACAGAGTTATCAGAGAAAGGCTGGAACTCACTGTTCTGGAATAACCACGATCTTCCCCGCGCGGTGTCTAAGTATGGTGATCCGGGTAAATACCGAGTTGAGTCGGCTAAGATGCTGGCAACGATACTGCACTTCCTGAAAGGTACGCCATATATCTATCAGGGTGAAGAAATTGGTATGACCAATGTTCGCTTTGAGTCCATTGATGACTATAAGGATATCGAAAGCCTTAATCTTTATTATGAACGCATTGAACAAGGTGTTTCTTATGAAGATATGATGGAAGGCATATATGAAAACGGGCGGGATAATGCCCGGACGCCGATGCAGTGGGATGGAAGCAATAATAGTGGCTTCAGTCAGTCACAGCCTTGGCTGAAGGTGAATCCTAATTATAGTGAAATCAATGTGAAGGCAGCTTTAGCCGATGATAATTCAGTTTTCTATCATTACCAGCGATTAATTGTATTGCGTAAACTGCGTGAAGTTATGGTCTACGGGGACTATCAGCCTCTGTTTGAACAACACTCACAGGTTTTTGCTTATCAAAGAACGCTGGGAAATGAACGTATTGTAGTGGTGGGTAACTTTAGTGGTGAGCCTGTGACATTGTCATTATCAGATGATCTTCAGAATCTGAAAGGCGATTGTTTAATTTGCAACTATCAGCCGCATACTCAGTTGGGGCGTTCGTTGACTTTGCAGCCTTATGAATCATTTGCTCTTGATGTTGTTACTTCTTCCGGAGAATAAATAATCCGGAAGAACGGTTATTCGACCCAGACTGCCACAAATTAACCGTTTTTGTGGCAGTTTTTTTATTGTGCCAGACAAAAAAGCCGGACTGGAGAACCAGCCCGGCTAAAAAAGGACAGTATAATTGTGGAAGCTTTATGACTTAGAAGTCGAAACGCAGACCCAGGCGTAGAGCGTCTTCACCGTTATAATCGGACGTTGAGTCTGCTTGGTTAAATTTGTAATCAGCAAATACGCGTGCATTACCGTTAAATTTATATTCAACTTCAGTTACTACAAAGTTAACTGTGTCAGTGCTGTCGACAGTTTGTTTTTGATAGCCAGCTCCCAGAGTGGTTTTACCCAGTTTGTATTTTGCCGCTACTTCATAGCCATCAGCACTTTTATCTTCTTTTTTACCAGTCAGAACAAGAGCAGATAGTGTCAGAGCATCAGCTTTATATTCACCTGCAATGTTAAATTGGTTGTTTGAAGCATTCGTTGAGCTATCTTGATCGGCATAACCTGCACCTAGCTTAACTGAATCATTGATTGTGTACATTGCAGCTAGACCATAGCTGTTGCTGTTTTTCGCTTCAGCCATGATGTAGTTAGCTTGCAGAGTCAGTGTGTCAAATTTGCCGGTATAAAGCAGGTTGTTAGCTTGTTTTGATTTGTTTGCAGAGATTAGGTCAGCAGCTTTAGCACTGAATTCATTGAATACGTCGGTTGTCGCTACTAGGATACGTTGTGCCGTATCCTGGCGACCATAAGACAGTTCACCAAAGTTAGTGAAACCAAGACCCGCATACTGGTAACGGTTAGTTACTGTTGCAGTTGAGGCATTGTTCATCTGAACTTCGTATTTACCGAAGGCATAAGTGGTTTCATCGATCTCTGATTTACCTGAAAGTGAAACACGCGCATAGCTTTCATCTTTATTTGCATTGTTTGTTTCGCTTTTATTGTAATCCGAGAATTCAATCTCACCTACTGCACGGCCGCCAACGCTGATTTTAGTACCGTCGTTGTCGTAAACGGTTGCCGCAAAAGTTGAACCAGAAATTAG
>JBNKRC010000222.1:0-3922 GCA_050296215.1 Vibrio sp. | reverse complement strand
CTCGTGAGAGAGCAGGAAGTATATAAACTTTTTGAAGATTGTGAACATGGTGCTGTACCGCCTGTGGGGAATATTTACCACATGGCATCAGTATGCGATCAATTTCTTACCGAGTTAGATTATGTTTATTTGGAAGCCGGTGATCATGAAACCTTGATTAGGCTGGACAAAGAGGCTTTCAAAAAACTGATGCATAACAGTAAGTGCTTACGATTTGGTACTCAGGTATTCCATTAATTTAAAGCCGGACACAAGAGTCCGGCTTTCCTTATCAAGTTTGTGAACTTTTCGCTAGGCCGAGACAACGGCCTCCGGAGAACAGGTCTCTACCTTTGTCAGAGACATGTAAAAATGCACCTGTCCGCATTGCTTCCCTCTGTTTCAGGCTGATCAAAAATTTGTAACGGGTGAAAGTTATTAGTTGATAACTTGAACAGTAATATTTAGGGAACTAAGCTGAATACAAATCTAAGAGTCTGTGCATAGGAATAGGCTCGACGCGACAAATGTATCAGACTCGTCCCAATGCCGGCCTATTATCCTATGAGTTATGGCGTTGTGTATAACAAGGCCAACCGGCCAGGCTATTGCCTGGCCCTTAATTTCTTCGGGCTAAACCTCCTTCAGGTTCCCACTATTATTGGGGGCAATACATAAACGATTACGCCCCATTTGTTTTGCGTCATACATGGCTTTATCGGCTGCATTTATCAGTGTATCTATATCTTTTCCGTGCCGGGGATAGAGACTGATACCAATGCTTGCCCCGATGCACGGTTCGGCAACCTGGCTTTCCGAATTAATTCGTACCGGTTTTCTGATAACTGTAATCAGTTTTTCGGCGATGATGCCGACAGAATCGCTATGGTCAATATCCGGAATTAACACAACAAATTCATCGCCGCCGATGCGGGCTAAAGTATCCGCCTTACGTAAAATATCCGCCATTCTCAAAGCTGTTTGTTGCAGAACAATATCGCCGGCTTCGTGTCCATAGGTGTCATTAATTTCTTTAAATTTATCCAGATCTATGAACAGCAGAGCAAATTGACGTTGCTTTCGTTCCGACAAGGCAAGAGTTTGCGCTAACCGGTCATATAAAAGTTTACGGTTTGGTAACTGAGTTAACGGGTCATGAGTGGCCTGAACTTCCAGTGCTTTCTCTGCTGCAAGCCGTTTATAATTAGCCAGAGCATTTTTCCAGGAATACACACCGAGCACTATTAACAGGAAAAGGGTGCCAAGCAGATATACTATCCATCGCTGATTTTTCAGCTCAGATGGTTTCATATACGAGACAAGTATCCAAAAGTAATTATTGTCGGTAAATTGTTTTTCGTTTTCGTGCAAAACACCGGCAACACCTGTGCCGATATGAAGATTTTCTGATAACGGGTAAATCCTTGCCGAGGTAAACAGGCCATGATTATTCAGAAACTGGCTGCGGTTTTGAGTCAAAACAGTATTCCATTCAGCAGGAAACTGAGACATAAAGTTGATCTGTTCTTTTCCGGGGTACATAAAACGCCACTCGTCGTCTGAGTTTAGTCCGGTTAAATAATAACTGTCCTGATTGAGTAATAAGGTGCTGCCTTTACTCCCATTATCAAACTCGCGCAGTCGTTCAAGAATATGTTTCCCGGCATAGTTAATGATTACTATACCGGCCTTTAATCCGGCAGAATTAAATACAGGCATCGCTAAACGCAACATCGGCTTTATGGGCTGTTCAAGTTCGCTGTTCTCGATATTCAGATCGAAAGGGGAGATAAAAATCTCATTCTGCTTAAGACTCATTGTGTTTTTGAAATAATACCGATCAGATTTATTCTGTAGCTGATACTGCGGAACGATATGTGGCTGCATGGGTTGCCAGTTTACCCTCACCTGTTCCATACCATTGGCTGAAATAAAGCGAATCTGGTCATATTTTCTTTTTTCTTTGATAAAAAGAAAAAAATTGTGCTGAATGGGGGAAGTATCCTGCACTTTTCCATCTATGTATTGTTTAAGATCGTAGTTTTGAGACAGAACTTTTAAATCAGAGCTAACTTCCTGAATCACATTCTTTATTATTTCTTCCTGCCGCAGAACGTTATGATATTCTTGATTTTTTAATAATCCGGTTCTGGCCGAATTATCCATATAATAGATTGCAGAGGTAATGATAATCACCAGGGCAGTCAAAGGCAGATATAGCTTTCCGAAATGACAGATAACCTTGTTACAATCTAATATCATAGCCACCTCAATCATACTCAATGTTAACTTTTGCCATTGAATTATAGACATTTTTCGTAGATATGACCGCAAATTCATACCACTTTGACTATTTCAGAATCATATTTTCAACGGGTTGGTTGCCATCGCGTTTACCGGAAGCCGCTACTTACTGACAGCGGTTTCATTTCTGACGACGATACATGATAACGGCATTGAGGCTCTGTGATACGAGTCAGGTTCGTATTTCCTTGATTCCTGTATTCTTTTTGTTGTCAATTTTGTTATTATGTGAGTCTTAATTAAGCAACATGGATTATGAACATTGGTACAAGCGTACCGGGGATGTTGCAGCAGGTTGCATTAGGTTTCTTTGGGAATGATATGTCTGGCATAAAAATACCACTGGACAGGATTCAGGTAGGACTGCACATCAAGCTTCCATTATCATGGATGGAGCATCCTTTCTTATTTAATGAATTTAAGATTAAGGATGAGCAGCAGCTAAATCTCATAAGAAATATGGGAGTGGAATATGTTTATCTGAATCCGGAAAAAAGCGATGCTTCTATTCTTCCGCCAAATTGTCCGTCACCGATCCCATTAAAGTCAGACGAGAGCCAGATACTGGATGATGTTGCAAAGAAAATGTGGGAAGAAAAGCAGGAGCGGATAAATAAGCAAAAAGAATACAAACGAAAAATGCAGCGCTGTGAGAATAATTATAAGCAGTCAGTATCACAGCTGCGTACTGTTCTCAGTAAAATCAATAGTCGTCCTCTGGATGCAGTCGATGATGCCATTGTATTAGTTAACAATATGGTAGATACATTATTGGCGTCAGATAATGTCACTCTGCATCTGATGAATAACTCGAAAGAAAGAGACGAGATATATTCCCATTCGCTTAATGTTGCCGTCTTGTCAATGCTGGTCGCCAAAGCCGATAAGATGCCGGGTAAGGATATAAAAATTCTTGCAATGAGCGCCTTATTCCATGATATGGGAAAATTAAAAATACCTTCATCGATTATTCGTAAAACAACCCCACTGACCAAGCCGGAAGAAAACTACTTCAAGTTACACCCGAAATATAGTTATGACATGGCTGAAGCGGCTGACCGTTTTCCACCGGTAGTGAAAGCGATTGTCTATCAACATCATGAATGTATCGATGGCAGTGGTTATCCCCGCCAGCTAAAAGGCAAAGATATTCATCCCCTGGCTCAGCTAATTGGAGTCACGGATAAGTATGACAGGCTTTGCCATCCGCAAAACCTTTCTGTTGTACGGTCTCCACACGAATCTTTGTCTTATCTTTTTAAAAACAAGAGTAAACAGTACAACCGGAAATTCATGGCGTTACTGGCGAAATCGGTAGGCATCTATCCGCCAGGCAGTATCGTTCAGTTGTCCAATAACCAAATCGGTATTGTGATTTCGGTAAATTCTGAACAGTTACTTTACCCGAATATTCTGATGTATAACCCGGTAATCCCTGCCGATCAGGCATTAGTGATAAATTTATCCGAGAGTAATTTGCAGGTTGCCCGGGTGATTGCGCCGGAAAAACTACCGGAAAAAGTATTCAACTACCTCAATCCGAGTAACCTCACCGCCTATTACCTTGACGGCGACGATTAATCCTCTTTTCTACTGATTACAGAACCGTCGTAGCTGACTGTTTAAGAGAGTTATCTTT
>JBNKRC010000221.1:0-3924 GCA_050296215.1 Vibrio sp. | reverse complement strand
GCTGTGTTGTTCATCAGAACTTAATTCAAATGGAAGTGCTTTAATAAGCTGCTTGACCGGAGTGGCTAAGCCCACTTCTTCTGGTTGGTTTAAGTTATACCAGAGTCCTTGATTGTGTTCCATGATGAGATTTGGTTGTTGTTTAAGTCTTATCAGTTTGGGCGTGATATCTAAGTGGTAGTGACTGAACGTATGCCGGAAACTGATCAATGTACGGACCGATTCGATGTTGTCTTCAGCGATATTCAGTTTATCGGACAACACTGTCTCTGAACCGCTTTCCGGAAAGCAGTACAATCCGCCCCAGATACCAGATGAAGGTCGCTGTTCAAGCCAGACCTCATTGTTATATACCAATAATAAAAATTCGGTTTGTCTGACCGGTTTTTCTTTTTTCGGTTTCTTGCCCGGATAATCAGGCTGATTACCTTGTTTGTTGGCGACGCAGAATGATTCGACAGGACAGAGGCTGCATTTCGGCCGACTGCGGGTACAAACCATGGCGCCCATGTCCATCATCGCCTGATTGTAATTGGCAACCTTCTGCGCAGGGGTATGTTTTTCGGCAATTTCCCATAACTGATTTTCGACGCTCTTTTGTCCCGGCCAGCCTTCAATTGCAAAACAACGGGCCAGCGTGCTTTTTACATTGCCGTCTAAAATCGCATGCGGCTGATCGTAGACCGATGACAGGATTGCGGCGGCGGTCGAGCGCCCTATCCCCGGTAACTGGTGAACCTGCTCAAACTGAGTCGGAAATATGCCCTGATAGTCGGTCACAATGATTTGGGCCGTTTTATGCAGATTGCGCGCTCGTGCGTAGTAACCCAGTCCGGTCCAGAGGTGAAGGACTTCATCCTGTGACGCCTGAGCCAGGTCAGTAATAGTCGGAAAGCGGGAAATAAAACGTTCAAAGTAGGGAATGACAGTGGTTACCTGTGTCTGCTGTAGCATGATTTCAGACAGCCAGACCCGGTAGGCGGTTTTGTTTTGCTGCCAGGGCAGATCCTTGCGTCCGTAGGCATCATACCAGTTTACAATTGCATCAGAAAAAGCGGTCACAGCATGCTCGATAGTCGTTGAATGAATTGGGCTGAATTGCATCACATAAAGCGCATGGTGTAAAACCCATAAAAAGTGAGGATATCCGCGACCAGGACGGGAAAAATCAACGGATAAAGCCCGGAATATTTCAGAATAATACTTGCACCGGCTGCGATTCTTTGGATAATCACAAGCCATTTTTGTTGAGTGTAAATTTTAAGCAGGCAAGTCAATGAGTGAAGTAACAACTAACGAATATACAGAAGATGGTAAACTGGTCCGTAAGATTCGTAGTTTCGTACGTCGTGAAGGTCGGTTAACTAAAGGTCAGGAAGCCGCAATCAATGAATGCTGGCCAACGATGGGAATCGATTTCCAGTCTTCACCACTTAACTGGCAAGAAGTATTTGGTAACGATAATCCGGTCGTGCTTGAGATTGGCTTTGGTATGGGCGCCTCTCTGGTTGAGATGGCAAAGAATTCGCCGGAGAAAAACTTTTTCGGTATTGAGGTGCATTCTCCCGGCGTTGGTGCCTGTCTGTCTGCTGCCCGTGAGGCTGGCGTCACCAACCTGCGTGTGATGTGTCACGATGCGGTAGAAGTCTTTGCGTACATGATCCCGGATAACAGTCTGGCGACGGTACAGCTATTCTTCCCGGACCCATGGCATAAAAAGCGTCACCATAAGCGCCGTATTGTACAGTTAGAGTTTGCTGAAATGGTGCGTCAGAAGCTGATTATCGGTGAAGGTATTTTCCACATGGCAACCGACTGGGAAAACTACGCTGAACATATGATCGAAGTGATGAATCAGGCTCCGGGATACGAAAATATCGCGCAGGACGGTGATTATATTCCTCGCCCGGATGAACGTCCTTTGACTAAGTTTGAAGCGCGTGGGCATCGGCTTGGTCATGGTGTGTGGGATATTAAATATAAGCGTATGAAGTAATCCCGCTAGGATTATTCAGAGTTCTGTTATTCTCTGATTTCTTTGAAGAATCAGGTATGTTGCGCTAAGGGAGAGAGTATCCCTTTAATGTTCTCGTTAGCGCACCAGTGACTTTTGCCAGGCAGCAAAAGTCACCAAAAGTGCCTGAGTTTCGGGCCAGTGGTCCGGGGCGGTTTTGGATCGCTCCCGGCGCCAAAACCTAAAATTTCATCCGTGAAATTTTACCCTATATCCGTGAGTATCATGAGCGGGTGATAGCTCATCATTACAACTTCTCTATTCATCAGGCATAAATGCCTGTAGCAGATCGTTTAAAAACAGTTTTCCTTTTTCGGTGACCTGCCATTCACTTTCGGTTTCAGTCAGATAGCCTTTGTTTTTTGCCCAATCAATGGTTTCCTGGACTGTAGAAACCGGTAATCCCGTCGTCTCAACAAATTCTTGTTTCGGGCAGGGTTCAAGCAGGCGGAAACGGTTCATAAAGAACTCGAAAGGCCGGTCGGCGGCGTCAACCTCAAACTCATCATCCAGATAGGGTTTTAACAGGTTGAGATAGCCTTTGGGGTGTTTTACTTTGGTCGTACGGACAATCCGGCCATCAGCAAAACTGATTTTCCCGTGTGCACCGCAACCGATACCCAGATAATCACCAAAACGCCAGTAATTCAGGTTATGCCGACACTGATAACCGGGTTTACTGTATCCCGATGTTTCGTACTGCACATAGCCGGCTGCGCTCAGAGCCTGATGGCCAAGTTCGAAAATATCCCACAGATCATCGTCGTCAGGCAGTGTTGGTGGCTGAGAGTAAAACAGCGTATTGGGTTCGATAGTCAGCTGATACCAGGACAAATGAGGCGGATCAAGCTCGATCGCCTGCTGCAAATCAGCTAATGCCTGTTTCAGTGACTGATTCGGCAAGCCGTGCATCAGATCGAGATTAAAACTGTTCAGGCCGATTTTATGCGCTAAATGAGCTGCGTTGATCGCTTCCTCTGATCCATGAATTCTCCCCAGGGCTTTCAGTTGTTGCTGATCAAAACTCTGGACACCGATGGAGATCCGGGTTACTCCCGCCTGACGGTAACCGGCAAAGCGCTCAGCTTCAATCGTTCCGGGATTAGCTTCCATGGTGATCTCGATGTCATCTTCAAAGATCAGACGCTGTGAGATTTGCTTCAGGAGCTGTTCGATCCCATGTGCAGAGATCAGACTCGGAGTGCCGCCACCGATAAAAATGGAGTGCAGTTTGCGATCATTTTTCGCGATCCGGTAGCGTTTAAGATCCTGATCGAGATCGTCAATTAAGGCCGTGATGTAAGCCTCTTCCGGGATTTCACCCTTCAGTGCATGCGAGTTGAAATCGCAGTACGGACATTTTTGTACACACCACGGGATGTGTATATACAGGCTGAGCGCAGGAGGTGAGATCATTTTTGGTGCTCACCCAGTGCGGCAAACAGTTGTTGCAGCGCTTTGCCGCGGTGTGACAACTGCTTCTTGCGTGAAGGCTCCAGTTCAGCCGAGGCACAATTTTCTTCAGGAACAAAGAATACCGGATCGTAGCCAAAACCGTTATTCCCGGACTGTTTGGTCAGAATGCGGCCTTCCCATGTGCCGTGACAAATCAGCGGGGTCGGATCATTTTCATGGCGCATCAAAACCAGAACGCAATGGAAACGGGCCGTGCGCTGTGATTCAGGCACGTCTTGCATCGCCTCAAGAAGTTTATCGATATTGTTCTGATCCGTCGCATCGTCACCGGCGTATCGGGCTGAGTAAATACCGGGAGCGCCGTTGAGATAATCCACTTCCAGACCGGAGTCATCAGCAATGGCCGGTAAGCCGGTTTCTTTAGCGGCATGGCGCGTTTTGATGATCGCATTCTCGACAAATGTGGTGCCGGTTTCGGCAACGTCACTGACGCT
>JBNKRC010000220.1:0-3936 GCA_050296215.1 Vibrio sp. | reverse complement strand
TCAGACCAACTGGCAAAAATTAACAACCCGAGCCCCATTCCCAGTAGCGGGGCTGACATGGCTAAGTTAGCCGATAAAGAATCGATCTGGAAATCGTGCTGAATGACAGGAATAAGAGGCTGCAACCAGTAGATGTTTGCAAAAGTAACAACGGAAGATAGGCATATTGCTGTAATGATGCGGCTGTAGTGGGTTAATTTTTTCACTGTCTGTTTTTCGCTACTCTGGGTTAATTGGAAAGCACAAAATGCTAAAGATATGAGGCAAGAGTAACGGCTTATGCTAGATAAATAAATAATGTTGTTTTTATTTAATCCATATATATAATTTATACCTTGAAATCGAGGTTTGACATTTATCTTAAAATGCTATGCACATTTAAATGTGCCACAACAGCCGGGATTGGATATGGAACTCAGACAACTTAAACATTTTATTCAGGTGGTTGAAACTGGCTCAATTTCTGCCGCTGCAAGAGAACTCAATCTGGCGCAGCCAGCGATCAGTACCAGTATTAAAAAGCTGGAACAGGAGCTGAAAATCGCTCTGTTTCATCGCAGGGAAAGAGGGGTCAGTCTGACCAAAGCCGGAGAACAGTTTACCCAGCATGCCCGCCGGGTTTTGCTGCAGGCGAATGATGCAAAGCTGGCAATGCAGGCGCTGGAAGGATTGGATCAGGGTGAAGTTGAAATCTGTGTTCCGAGTATGCTGGGGTCGTATTACTTTCCGCCTTTGCTAATGGCATTTAAACATCAGTATCCGGGTTTAAGCCTGAATGTCATTGATACCGGTACACGTAATATCCGTGACTTACTGGTCGCCGGAAGCGCGGAACTGGGAGTGGTCGCCGATAAAGATCTGACTCCGGAACTGGATAGCGGCAAATTAATCCAGGAGGAGATGGTGGTGTGTATGGCTTCCGATCATCCCTTGGCCGAAAAAGAGAGCATCAGTTATGAGGATTTTCTTTCGCATGAACTGGTACTGTTTCGTAAGGGATATTATCACCATACCTTAATTGAACGGATCAGTAGGGAGGTGAGTATTAAACCCAAAGTGGCCTTTACCAGTAACCTGCTGCCTTTAATCAAATCGGTGATTCGTCAGGGGTATGCGATATCCCCGATGTGGAAGGTTGCGATTCAGGAAGATGACAGCATCATTACCCGTCCGTTCGAACAGTCTTTTTCGGTCGATCTGAGCCTGGCATGGCGGCATGATAGCTATTTATCACGTGCAAATCAGGTATTTCGTGATTTTGTTCTGGAACAGAGTCGGGTATAACATCGCAACTTAATGCAGATAGCAGATCGGCCTTGTTCAGCCTGCTGCTATCGGTTTGTATGCTTAAACCAGCAGCTCGGTTTTTATCTTAATCACAATTTTACGCACTTTGGATGTTGCTTCCACATCCAGATTGGGCATATGGATTGTATTGGGAGTAAAGATATAGAACTCATCGGGCTGCATTTTTAAATAGTTCATTTCAATGTCGTTTTCCCGGATAAAGCAGATATCCCGTTCGGCACTGTAGTCGTATTTTACGGAAAAATCCTTAATCTGTTGATCCGTGGCGATCGCCCAGCCACACTTTTCCTCACCACGAATCAAAAACTGTACATCGGTATAGGTTTTGTGAAATTCCGGGCCTGATTGCGTTTCGGCGTCTGTTTCATAGTCCAGAACCAGAAAATAGACATCGTCGATATCCAGCTCTTTGACCGGATATCTGCCCGGTTCGAGATTATCCAGATCCTGGTTTGTGACATAGTTGATAGTATCCAGCAAGATATCAGACAGGTTCGCACCGTTATCTGAGTTGGCAAATTTACTTACGATCATTGGGCAACCTTTTTTATTCATTTGATAATAATATATTGAAACTTATTAAATTATCCGGCCTTGGTATATCGAGGAACTTAGTTCTGGCTAATGTACAACACTCAGTGCGACCCAAAGCAAAACAGGTATGGTAAAAATAGCAAAAAAGTTACCGTATAACACCATGGCAGCAACGGTTTTTCCATCGAGTTTGTAACGCTCGGCAAACAGGTAATTCATAACCGCCGGGGGTAACATTGTAAACAGCACCATCATCTGTTGTTCTCGCAACGACAGTTCGATCACACTTTGGATAAGAATGAAAGTAATGCCTCCGGTCAGTAACGATGTTGCGGTACTGATTAGGCCAATTTTAAGTCCGGAACGGCTGACATAAATCAGCTGTGTACCCAGTGAGAAGAGCATCAGCGGAATGGAACTTGCCCCGACTAATTCGGTGGCCTGATGCAGAGGCTGCCAGACTTTAATGCCATTCAGATTCAGATACAAAGCCAGGATGGTTGCATAAATCAAGGGTGTTCTGAAAAGCTGTCTGAGTCCGGCTTTATTGGCGCTGCTGACAATAAATAAACCGAGAGACATCTGTAAACTCGTCGACAAGACCAGCAGTAATATCGCATCGCCTTTTGCTACCTGACCGAACGTATAAACGAACAGAGGGACCGCCAGGTTTCCGCTGTTGCGAAACATATGCGGAGGAAGCCAGACCCGGATATCAAGATTTTTTACTTTACAAATTCCCCACATCAGCACGCCGGGAACCAGCAGCGCCAGTAAACCGGCGTAGATCAGATTAACCTGACGCTCACCTAACGGCATGTCAACCAACACACTAAAGACAAGCGCTGGCGTAAAATAATCGAGGTTAAGCCGATTGATCGGGCTGATATCAATGCCAGTACGGCGCACACAAAAATAGCCGAGCAGTACCACACTGAACATTGGAAATAAGATTTCTATTACACGCAGAAGCACAATTATCACATCGGGATGACAGGGAGATGGGATATTAAATCACGTTGATATTCAGGATGCGACAGGTTTAGCGCTGATATTACCGGATTTCAGATGGTTACGTCAGTCTCACGTTTTATGCAATTTCATATTTTGTTGAAAATACTAGAGATTCGAATTTGAACCGCATAACCTTTAAGGATTGAAAATAGGGAAGGATAGACAACATGGAATGCTCGGTTACGGATGAACAACTTAACAAGATTCTTTTTGATGACGTACCGTATGGTGATTTGACCACGGAATTGTTGATTGATACTAAACAATACGGTGTGATTGAATTCTGGGCACGCCAGTCAATGACGCTCAGCGGCGTGGAAGAAGCGGCGAGAATGTTTGAGCTGAAGGGCTTAAAATCCGGCATCTTGCGCAATTCGGGTACAACGGTTGATGCAGGCACGCTTTTTCTCAGAGCCGAAGGGTCTGCCCGATGCCTGCTGGCCGTGTGGAAAATGGCTCAGGTCATGGTTGAATGGATGAGCGGTGTAGCGAGTGCGACGAAATCGCTGGTTGATGCAGCCGACGGAGTGCCGGTTGCCTGTACGCGTAAACAGACTCCGGGAACCAAGGCATTGTCGGTTAAAGCTGTACGAAGCGGCGGCGGTGCCATACACCGGCTCGGCTTGTCTGAAACGGTACTGATTTTCGCTGAACACCGCCAGTTTGCCGGCAATGATGGCGCGGCCCTGATTGCTAAAGTCAGACAAGACGCACCGGAAACCCGTGCCGTAGTTGAAGTGCATGATCTGGAGGATGCCAAATACTGGGCGGATGTCGGTGCCGATGTTTTACAAATGGATAAGTTTACTCCGGAGCAGGCTAAGCAGATCGCCCAGTATTGTGCCGAACATCAGCTCCCGACGCTGCTGGCTGCCGCAGGGGGAGTGAATGTCAGCAATGCGAAAGATTATGTCGCAGCCGGAGTGAAGTTGTTAGTGACATCCTGGCCATATCAGGCCGCGCCTAAAGATGTTCAGGTGACGTTCATTCCCGGTTAACCGGCGTGCCGGGCATCCGGTGTTGCTATTTTCTGCCATGGGCGAATCAGGATAAAAAATATCACCAGAGCGTAACACATCG
>JBNKRC010000219.1:0-3960 GCA_050296215.1 Vibrio sp. | reverse complement strand
CTTCGTTTTCTGCAAAAACGATTATCTGTTTCGCTGATAAGGAGTTAGGTCGGGTTTTGGGACATATTGACGAACTAATGTAGGAGTTGGGATGAGTAAAAGTCGTTTGCTATTGTCAGACCTGCTGGATCAGCTCTCGTTTGCTTTATGTATTGTACGCAAGGATTACCTGATTGTTAAAGCGAATGAATATTTTCAATCCCGGGTTATTTTCCCCGGAGAGATCATGCAGGGAAAAAATATCCTGGAACTCTTTCCCGAAGCCGCAACGTATCTGAAACGTAAGATTGATACGGCTTTGATCCTTGAATCGTCGAGCTTTTCCTCGTGGGAACAGAAACCCCATTTACTGCCATTCAAAAGCTCACGCCCGGTTTCTGGAGAAGAAGATAAAATGTATCAGGATCTGGAAGTGATCCCGATTCATAGTGACGATGGTGGTGTCGAACATGTTTGCGTGTGCGTGTTTGATGCAACCATTCAGGCCAGTCAGCAACAACAACTGCGATTAATTTCAGATCAGCTTGAAACCGAACATAAAAAACAACGTGAGCTGATTAAAAAACTGGAACAAGCACAGGGGCAAGTGATTCAGTCGGAGAAAATGGCTTCAATAGGTCAGTTATCTGCCGGGATCGCTCATGAAATTAACAATCCGGCCAGTTTGCTGTTGTTAAATTTGCCGGTACTGAAAGAAACTTTTGATGATCTGGATGAAATACTGGAAGATTATTATGACAGTCATGGTGATTTCTACTTAGCCGGACTTAATTATAGCCGTATCCGCACAGAGATTCCGCTGATGTTGCAGGATATGTTAGACGGCACTCAGCATATCCGCCGAATTGTGAATGACTTACGGGATTTTGCGCGTCAGGAACCACTGGATTTGTCTGAAGAGGTTGATCTCAATATAGTGGCAACGACGGCGGTTCGCCTAACGGAAAACACTATTCGTTCCTCTACCCGGAATTTTGTGGTTAACCTTCATAGCGATCTACCAAAAATTAAAGGAAGTTCACAGCGTCTCCAACAGGTCGTGATCAACCTGATTGTGAATGCATGTCAGGCTTTAGAATCGATGGAACAGGGAATTGCCATCACTACTTCATACGATACTGTGACCAGGATGATTTGCCTGTCAGTAAAAGATGAAGGTAAAGGTATCGAGCCGGATAATTTAGGCCGTTTAAGTGACCCGTTTTTTACCACTAAACGAGAACAGGGCGGGACCGGATTAGGTTTATCCATTTCCTCTGCAATTATCGAAGAGCATGATGGTCGTTTAAACTTTGAATCAGCACCTGGTATTGGTACCAAAGTGACACTTTACCTTCCACAGATCGATCATAATCACTCCCCACTAGCGGCAGAAGAATGACTCAAATGAAAAAAGCACGATATCCAAGTTTTGGCATTTTACTGGTAGATGATGAGCCGGGGTTTATCCGCAGCCTGTCGCTCGCACTGGAACGGCGATACGGTATTAACCATACGTACCAGACAAGTGACAGCCGGGATGTTATGGCGATTATCGAGAATGAGCCGATTGAGCTGGTTTTACTTGATCTAAATATGCCACACGTTTCCGGTACCGAACTGTTGAATCAGATTTTGAAAAAACATCCCGAGACAGGTGTGATTATTATCAGCGGCATGAACCAGATAGAGGTGGCTGTTGATTGCATCCGGCTGGGGGCCTATGACTATTTTGTTAAGACTACCGAAGAAAGCCGGTTGTTGGAAGGCGTTGCCCGGGCGATTGAGAAGCAGGAAATACGACACGAAAATCAGGAAATGAGAAAGCGTTTTCTGACCGATACTTTGGATAATCCTGACGTATTTAAAGAGATAATAACTCAGGATAAAAAGATGCGATCGATATTTCAGTACCTCGAATCGATCGCTTCAAGCCGGCAGCCAGTAATGATTACCGGGGAGAGCGGAGTCGGGAAAGAGCAGATTGCCAGAGCGGTACATACGCTGAGCGGACGATCTGGTGATCTGGTAAGTGTTAACGTGGCAGGTATAGACGATAATGTTTTTGCCGATACGCTGTTCGGACATCGGCGCGGAGCGTTTACCGGTGCCGATAAAAAACGAATCGGGATGGTAGAAACGGCGGCTGATGGTTCACTGTTCCTTGATGAAATTGGTGACCTTAGCCCGGCATCGCAAATGAAACTATTACGTTTGCTGCAGGAAGGGGAATATTACCCGCTTGGCAGTGATCGCCCCAAACGCAGCCGTGCCCGCATTATCGTAGCGACTCATCAGGATCTTTATCGCAAAGTTGAAGAGGGGAGTTTTCGTAAAGACCTGTATTACCGGCTTTGTATTCACCATATCGAGGTGCCGGCATTACGGGAAAGAAAAGACGATATCCGGCTGTTATTTGATCATTTTTTAGCGAAAGCGGCCGACGAGTTGTCGAAAGCAACGCCAACATACCCGAAAGAGTTGCCGGTACTTTTATCTAACTATCATTTCCCCGGAAATATCAGGGAGTTACAGGCTTTAGTGTATGATGCCGTAAGTCGGCACAAAAGCCACATGTTGTCCATGGAGGTATTCCGGCGGGTAATCAGCAATCCCGGTACGCCTTTGGAACCATCTGAATCAGACGCTGAAATATTTGATCCTGACAAGCCGTTGCCCACCTTACAGGAACTGAGTGAGCTCCTTATAGCTTGTGCCATGAACCGGGCAGAGGGTAATCAGTCTTTAGCCTCGAAGATGCTTGGTATTTCTCA
The DNA here is from genome assembly GCA_050296215.1 of Vibrio sp. Lineage (GTDB taxonomy): Bacteria > Pseudomonadota > Gammaproteobacteria > Enterobacterales > Vibrionaceae > Vibrio. The sequence goes on along the minus strand of JBNKRC010000219.1, from coordinate 1,207 downwards.
ACCGGCATTAAGTAAAAGACTTAAGAAAAAATCAGATCAGGCATCGGATTAAACACCTATAACCATAGTTATAATATAAATTTGGTTATATTTTTCTATCTTTATGATTTGTGGTTGTTTTCCTGGGTTTTGTATTTTTTACTATAACTTTTATTATACCGGTTTGTTTTGTTGTGATTTGAATTATTTATAATAATATCAAATGGATACCGTTATATTTCGTTGTGGCATTTATATTGCATTTTCATAGGTTCGCTATTTTTACTGCTGGCCGTGCAGTATGAGATAGCCAATAAACTGAAAATATGAAATAAACCATAAAGGATATTACTATGGGCGGAAAGGACACAGCATCGCAGTCTGGCGGTGGATTCTGGAAAAATCTTGAATTGTGGAAGAAGATCGTCGTCGGGATGGTGCTGGGTGTCATCGTCGGCGTCACGATGGGACCTGAAGCTGAACTGCTTAAACCAATCGGTACCCTATTCATTAATGCAATCAAAATGCTGATTGTTCCTCTGGTATTTTGTTCTCTGATTGTTGGTGTCACGTCGATGCAGGACACTCGTAAGATGGGACGTATCGGTATAAAAGCGATTGTTCTGTATTTGGGAACCACAGCAGTGGCTATCAGTATCGGACTTGGATTTGCAGCAATATTTGGTCCTGGTGAAGGACTGAATATGGTGGCGACGGATACCGATGCTGCAGTTAAACAGGCTCCGCCACTGGTACAAACTCTGCTAAACATTATTCCGAAAAACCCGGTAGATGCTCTGGCTGCAGGTAATATCTTGCAGATCATTTTCTTTGCCCTTGGGCTGGGTGTATCGCTGACTTTGGTCGGTGAGAAAGCCAGGCCGGCGATTGCTGTTTTTGAGAGTCTGGCAGAAGCCATGTACAAGATGACAGAAATCGTGATGAAGCTTGCACCATACGGTGTCTTTGGTCTGATGGCTTGGGTATCGGGTAAATTTGGTATCGAAATACTCTTGCCGCTGATTAAAGTTATTGCAGTCGTATTTTTCGGTTGTCTGGTTCACGTATGCGTTTTTTATTCCGGTATGATCAGCTTTGTTGGTCGCCTGAATCCTGTCCGCTACCTGAAAGGTCTGGCTAATCCGGCGGCGGTTGCATTTACCACAACCAGCAGTTCCGGCACGTTGCCGGCGACGATTAAAGCATCCCGTGAAGAGATGGGCGTATC
>JBNKRC010000218.1:0-3983 GCA_050296215.1 Vibrio sp. | reverse complement strand
ACACGCTGCCCGGATTATTGGCAATATTCCGGATAATGTGGGTGTAAGAACGCGAGTGAATGGTCTCCGAGAACGACCAGGTTTCAATCCAGGTTTCTAACTCAGGTAGTGACACCAGCGGCAGTAAAGCCACATTCGGGCTGCGGCCCTGAATAGAATCAAGCAGAGTCTGGTATTTCAGATTAGAAATAAAGATATGCTTTTCATGATCGGGTAATTTGTTGTAATCAATACGGTCGCTGGAGACATCAACTTCTTCAGGACGCCAGAAAAACGAGAGTTGTTTCTCGATCAGTTTTTCAAAAATTTCATACTTTTGCTGGTCGTAACGAGCGACGTTAACCGGCTGACCAAAAAACATCGGTTCTTTTAACTGGTCGTTTTTCTTTTGAGTAAATGTGCTGTAAGCCATGATTGCCTCAGTTTTTATCAGCCCTCACAGCGGAGGGCGTATAAACAGAATTAGAAATTACGTTGTCAGAAAGTGTAAGAGCGTTAAATCTTACAAGCGCCGCCGGCACAATCGTCTTCGGCTGCGACGACGTCTTTTTGTTCGTCTTTCGCACCATCACGAGTATTGTGGTAATAGAGTGTCTTAACACCATATTTATAGGCGGTGAGTAAATCCTGCAGCAATTTCTTCATCGGTACTTTACCGGTCTCATATCGGCTCGGGTCATAGTTGGTGTTGGCAGAGATCGACTGATCAACAAATTTCTGCATGATACCAACCAGATGTAAATACCCGTCGTTTGAGCCAATTTGCCACAACAGCTCATAGTTATTTTTGTATTCAAGAAACTCTGGAACAACCTGTTTCAGGATACCGTCTTTGGATGCTTTTACCGTCACATATCCGCGAGGCGGTTCAATACCATTGGTCGCGTTAGAAATCTGCGATGAAGTTTCCGATGGCATTAATGCAGTCAGCGTTGAATTGCGCAGGCCGTGTTCCATGATCTCGGTACGTAATGTTTCCCAGTCGTAATGAAGCGGCTCGTCACAGATAGCATCGATATCTTTTTTGTAAGTATCAACAGGCAGCAGACCTTTAGCATAGTTGGTCTCATGGAACAGCGGGCAGCGGCCCTGCTCTTTTGCCAGTTCAACCGAAGCTTTTAACAGGTAATACTGCATGGCTTCAAAGGTGCGGTGGGTCAGGCCATTCGCACTGCCGTCAGAGTATTTAACGCCGTTTTTAGCCAGGTAATAAGCGTAGTTGATCACGCCGACGCCTAATGTTCGGCGGTTCATTGTAGAACGGTACGCCGCAGGCAGTGGGTAATCCTGATAATCAAGCAGGGCATCCAGTGCACGAACCACCAGGTCAGAAAGCTCTTCGAAATCATCTAAAGAGTCGATGGCACCCAGGTTGAACGCAGACAGAGTACAAAGTGCAATTTCACCCGATTCGTCTTCAACATTGTCAAGCGGCTTGGTCGGAAGTGCAATTTCAAGACACAGATTTGACTGGCGTACCGGTGCAACCGATGCATCAAACGGGCTGTGAGTATTACAGTGGTCGACGTTCTGAATGTAGATACGGCCGGTTGATGCTCGCTCCTGCATAAGCAGTGAGAAAATATCAATGGCTTTAACGGTTTCCTTATTAATTGAAGGATCGTTTTCATATTTTACATACAGACGTTCAAATTCATTCTGATCCTGGAAGAACGCATCATACAACCCGGGTACATCTGACGGGGAGAACAGCGTAATATTACCGCCTTTCACCAGACGGCTGTACATCAGTTTATTAAGCTGAACACCATAGTCCATGTGGCGCACACGGTTCTCTTCAACACCGCGGTTGTTTTTCAGGACGATAAGTGACTGCGCTTCCTTATGCCAGATAGGATAAAAGACAGTAGCCGCTCCGCCACGTACTCCGCCTTGTGAACAACATTTCACCGCTGTCTGGAAGTATTTGTAGAATGGAATACAGCCGGTGTGGAAAGCTTCACCGCCACGGATTTCAGAGCCAAGCGCACGAATACGACCGGCATTGATACCGATACCGGCGCGTTGTGATACATAGCGAACGATTGCGCTTGCCGTTGCATTGATTGAATCCAGGCTGTCACCGCATTCAATCAATACACATGAACTAAACTGACGCGTAGGAGTGCGTACACCTGACATAATCGGTGTCGGCAAGGAAATCTTGAACGTCGATGTGGCATCGTAAAAACGCTTTACGTAATCCAGACGGGTTTCGCGCGGGTAGTTCGCAAACAGGCATGCCGACACCAGGATATACAGGAACTGTGCGCTTTCGTAAATCTGTCCGCTCACCCGGTTCTGAACAAAGTATTTACCTTCCAGCTGCTTAACTGCTGCATATGAGAAGTTCAGATCACGGCGGTGATCGATATAGTCTCCCAGCTCCAGCCACTCTTCCATTGAGTAATCTTCGACCAGGTGACGATCGTATTTACCCATTTCGACCAGCTTAACGACATGGTCATACAGGCGAGGCGGTTCATATTGGCCGTACGCTTTTTTACGCAAATGGAAAACGGCCAGACGAGCGGCAAGATATTGATAGTCAGGTGATTCTTCTGAAATCAGATCTGCTGCCGATTTAATGATGGTTTCGTGAATATCCGACGCGGTAATACCATCATAAAACTGGATATGTGCTTTAAGTTCTACCTGAGATACGGAAACATTGGTAAGACCTTCTGCGGCCCAGGTGATAACCCGGTGGATTTTATCCAGATCAATTCTTTCTTTACGTCCGTCACGTTTGGTGACTGTGAGTTGTTGATTCATGCTGCTTTATTTTCCTAACAAAACTGGAAAGCCGAGATTGAAATTTTTAATTATAAAAGGCGTTTATATCGGCTCTATGAGAGAAATTTACACCTATCAACCAGTGCCTCGAAAATGCATAGAAACACTATATATAGGGGTAGATTAAATTTCAGGTATCAAGATAGTGCTATATTAGGAAGTTTGCAAGTGACAAAAACGGGACAGCTTGTGGATAACTAAAATTTGAAAATTTTTTGTTAGTATTTACTTACTGATGGTTTTAGAAGTGAACAGAGCTGAGAAGTTCACAGGGAAAATCTTGAGTTAATAATCAGCAGGATCAAAAAAATATTGCTTGATCTTTGGGGGGGATTGTCTGCAATTATCAAGCAATATCAAATATGTGTCCTTATTCACGAAATGACTTATCTTCTTTGTAAATTCATAATGCACCTGAATGCATTTGACGTTACAGTAAAACTCATAATCATCTGATTTATTTATAATAATGTCAATTAATAATATTCAGGAACGGCTCCGGTTCATCAATACCGTCAGTTACTGGCGTGGATATATTCGGAACCGGGATCTTCAACAACAATTTGTGGTATCCCGCCAGCAGGCGTACAACGATATTCAGCGGTTTATCGCTGACCACCCTGATACTCTGTTCAAGAGCGACAACGGAAGTTATGAACGCCTCCTGTCTCCGGGAAAGTCACCTGACTCTCCTTCATTAGACAGCTACCTAAACTGGTTGCTTACCGGGCAGTTTACACCTGAACGAGCCGGATTTTTCAGCCCGGTGGCTGATCAGGTTGTTCTGCCACAACGGAGTGTTTCTCCTCAAATTATTTCGATTCTGAGCCAGGCAATAGAGCAGAAAAAGCGCATTGAGCTGGGCTATGTTTCACTATCACATCCCGAAAAGGATGGACGGCTATTTCATCCGCACCGATTTGTTAAAACCGCACAACGCTGGCATGTAAGAGGTTACTGTGAAAAATCGCAGGGTTTTCGCGATCTCGTTTTAAGCCGTTGCCGGGGAGAGGCCGAGATTCTCGATGATTCATCGGTGAGTCCTGACGATGATATTGCGTGGAATACCATCGTCGAGTTGATTTTGGCACCTGACCTTCGTTTAACACCGGCCCAGCACGATGTGTTAGTCAATGATTATGAAATGTATGGAGGGCAACTGCATATCAAAACACGGGCGGCCTTAG
>JBNKRC010000217.1:0-3999 GCA_050296215.1 Vibrio sp. | reverse complement strand
CGACAGCAGTGTGGCAAACGCTAACAGCAGGTTACTGGCGTTAAACTGACCGATCAGGCCAGCCTGCAACATTCCTTCTCCCCAGCAACCATCAAAACAAAGCGCAATTCCCTGTTCAGAATAATCGACAGCGGTTGCCCAAATAGCATGCTTCAGATGAGGCTGAGGTTGTAACGACACTGCGATGCCATTATTCAGTTCGGTAAACCATGACAGTCCGACCGGATCATCAATATTGACGATAGCCTGTTGGCACTGATGCACAGTAAACAACTGTTTTTTTGCCAGCGCATATTCTTCCATTGTTCCATGGTAATCGAGGTGATCACGGCTTAAATTGGTAAATACGCAGGCGGAGAAAGACAACGCCCTGACACGCCCCTGCACAAGCCCGTGGGAAGAGACTTCCAGTGCGGTGAAATCTGCTCCGGCGACCGCCAGTTCCGCTAAGTTTCGCTGTATATCTATCGCGCTGCCCGTGGTGTTTTTCGCCGGCTTAAGGTCCTCTAAAAAGCCATTCCCCGTTGTCCCCATAACCGCTGCACGCTGACCGACTAACTCGATCCACTGAGCAATCAATTGTGAAATAGTGGTTTTGCCATTGGTTCCGGTCACCCCAATCACTTTGCTGCCCGGGTACTGATACAGACGCCCGGCAAGTGACGACAGAATTTGATCTAAATTGTCGATATAGAGAACCGGAACCCGGTCCTGATACCGGAGCGTTCCGTGCGGACAGGCAATATCCGCCTGGGCAAGAACAGCACTGGCGCCACGCTCGATCGCTTTGTCCATAAACCGTCGTCCGTCAACGGCATGCCCGACAACCGCAACAAACGTATCACCGGGCTCAACCTGGCGGCTGTCTAACACTAAATTACTGACTGATATTTCAGGTACGGCAAATTCACTGCCATCCAGCCATGGCGATACTAATTCAACAAGAGAAATAGAATTTTCCATTCAGCGACCTTACGTTATTTGTTGGATGTCGTTATCGCATCAGGTGCAATATTTAATATCTGTAAAGAACTTTTCATGATGTCGGCAAATACCGGCCCGGCCACAACACCACCGTAATAAGAATCACCCTGAGGCTCATTCACCATCACGACCAGAGAAAGGCGGGGATCGCTAACCGGTGCAATCCCGGCTGTATAGGCAAAATATTCGTCGCTGTAACCACCGGCAATCGCTTTGCGTGACGTCCCGGTTTTAGCCGCCACTCGATATCCAGGAACGGCAGCACGGGTCGCGGTACCTCCGGGCTGAGTAACGGTTTCCATAAATTCTAAAACCTTACGGACATTTTCTTTACTTGCGACCTGATGAGACACATCTTGCGCATTATTTTTTATCACATGAATCGGCTGATATTCGCCCAGATTGCCTAATGTGGCATAGGCGTGAGCTAACTGCAGCGGTGTTACCGACAAGCCGTAACCAAATGCCAGGGTGGCAATTTCAAATTTTGACCAGCGGCGGCGGTTCGGGAAAATACCTTGAGATTCACCAATCAGATTGAGTCCGGATAATTCTCCCAAACCGACTGAATTATACATTCCTAAGATGGTTTCAATCGGCATTTGCAGCGCCAGTTTCGTCACCCCGATATTACTCGATTTCTGAATGATTTTTTGTAGTGTCGCTTTGCCTAACGGAGAACTGTCCCGAACCCGGCTTCCGCCAATTTGCAGTATCCCGTTCCCGGTATCGATAACGCTATGCTCATCAGCGACGTCGTTTTCCATCGCGGCAAGCACGATAAAAGGTTTCACCGTTGAGCCCGGCTCGAAGGCATCGGTGATTCCCCGGTTACGCATTTTATAACTTTGCCAGTCAGCCCGGTTGTTCGGGTTATAAGATGGCGCATTCACCATAGCCAGCACCGCACCCGTTTTGACATCCAGCATGACAGCAGAAGCGGACGTAGCACGATAATCCGCCACGGCCTGTTTAACCGCCCGGTAAGCAATGGACTGAAGTCGCTGGTCAATGGTTAACTGAAGGGGTTTGCCTTCCTCTTTTTCTTCAAGGGAGATATTTTCCACTACCCGGCCAAAGCGGTCTTTACGGATAACCTGTTTACCGGACTCCCCCGTTAACCATTCATCATAACTACGCTCAACCCCTTCTAGCCCGTGGGCATCAATACCGGTCACTCCGACCAGATGGGCACTGACTTCCCCGGCCGGGTAATAACGCCGCGATTCGTCTTTTAACCCGACCCCTTTAATTTTGAGTCCGCGAATATAGTTCGCCATTGCCGTGTTTACCTGACGTTGCAGGTAGATAAAACGGCGATCTTTATTCTCGGTAATTTTGTCAATCAGCTCCTGACGATCCAAACGCAGAACATCAGCCAGCGCATGCCAGCGGGGAAGATCATCAAGCTGATGATTTTTAAAGATAGCAACCGGATCAGCCCATACCGCTTCTACCGGAACGCTAACCGCCAGAGGTTCACCATTGCGATCGGAAATAATTCCCCGGGCCGACGGTAATGTTTTCGCCCGGATTGAACGCAAGTCCCCCTGATAGATAAGATTATCCGGCTCAATAATTTGGATATAGGCGACGCGTCCGGCCAGAAAAGCGAACGCACTGAAGACAAAAAACAGGATGACATAAAAGCGCCAGCGAATGAAAACCGGTGCATCATTGGCTTTTTGTTCATTCTCTTGTACTGAAGTTACTTTCTTACTCATGGCTGAACGACAATCACTTCTTGGTCGGGATCGGGGCGTTTCATATCAAGTTCCTTTCCGGCTAACTCTTCGACACGGCTGTGTTCAGAAAGCGATGTTTCCTCCAGCAATAAATTACGCCATTCGTTATCTAAACGCTCACGTTCAACCATGGCGTGCTCTTTTGCTGAAATCATCTGCCGGGTCTGATGAGTAGTAAATACCACTGCCATTGCACTGATAAAGATACCAATCAAAAGCAGCAAAGGAACCCGCCCCACGGTGGCAAGATCCAAGGCAATGATTTTAGCCAGATTCAATGTCGCCGGTTCCTTAATATTCATCAGCGTTTTTCTGCTATCCTGAGAACAGAACTTCTTGAGCGGGGATTATGTTCAATTTCCGCTGCCGAAGGTTTAATGGCTTTGCCAACCGTATTGAGATTGGCTTCACCCAATGCCTTTATCTGGTCTTCCGTCAGCGGAAGACCGTGTGGCACCTGTGGGCCCTGACTCTCTTTACGCATAAAACGTTTAACCATTCGATCTTCAAGTGAATGAAAACTGATCACAGAAAGGCGCCCTTGCGGTGCCAGAATAGATGCAGCGCCTTTAAGTGCAATATCAATCTCTTCCAGTTCACTATTGATATAGATTCGCAACGCCTGAAATGTCCGGGTTGCCGGATGTTTTTTCTCTTTAAAACTTTTCGGCGCCGCGTCTGAAATTAATTTTGCCAGTTGCCCGGTACGGGTCAGAGGCTCATTTTCTTCATTTTCCCGGTGAGCAACAATTGCTTTCGCAATCCGGCGGGCATGCTTATCTTCACCGAATTCACGAATCACCCAGGTAATATCATCCAGTTCAGCTTCCGCCAGCCACTGAGATACCGGGATTCCGGAGGTCGGATCCATACGCATATCCAGAGGGCCGTCTTTCATAAAGCTAAAGCCGCGCTCTGCATCATCCAGTTGCGGAGAGGCAACCCCCAAATCAAAAAGCACCCCATCAACTTTGCCCACTAAATCATAACGTGCCGCATAGTCAGCAATCCCGGAAAACGGGCCATGGATAATGGTAAAACGCGGATCATCGATTTTATTTGCCTCCGCAATGGCTTGCGGATCCCGGTCAATACTATATAGGCGACCGTTTTCACCCAATTTTGATAAAATTGTACGACTATGACCGCCCCGGCCAAATGTACCATCAATATATATCCCGTCAGGCTTAATCGCTAAACCGTCTATCGATTCATTAAGTAACACTGAGATATGTTGAAATGCTTGGGTCATATGGCTCTCGTTGTGGTT
>JBNKRC010000216.1:0-4029 GCA_050296215.1 Vibrio sp. | reverse complement strand
TCGGTCCTTCGGCAAACCCTCAACATAATTCATACCCATAATGCGCACTTTGGTTATAGACTCTGGTAGCGCGGATGCGTTGCCGGATATTGTCTGGAATATTAGTCCGATGACAGCAGTTTACTTAAGTCTTCTTTTAATGTGCTTACTTTACGGCTCACTTTTTCCGTTCGGGAAGCTTCTGACAACAGATACTCAATCGTATCTGACAGAGTACAGCCAAGCTCATTGGCTTTAAGCGATAACTTTTCCCATACTCGATAATCTAAATCGATGGATTTCTTTCGGGTATGAACCTGTTCCGCATTATAATGGCGTTTTCGTTTCGCCCGGATAGCCTGCTTAAGCTTGTTATCCAGCTCCGGTGACATATGTTTGTCGATCCACTCGGGAACCAGTGTCGGTTCACTTTCTAACTTAAGCAGAGTGTTGACCGCCGTGTCAGCTTCACTTTTATCAATATAGCGTGTAATTTCCTGGCCATCTTTCCACCGGTTCGTGAGATATTGCCATTTCCAGCCACATTCCAGATTTTCTAATTGTTGATATTTCATAATCTATTATATTAGCCTGCTTACTTATGGTTACAGCGTAACCCAGCAAATGACGAAGTTCAAACAATTGCTTAAGAAAACCAGACAATGATCATTGATTACAATGTTAACTATATACCTTGTCACTTTTTCTATATAATCGGTTCCCTCAGTTTTCCAATGAAATGATTAAATGAATCAAGATATCTGGCGTCACGTCTCTCCACTGTTTACGCACTTTGATCAACAAATTAATGACTTCCCTGCTCTGCCAGCTTCCAGCTTCTTTGCCTGTCAGCCAAGAGTCACTGCAGCACTGACTCGTTTAACTCAACGCAAGGGATTGTCACGTATTCTGATCATCAACGCGCCGGATAATTCAATTTATCGTCAGTTAATTGCAGACAAACTTAAAACACTGGCCAGTGATAAGCCGGTTATTATCAGTGAAAACCTTGATAAACAAACACCATTTACTGTGGTAAAAGCGCAGGATGGCCATGTCACACAGAAAATACCGGGATTACTTGATAAAGCTGATGGCGGCTATCTTTTGCTGTCTCCCAACTGGCTGCTGGCAAATGCTAACGCCTGGCCGGTGTTAAAAAGTGCTTTACTTGGATCGCATGTTGAATATGCAAATTGCGATCGAAAATCACCAGTCAAGGTGAACAGTAACAAACGCTATGATGTAAAGCTGGTGATTGTAGGTGATCGGGAGCAACTTGCTAATCTGGAATATCTGGATAGCGATCTTCGTAATGGCTTAACTACGTTCAGTGAAATCGAACTCGAAATGATGCTCGATGATTCAACGATTAACGAATACCTGAGCTATTTGAAATGGATTTGCCGCTATTACCAATATCCGCAACTCACCGACTGCGGCATAAGATCACTCATGTCTCACGGTGTTCGCCATACCGAAGACCAGCATTATGTGCCGCTTTGTCTTTTCTGGCTTAATCCGATTCTTGAAGAAGCCACTCTTGAAAGTAAAAATGACCAGCTTGATTCTGAGTCAGTCCGGGCAGCAATAGAAAGCCAGTATTATCGGGCTAACTACTTACCGGAAAGAGCCATGACGGATATCTTCAACGGACAGGTTGTTATTGAGACACAAGGTGCACAGGTCGGACAGGTTAATGGTCTGACGGTTATTGATATTGCTGGCCACCCTATCTCTTATGGCGAACCAGCCCGAATCTCCTGTGTAATTCATTTCGGCGATGGCGATATCAGCGATGTAGAGCGAAAAGCTGAATTAGGCGGCAATCTGCATGCGAAAGGCATGATGATTATGCAGGCCTTTGTCAGCAGTGCCCTCAACCTTGATGAGCCTCTTCCCTATTCTGCTTCGATTGTATTTGAACAATCCTATAGTGAGGTTGATGGTGATAGCGCTTCACTTGCCGAAGTAACGTCGTTTGTCAGTGCTCTGTCCGGCATTAAAGTCAGTCAGGAAATTGCCGTAACAGGTGCGGTTGATCAGTTCGGGCGAGTTCAGGCGGTCGGTGGACTTAATGAAAAAATTGAAGGCTTTTACCGGGTCTGTGTTCACCAGGGACTAACCGGAAATCAAGGCGTGGTACTTCCTAAAAGTAACCTGCGAAATCTGGCGTTACACCATACCGTAGTAGAAAGTATAAAAAATGGCGAATTTCACATCTTCCCGGTGGAAACAGTGGATGATGCTATACCTCTGCTGATGGGTAAACCATTCAGAGGCGAGGATGAAGACAGCGTAATTAGCAAAATTGCAGAACGTATTGAAAATTTTGAAAAACATGTTCAGCCAGTTGGGTTTGTGGAACGTATCAAAAACTGGTTTGTTTAGTACTGATCGGAGTTGTCTAGCGTACACCTGTTCACTAACATGCACCCTATCAGAAATTGGAGTAATTGATAATGCAAAACAAAAAAGATTCATATGATCGTGACGACCTGCTTGCTTCAAGTCGTGGCGAACTGTTCGGCCCAGGGTACCCTCAGCTTCCTGCGCCAAACATGTTAATGATGGATCGCGTTACCAAAATGTCTGAAACTGAAGGCGAATATGGTAAAGGTCTGATTTTAGCTGAACTAGACATCACTCCAGACCTATGGTTTTTCGATTGTCACTTCCCTGGTGACCCTGTAATGCCTGGCTGTCTTGGTCTGGATGCAATGTGGCAACTTGTTGGCTTCTTCCTTGGCTGGGTTGGCGGTAAAGGCAAAGGCCGTGCACTAGGTGTTGGTGAAGTTAAATTCACCGGTCAGATTCTGCCTACGGCTAAGAAAGTGACTTATGAAATCAACATGAAACGCGTTGTAAACCGCAAGCTGGTAATGGGTCTTGCTGACGGTCGTGTTTTAGTGGATGGCAAAGAAATCTACGTTGCAAAAGATCTGAAAGTTGGCCTGTTCCAGGACACTTCTGCATTCTAAATTAACTGAATTGTATTTGGTTGCTTGATAATTAACGGCTTATTTGAGTCGTTAATTTTTTAACAACACACTTAGTTATAGTGCATTAAGGCATATAAATAAAGCCCCATTTTTGGGGCTCGTTGTATGTGGAGTGTAATTTTTTATTTGTAGAGACCTGCGAATTTATCTTCTCGCGCTTCGCGCCAGCCTCCCATCCAATAGGATCTTGCATCCATTTGTTGATACGGACACTCATCGGACGAACGACCATTCAAACCCGCTTTGTATCCTTGAGACTGAGCTCTTTCCAGGCGATCACGCTTTTGTCTCTTCATGATAGAGTCCCTCATACAGTTGCTTACATAAGTAAAACTATGACAATGATGTGGCTTTTTTATGACCACATCATTAAGAATCGCTCAATAAACATCCGGACTCAAGCACTAATTCACTGCAAAGCCAATTGTGTGAGCTCGTCAGAAAATTGACAAAATTCTTCTTCTGCGACTGAACAAAACCAAACCAAGCAAACCCAGCACTCCATATCCCAGTGATGCGCCTTTACGGGTAGCCGTTGTGGTTGTGTAACCACGAGCAGAAATATCACTGCTGGTTGCATTTAAAATCGGAACCAGTTTTACTGCTACTGTAGTTTCTGTACCGGAACCACCACCACAGGTTGCATTATGAGCGGTAGAGTCATAGCCGCCTGCACAATAAATTGCCGTGGCCGCAATCACACCCGCGTCATTGATATCGTTGGCAGAAATAATACGATATGCATTGTTAGCTGAGCTATAATCCCCACCATTGGTCAGATCATCTAACAACCAGCCTTTATTGTTAAAAATATCACCGTTTTCTGTGTCATTATATGGATAGATAAACCCGCGTTTGCGACGAGGCTTACCGCTGACTTCACGCACCGTTTCATCCTCTGCAATATCAATTTGCCCAACAATATCATTGTAATTGTTAATGGCCATTGCCTTACCGCCAGCCTCAGCAAATGAGATTTGGTCAGCAAAGAAAATAGCTGTTAAATTATCTTTCACATTAGCAATGAGAAATGGGCGATTAGCATACG
>JBNKRC010000215.1:0-4047 GCA_050296215.1 Vibrio sp. | reverse complement strand
ATGAAGCTTATATAAACCATCATATCCTGCTGGAATAACAGGGGGCCGATAAATGGAATCTGACTTAAACCCGGAATAGTGATGGTATTAAATCCGGCAATGGTGTTCCCGACGAGGTTACTTCCGAGAAAGGCACTAAGACCGGTACCAAAAATAGTCAGTGCCAGTCCGGTTGCTACTTGATTGGTGTTGAGATAAAGCGTCAGCCCGCCAAAAATGGCCGCCATTAACATTCCGGCAATGATGGCACACAGGACTCCCAGTGCCAGGCTGCCGGTAAAATAGGTCCCGGCAAACCCCGCCATTGCTCCCATCAGCATCATGCCCTCCTGACCTAAATTGAGAACGCCCGATTTTTCACACACAAGTTCACCCAAAGCGATAATCAGTAGTGGGGTGCCGGTTTTCAGTGTTGCAATTGCAATCTGTTGAATTAATACGATATCCATTATGCGGCTTCACCCTTATCTGATTCTGAGCGGTTTGATGAAGATATTTTTTTCCTCAGTTTAGGCACAAATTCATAGTAGATAAGAAAATCACATGCCAGCAGGAAGAAAAGTAATGTTCCCTGAAACAGGCCGGTTACAGCGGTCGGCAGTCCCAGCTCGATCTGAGCCAGATCGCTACCCATATACAGGGTTCCCATAAACAGAGACGAAAAGATAATACCGATGGGATTTAAGCGTCCGAGATAGGCAACAATAATCGCAGCATAGCCATAACCGGGAGAAACGGAAGGAATCAGTTGTCCGATCGGACCGGTCACTTCAGCGGCTCCGGCAAATCCGGCCAGTGCCCCGGCAAACAGCATGACACCCCAGACAATTTTATTACTGTTAAATCCGGCATATCTGGCGGCGGACGGATCTTCACCGTAGACGCGCAGTTTAAATCCGGGCAGGGATTTAAACAGAATAAAACCTGATACTAATGCCAGAACAATAGCGATAATAATACTGACGGATGCCCGGCTGTCTTCGGTAAGCAGCGGGAGCATAATACTATCGGCAAACATTGCTGATTCAGGGAAGCCGAAGCTGTCAGGATCTTTCAGCGGCCCGTGAACGGCCCACAGCAAAACATATAAGCCGATATAATTGAGCATAATGGTGGTCAGGATGATATTGGTACTGAACAATCGGTTAAGCAGGGTCGGAATCGCGGCCCATAACATACCGGCCACAATCCCTGCTGCAATGACCAGTAGCTGATATCCGGTACCGGCATCTTCTCCGGCGTTAATAGCGATGGCACTGGCCGCGACGGCACCGATCAACAGCTGACCTTCCGCGCCGATATTCCAGATATTGGCGCGGTAGCACAGAGCCAGCCCAATAGCACACAGCATTAAGGGCGGTGCTTTTACCATCAGTTCGCCGATGTTGTAGCTGTCGCTGAACGGCTCGAGAATGAACACCTGAAAAGCTTTTACCGGGCTGACTCCTAGCGACACAAACATAATACTGGATACTGCCAGAGTGAGTGCTATCGCGATTAATGGCGAGAACCATTTCATGGTACGCGAGCTTTCAATTCTTGGTTGAACCTTAAACATGAGCGGTTTTCTCCTGTTTAATAAATCCACCCGCAATCCACTGACCAATCTGTTCTATATTGGTCTCGGTTGTTTTTACCATAGGAGATAGATGTCCTTCATACAGTGCTGCCATGCGGTCAGAGATGATGAATAATTCATCGATATCTTCAGAGATCACGACAATAGCAGCCCCGGCATCACGCAGGGCAATCAGTTTGCGGTGAATGGCGCTGGCCGCTCCGATATCGACGCCCCAGGTCGGGTGAGCGCAAATTAATACCTGAGGATGCTGATGGATTTCCCGACCGATAATGAATTTCTGCAAGTTACCGCCGGACAGGCTTTTGGCTTGCGACAATTCATTGCGGCATTTAACCTGATTGGATTTGATCAGGGAACGAGCCAGCGCTTTCAGCCGGCGAGAGTTGATTAAGCCCTTACGTGACATATCTGAGCTGAATGTAAGGAGTGTATTCTCTTCTAAGGTCATCTCCGGTACTGCCCCCTGACCCAGACGATTTGTCGGGACATGAGCCATCCCCATCAGGCGCCGGGCTCCGGCATTTAAATGGCCGATTGGTTGTTGGTTAAATAATACGGCATTTTTGGTAACGCGGGTGTCTTCGCCGCTCAAGGCCTCCAGTAAATCTTCCTGGCCGTTACCGGCTACCCCGGCTATGCCCAATATTTCTCCGGCCCTGAGCTCGAGATTGATATTACTCAGTCCGCAACCAAATGGATGGGCAGGAGGCAGAGTAAGATCATCTGTGTTCAGAATAACCTTATCTGAACAGGCCTTCGGGTAGCTTTCTGATAATTCGGCATCATTTCCGACCATCATCCGTGCGATGGAATTCGGCGTTTCGGCGGATGGGGTGCAGGCTCCGTTGACCCGGCCGCTGCGTAAAATAACCGCCCGGTCACACAAGGCCGTGACTTCTTTCAATTTATGACTGATAAACAGAATGCTACAGCCTTCGCCGGCCAGTTTTTTAAGAACCCGGAACAGACCGGAAACTTCCTGTGGGGTAAGAACGGAAGTTGGTTCATCCAGGATCAGTAATTTAACGTCCTGAATCAGGCTGCGCAAAATCTCCAGGCGCTGGCGCTCGCCGATCGATAAACTATGTACATAGCGATCGGGCTCAACATGAAGATCGTAACGCTGGCTGATATCAATAACGCGCTGGCGTAAGTTGTCGACTTGCTGAACGAACTCTTTGTCCAGTCCCAGCTCAATATTTTCCAGGACGGTTAAGGTTTCAAAAACCGAAAAATGCTGGAATACCATACCGATGCCCATTGAGCGGGCTTGATTCGGCGACGCTATATCAACTGGCTGACCATTCCACAGTATCTGACCTTCGCTTGGTTTACTGACACCGTAGATCATTTTAACCAGTGTTGATTTTCCTGCACCGTTCTCGCCTAGCAGGGCAAGAATTTCCCCTGAGTAGAGTTTTATGCTGACGTTATCATTCGCGACCACGCCAGGGAAAAACTTACTCACATTTTGCAGCTCGATAAGAGGGGTAGTTGTCATGTTACGCGAGTATCCTTATAAGCATCTGCTAGCGTAATGCAAAAAATTGACCAAGTGTTCAAGTGGCGGCGATTGTAACGTGTTCCGCAAAAAAATGGATCAGAAACTTTCGCTAGTTGAATCAGATTTGTTTATGATCAGAATTCGACATATGATCATGGCTACACTTTTTTGATAACAATGTCAGTAATCCAAGTATCAATCAACGGAACCACGCCGCAGTATGGACACAGTGTTACAATCCAAAAACCAACCACAGGTAGGAGCGATTCGTAAGCGCAATGAAGCACTTATTCTTCAGGCCGCCGCAGACGAATTTGTTAAACATGGCTATAAAGGAACGTCTTTACAGTCCATTGCCGATCGCGTCCAATTGCCCAAAGCCAATATCCTTTATTACTTTAAGTCGAAGAAAGGGCTTTATCTGGCGCTGCTCGAAGAGATCTTGAATCTGTGGAATGACGGGTTTTCTGATGATGCTCTGGATCAGGATCCCGCAGAAGTGATTGAGACTTATGTTCGCGGCAAGATGAGTTATAGCCGTACCAATCCGAAAGAGTCGAAAATTTTCGCTCTGGAACTGATTCATGGAGCACCGAATATTCACGATGCGATGGAACTGCCAATGGTGAAATGGACCGAAGGCAAAGCAACCATTATTCAGACCTGGGTCGAACGGGGATTAATCAAACCGATTGAGCCGCTTTATCTGCTGTTCATGATTTGGGGGACAACTCAGTTTTATGCTGACTGTGATACTGAAATCCATTTGATTAAAGGCCGTCAGTTGTCTGAGCAGGAATATGAGCAGGCGACTCAGTTCGTGGTGGATATGGTGTTGAACGGATTAGGTCTGCGAAATGCCTGACCATCTTTCAATACAATGATTATACCAAACGGGAAAAATTGTTGATCTAAATGGACATGATTCCACAAACCGCTCAAGACATCCCTGTTCGCTTGC
>JBNKRC010000214.1:0-4076 GCA_050296215.1 Vibrio sp. | reverse complement strand
GTGAACAACACATTTACCCAACCTTTGACGTTGCTTTAGCCGCTAGTCTGGCCGAACTGGAAAACATGAAAGAACAGTAACCGTCAGGTACTTATCATGACCATATGTTGAGGTCTCAGTAGATTAAGGAATATTGCTCACCACTTTTCCGGAGACCTCATCAGCCATGCCGCCAATGCCTTTTTACAGGCGGCGGTTACCTCGCGAGGATGCACTAGTCGCCCTCGTCCGGAACAGTCCCTTAGCCACACACTTCACGCACATTTATCCTGCCGCTATCTGCCTCCGGTCTCATGTGGAATCCGTGCAAACTTGAAATCATACCATCCTGATAAAGTTTTTGATCAATGATTTTTCCCGTTTGGTATCAATAGCTGATCAGGAAAAATGTGTTTGATGGACCAAACGTACGAGGGCAAGAATGCCCTCGGGAGGCGATATAGGGGCATATCCCCTCAGAGAACCTGACTTAAAGCGGACAGGTGAGGATTTTTGAACGTCGCTGATAGTTATACAGACTCTGTTTAGCCATCGGTAAGGATTCGACGCCGACTTCGCTGAAACCCTGCTCTCTGAACCAGTGCAGACTGTGAGTGGTCAGAACAAACAGTTGTTCGATACCCTGCTGACGGGCAAGTTGCTTCATATGATTCAACAAAATCAGACCACGGTTACCATCGCGGTATTCGGGGTGAATCGCAACGCAGGCCATTTCAGCCATTCTTTCTTCGCTGTATGGGTAGAGTGCGGCACAGCCAATAATCAGACTATCTTTTTCGATAATGGTAAAACGGCTGATTTCCTGCTCAAGCTGTTCACGGGAACGGCGCACCAGAATTCCGGCTTCTTCTAACGGGCGGATAAGCTCAAATATCCCGCCAATGTCATCGATATTCGCGAGACGCACCTGTTCGGCACTTGCCATTACGACCTGAGTACCGATACCGTCGAAAGAGAAGAGTTCCTGAATTAACGCGCCATCTTCTTTATAACTGATTAAATGGCTGCGGTGTACGCCGGCGCGGCAGGCAGCGATAGCGGCTCTCAGGAAGCGGATTTTCCCCATGCTGACATGAACGTTTTCTTCGACTTTCTGTTCATAGTGACTGATAAGCCGTTCGACATCGGATGGGAACAGTTCGGCAATTGAGTTGCCATTTTCATCGATAATTCCCTGTTCTGAACAGAAACCAACCAGTTTCTCTGCTTTAATCCGGATAGCAACCTGAGTGGCAACTTCTTCTGCCAACAGGTTAAAACACTCACCGGTAACCGAACTGGCAATCGGACCTAACAAGACGATCGAACCATGGTCCAGTGCCCGGTTGATGCCATCAATATCAATACGACGAATTTTACCGCTGTGGCAGTAGTCAATGCCGTCATCCACACCCAGTGGCTGGGAAATAATATAGTTCCCGCTCACGACGTTCAGCTCGGTTCCTGCCATCGGCGTATTATTCAGGCTTAAGGAAAGCCGTGCCGTGATTGCCAGCTGTAGCTGACCGGCAGCCTGCATCACTAAAGGCAGCGCTTTCTCATGGGTGATGCGGATACCTTTATGGTAAGGTGTATCGCATTGATTGTCGGTTAAAATCTGATTGATCTGCGGGCGAGCGCCATACACCAGTACCAGCTTAACGCCTAGGCTATGGAGTAGAGCGATATCACTAATAATGTTACCAAAGTTTTTATCTGCAATTGCTTCTCCGCCCAGCATAATGACCATGGTTTTACCCCGGTGAGCATTAACGTAAGGAGCGGATTGGCGAAAGCCTTTAACCAGTGCGGTGCTACGAATTTTCACAATAGAGACTTTGTTGTTTAAATATGCCCAAATAATGACTTTTTATTCAACGCTAGACAAGTGTTTTTTAGCGTAAAAAGTAAGAGAATTGAAAATGTGCCGGTACAGGAAGACGGACCGGAATCATTCCATCAATGTAATGTTAGGATTTGATGAAACATAACTATTTTGCAGTGAAACAATTGCGGTTTTCCGATGAGTTTGACATGCTCCGTCACTTGGATGATAAAACAGGACAGAATGTGAAAAAGGCACTTAGTTTACTCATCACGACCGCTCTGCTTACCGCTTGTGCTCAGCCAACCGACCGGGCTCAACAATATCTGGATGGTCAGCTGGATAAAGAGTTAAACCAGACTGCGCAGATTGAGTCGAATGCACCGCGCGATTACCGCGAGTTTGCAAAACAAAGTCAGCTGGTGATCGGGCAGTCCCCCCGCTATGCCCAGCTTTACCAAGGGCTTTATCAGCATCTGACTGACTGGATGACAGAAAGCGGCGATCCTGCTGATTTAGTGAATTACGGTATTCAGGCGGCTCAGTTGGGCGGAGCTGACCAACAGGGTAATGTGCTGTTCACCGGCTATTTCTCGCCAGAGATTGAACTACGTCATCAGCCTGACGAGCGTTTTCGTTATCCGGTCTATGCTAAACCGAAGTGTGATGATGCCTGTCCGACCCGTACTGAGATTTATGATGGCGTCCTCAATGGACAGGGTTTGGAGCTGGGGTATGCGGAAAGCATGATCGACCCGTTTATTATGGAAGTTCAGGGCAGTGGGTTTGTTCACTTTGGTGATGATGATACGCTCGAATATTTTGCTTATGCGGGTAAAAATAACCATCCTTATGTGAGTATCGGCCGCATCCTGATTGATCGTGGTGAAATACCTAAAGAAAAAATGTCGCTCAAAGCTATTAAACAGTGGGTGCAGACGCATGACGAAGCGAGCGTAAAAGAGTTACTCGAACAGAATCCCTCTTACGTCTTCTTTGAACCTAAAGCCGCTGCACCGGTATCCGGTTCGGCCGGCGTTCCCTTGTTGCCGATGGCCTCGGTCGCCGGAGACAAACGGCTTTTTCCTATGGGGACTCCAATCCTGGCCGAAGTGCCGTTACTCAATGCAGACGGAACCTGGAGTGGTACGCATCAGTTGCGTCTGCTTATAGTGCTGGATACCGGTGGCGCGGTAACGGAAGGGCATCTCGATCTTTATCACGGAATGGGGCCACGCGCCGGTATTGAGGCCGGACACTACCGTCACTTTGGCCGGGTATGGAAGCTGGGACTGGAAAACTCACCGACTCAGTCACCGTGGGCACTTCCGCCTGAAAAGCGGTAACCGGCAGCTAGACTTTTTGCCGAAGAGTGCGTATAAAACGCACTCTTTGATTTTTATCTGATCGTACTGATTATATTGATTCGTTGATTGAATTCATTTTGTTCCTCTGATTAATATTTTTAGTAAGAATAGAACTGATATTACTCTGTGGATTTTGTTATGCGTCAACTCGATACTCCGGCTTCTGATAATTACAACCAGCGTTTTGGTGGTACAAGACGACTTTACGGTCAGCAGGCCGTGGAAATACTCAGGGCGGCGCATGTCTGTGTGATTGGTCTTGGGGGAGTTGGTTCATGGGCTGCTGAGGCATTAGCCCGTACTGGCATCGGTGAGCTGACACTGATCGATATGGATGATGTCTGCGTCACCAACATTAACCGTCAGATTCATGCAATGAATGGCGCGATCGGGCAAAGTAAAATCGAAGTGATGGCGGAACGAATCCGGCTGATTAATCCCGAGTGCAAAGTGAACCTGATTGATGATTTTATCTCGGCGGATAATCAGGGTGAGTATCTGAGTAAAGAGTTTGATTATGTCATTGATGCGATCGACAGCCTGAAAGCAAAAGCGGCATTACTTGCTTACTGTCGCAGTAATAAAATCAAAGTGATCACTATCGGTGGTGCCGGTGGTCAGATCGATCCTACCCAAATTAAGGTGGCGGATTTAACCAAAACCATTCAGGATCCATTGGCTAAAAAACTGAAAGATCGCCTGCGTCGGGAGCATAATTTTCCGGTTAACCCCGCGCGTAAGTTTGGTATCGACTGCGTCTTTTCCACCGAACAGCTGAAATATCCGCAGGCTGACGGTACTGTATGTGCGACAAAAGCCAGTGCGGAAGGCCCTAAACGTATGGACTGTGCCAGTGGTTTCGGTGCGGCGACGATGGTGACGGCCAGCTTCGGATTTGTTGCGGC
>JBNKRC010000213.1:0-4080 GCA_050296215.1 Vibrio sp. | reverse complement strand
GCTTCGTCCGGAAGATTTACGCATTGAAGAAATTAAAGAGTCAGAAACCAAAGGTATTGTCGGCCACGTTAAGGACCGTACCTATAAAGGGATGACTTTAGAATCTGTCATTGAGTTGGATTCTGGAATGAGTGTCATGGTCAGCGAGTTCTTTAACGAAGATGACCCTGACGTAGACCACTCTATCGGCCAAAAAGTCGCTATCACATGGGTAGAAAGCTGGGAGGTTGTCCTCAATGAAGACCAGCAAAATTAATCTGCAGACGGCAATCATTGCCGTTATTGTCGCCTGGTTGGCGATTTTTGTATTAATTCCAAACCTGATGATTATCGGGACCAGTTTTCTGACTCGTGATGAAGAGAATCTAATCGACCTGACTTTTACTTTTGCTAACTATACCCGTCTGATTGATCCGCTCTATGCGAAAGTTCTGGGGCATTCGTTTTATATGGCGGCGCTGGCCACCCTGTTTTGCCTGATCATCGGTTATCCTTTTGCTTTTATCGTCGCACGTATGCAGGCAAAGTGGCGTCCGATGATGCTGTTTCTGGTAATCGTACCATTCTGGACTAACTCATTAATCCGGACTTATGGTCTGAAGATAGTGTTGGGCACTCAGGGAATTATCAATAAAGCTTTGATTGGATTGGGTTTAATCGAAGTTCCGTTTAGGGTGATTTATACCGAAACAGCGGTAATGATTGGCCTGGTCTATATTTTGTTACCCTTTATGATTTTGCCGTTGTACTCTTCAATAGAAAAACTAGACAACACCTATATTGAAGCGGCCCGGGATCTCGGGGCCAATAAAAGACAAATTATGTTGAAAGTCATTCTGCCGTTAACGATGCCCGGTATCGTTGGCGGGTGTTTGCTCGTTCTGCTTCCCGCACTAGGAATGTTCTATATTTCAGATCTGCTTGGCGGTGCAAAAAACATCCTGATTGGTAATGTCATTAAAAGTCAGGTTTTAAATGCAAGGGACTGGCCGTTTGGCTCAGCTACCAGCATATCCCTGACACTAGTGATGGCTGGATTGCTTTATGTCTATTACCGGGCAGGAAAGTTACTCAATAAAAAGGTGGAGCTGGAATAAATGAAATCATTACGTTTTAGTTTTATGACCTTAGTTTATTGTTTTCTGTATTTTCCGATTATTGTACTGATTGGCAATTCTTTTAATGGTAATAAGTTTGGTATCAAATGGGGTGGTTTTACCACGGACTGGTACTCGGCATTGGTTCATAATGACAGCCTGATGCTGGCCGCCTGGCACTCCATCAGTATTGCGGTTTTTTCAGCAACAGCAGCCATGATTATCGGTAGTTTAACGGCGGTTGCTCTTTTTCGTTATACATTTAAAGGGAAAAACCTGATCAACGGGATGCTATTTATCGTTATGATGTCACCTGACATTGTTATGGCAATATCTTTGCTCGCCCTGTTCCTGCTAATTGGTGCCAATCTGGGATTTCTGACACTGTTGATTGCACATATCACCTTTTGCTTACCATTTGTCGTTATCACGGTTTTTAGCCGGTTGCAGGGATTTGATGTAAAAATGCTTGAGGCTGCAAAAGATTTGGGCGCTTCGGAGTGGATCATTCTGTCAAAAATTATCCTCCCATTAGCAAAACCGGCAGTGGCGGCGGGATGGTTATTAAGCTTTACCTTATCGCTTGATGACGTCATTATCAGCTCATTTGTTACCGGACCAACCTACGCAATTTTACCCCTGAAAATATATTCAATGGTAAAGGTCGGTATTTCTCCTGAAGTAAACGCGCTGGCGACCGTCATGCTGGTGCTGTCACTCTCACTTGTGGCCCTTTCTCAGTTTTTGGGCAGGGATAAACTCAGCAAGTAAATACAGTGAAATTACCGGAGATCTGTTCCTCCGGTAATTTCCGAATCATGCGCTACACATTGAGTAATTCATCCACTAATTTATGGATTTCCACACCGGCTTTGCCTTGCCGGTGTTCAGCGAATTCACTCCCCATCGCACTCGGTTCTATATTAACTTCGATCGTATGGGCGCCATGCAGCCGCGCATCGTGGACCAGTCCCGCAGCCGGATAGACGACTCCGGAAGTACCAATGGAAATAAACAGATCGGCTTTCTCTATTGCCGAATAAATGTCCCCCATTCTGAGAGGCATTTCACCAAACCAAACAATATGGGGTCGCATCGGACTGGGGAACTGACAGCAGTGGCAAAGATCACCTCTATGCATGTCGCCGAACTGATCTATGGTTTGTTCCGAGTAATTACAACGAGCTTTAAGTAATTCCCCATGCATATGGATTATATTCTTACTGCCACCTCGCTCATGCAGATTATCGATATTTTGCGTGATAATGGTTACCGTACCATCCAGTTCATCTTCTAGTCGCCCTAATGCAATATGGGCCGGATTCGGGACGATATCCTGAGCCAGAAGCTGACGCCGGCGTTGGTTATAAAAATCAAGCACCAGATCCGGATTCGCCATAAATCCTTCCGGTGTTGCCACGTCCTCGATACGGTGTTCTTCCCAGAGTCCTTCCTTAGATCTGAATGTCTTAATTCCCGACTCGGCTGAGATCCCTGCTCCGGTCAGAATTACGATATTTTTATATTGCTGAACCATACTCTGCTTCCGATTAGGCTATTTATTAGCAGCTTAGCACTGAATCACCATCCCTGAAGTAAGTAATTTCAGACTTCGTAAGTCAGACCACTTCAACTAACTAGCTGATCAGAGGAGATTCGTAGGGCTTAATTTTCTGACATCAATAAAAAAGCGAGCCTGAGCCCGCTTTAAGAACAGCAATCGAAGTATTATTCTTCGTTGGTCGATGAAATTTTGTGGATTGCCAGGTCCGCCCCCTCAAATTCATCTTCTTCAGAAAGGCGCAGTCCCATGATTTTATCCAGCAGACCGTAAATAATGAAAGCGCCGACTAAAGCAATTGCAATACCCAGTACGGTACCCATGATTTGAACCGGCAGACTGATACCACCAATACCACCCAGTGACTGCTGACCAAAGATACCGGCTGCGATACCACCCCATGCGCCACACAGTCCATGCAACGGCCATACACCAAGAACGTCATCCAGATGCGTTTTGTTCTGGATAAAGGTAAAGACCCACACGAACAATGCTGCTGCTACGATACCCGTTACCAGTGCACCAATTGGGTGCATTAAATCAGAGCCTGCACATACCGCAACCAAGCCGGCTAAAGGTCCGTTGTGGATAAAGCCCGGGTCATTTTTACCAAGGATTAATGCCGTCAAGATACCACCAACCATTGCCATTAAAGAGTTCATAGCAACCAGTCCGCTGATACCATTAAGGGTTTGAGCTGACATTACGTTAAAGCCGAACCAGCCCACACAAAGAATCCATGCACCCAATGCAAGGAACGGGATATTTGATGGCGCAAAGTTAGTATGTTTACCTGCACGGATACGGCCTTTACGCAGACCCAGGAAGGCTACCGCAACTACTGCAATCCAGCCACCAACAGCGTGAACAACCACTGAACCGGCAAAGTCATGGAATGCTGCACCGAAACCCTGTTCAAACCAGGCCTGAATTCCGAAGTTACCATTCCAGATAATTCCTTCGAAGAAGGGGTACACGAGACCAACGGTAAACAGAGTGGCAAATAGGATTGGGTAAAAACGAGCACGTTCTGCAATACCACCAGATACGATAGCCGGAATGGCTGCCGCAAAAGTTAGCAAGAAGAAGAATTTAACTAATTCATATCCATTGCCTTGTGAAAGTGTCTGAGCATCGGCGAAGAAGGTTCCGCCATATGCAACCCAATAACCAATGAAAAAATAGGCAATGGCAGATACGCCAAAATCAGCCAGAATTTTTACTAATGCATTTACCTGGTTTTTTCTTCTTACCGTACCGACTTCTAAAAACGCGAAGCCTGCATGCATTAGAAAAACCATGATGGCACCAAGCAGCAGAAATAGTGTATCTGAACTTTGCGTCAGCGTTTGTACTGCTCCTTGTACCTGAACTATAGTGTCACTCATTCTCGATGTTCTCCAGTGTTTCGCACAAATCGTG
>JBNKRC010000212.1:0-4082 GCA_050296215.1 Vibrio sp. | reverse complement strand
TCGTTGTGGTCGGAAACGGAATGGTTGGCCACAAGTTTATTGATACTCTCATTAACAGTCCGAATGATGAATTTGAGGTTATCACTTTTTGCGAAGAATCACGTTTAGCCTATGACCGGGTCCAGTTAACTTCATATTTTACCGGTAAAACCAGTGATGATCTTGCACTGACCAACGAAGGTTACTATCAGGATAATAGTATTAATTATGTACTGAATGAAAAAGTGACCGAAGTTCAGCCTGAATCGAAAACGGTGATCACCGCATCTGGTCGTCAGGAACAATACGACAAACTGATACTGGCAACCGGTTCATTTCCTTTCGTACCACCTATCCCGGGGAACGACCAGGCATTTTGCCATGTTTACCGTACGATAGAAGATTTAGATGCAATTAAACGTTCGAGCACACAGAGTAAAAGCGGCGTTGTAATTGGTGGCGGACTGCTTGGATTAGAAGCTGCCAATGCGATAAAAAGCCTTGGCCTGGAAACTCACGTGGTTGAATTTGCTCCGCGTCTGATGGCTGTTCAGCTCGACCAGGATGGTGGTGATTTACTCCGCCGTAAAATTGAAAATCTTGGTGTTCAGGTACATACCGAAAAGGCGACGACCGAAATTGTCGATGGTACCAATGCCCGCTATCGCATGAATTTCTCTGATGGCTCACATATCGAAACCGACATGATCGTATTCTCGGCAGGTATTCGACCTCAGGATGAACTGGCACGAACCTCAGGAATTACGATTGGTGAACGTGGCGGTATCGTGATCAACAACTATTGTCAGACTAACTATGATGATATCTATGCCATTGGTGAATGTGCACTCTGGCAACAGCAAATCTTCGGTCTGGTTGCTCCCGGCTACCAGATGGCAAAAATTGCAGCACAGCATATTCTGGGCGACGAATCCGCCAGCGAATTCACCGGTGCGGATATGAGTACTAAGCTCAAGCTGCTTGGTGTCGATGTTGCCAGTATCGGTGAAGTTCATGGCAAAACAGCGGGCGCCCTGTCCTATACCTACAAAGACGATATCGAACAGGTGTACAAGCGCCTGATCATTTCTGAGGATAAAAAGAAAATTGTCGGTGCCGTACTGGTAGGAGATGCCAGCGCATACGGAAACCTGCTGCAGATTCGCCAGAATGACCTCCCTTTACCGGAAAATCCTTCGGTCCTTATTCTGCCGGATGTTGCCGATGATGAAGCGGCTGGCCTTGGTATTGACGCCCTGCCGGACAGTGCTGTTATCTGTTCATGTTTTGATGTCACTAAAGGCAAGATCAAGGATGCGGTTGCAGCAGGCTGTACCAGCATGGCAGCACTTAAAGAAACCACCAACGCCTCAACAGGTTGTGGCGGATGTAGTGCACTGGCAAAACAGGTGCTCGACAGTGAACTGAGTAAACTCGGCGTGGAAGTTAACAACCATGTCTGTGAACATTTTGCCTATTCCCGTCAGGAACTCAGCGACATTATCCGGGTGAATCAAATCAAAACCTTTGATGAACTGCTGGAAAACTATGGCAAAGGCTTAGGTTGTGACGTGTGTAAACCAGCCGCAGGCTCAATTCTGGCGTCATTCTGGAACGATTATATTTTGCAGAATGAGCATATCGAACTGCAGGATACCAATGATATCTATCTGGGTAATATGCAGAAAGACGGCACCTACTCGGTTGTGCCGCGTATTGCCGGCGGCGAAATTACCCCGGAAAAACTGATCACAATTGGTGAAATCGGCCGCGACTTTGGCCTGTATACCAAAATCACCGGCGGTCAGCGCATTGACTTATTCGGTGCTCAGATAAACGATTTACCGGCTATCTGGCAACGTCTGGTTGACGCCGGATTTGAAACCGGACACGCCTACGGTAAATCCGTACGTACCGTTAAATCCTGCGTCGGCAGCACCTGGTGTCGCTATGGTGTCGGTAACAGCCTAGGCTTCGCCATTGATTTAGAGCACCGCTATAAAGGGTTACGCTCTCCGCACAAACTGAAGTTTGCCGTTTCCGGCTGCACACGTGAATGTGCCGAAGCTCAGTCAAAAGATATCGGCGTTATTGCAACCGATAAAGGGTGGAATCTTTATATCTGCGGTAACGGTGGTATGCGTCCGCGCCACGGCGACCTGTTCGCGACTGACCTTGATGATGAAACACTACTCAAATACATCGACAGAATTCTGATGTTCTATATCCGCACGGCAGACCGCTTACAACGTACCTCTGTGTGGCTGGAGAATCTGGAAGGCGGTATCGACTACCTTAAAGAAGTCATTATTGAAGACAAACTGGGACTGGTCGCAGAACTTGAACAGGCGATACAGCACAGTCTGGATCATTACCAGTGTGAATGGAAGACCACGCTTGAATCACCAGAAAAACTGCGTCGTTTCAACCATTTCATAAACAGCCCGGAACTCGATTCAGGCGTGAAATTCATCACGATAAGAGATCAGAAGTTCCCGGAACCCAAAGCGGAAGAGCTGGCAATTTAAGTAGTAGCCGTTGATTAAACATCGCTTGTTAAATCAGATTTAAACCTACAGGAGAATCAATATGAAAAACTGGCTGACTATCTGTGAATCCAGTGAAATCGCACCCAACACCGGCATTTGCGCCAAAGTGGGAGAAAAGCAGGTTGCGATATTTTTCAGCAAAAGGACCGACAGTCTGCATGCCATTTCTAACTACGATCCGATTGGCAAAGCCAACGTACTCTCCCGCGGGATCCTGGGATCGGTAGAAGATGAGTTGCATGTGGCTTCACCACTGTATAAACAGCATTTCAATTTAGAGACCGGTATTTGTCTGGAATCACCTCAGCACAAAGTCGAAGTCTATGAAGTGCGGAATAACAACGGCATGGTTGAAATCAATCAGGGATGCTGAAACCACCCATGCCACACCGGTCATCGGCGCTATGACTGATAACCGGAAAATCATTAAAACAATAACGAGACGTATCACCTTGTTTAATTAAAACGCCGGTTTGCCTCACAACCATACAATAAACGTGAGGCAACCGGTAAAGATGAACATACTAGGGATAAAATATCGTGGAAAGTTCTAAATTTTCGATCTTATCATTTAAAGGAAAAATGAAAATCCTGCATCTCAGCTGGATCGCATTTTTCATCACGTTTGTTGTCTGGTTCAACTTTGCACCATTGCTACAAATGGTCAAATCCAGCCTTGGCTTAACCACTCAGGAAATCAAAACCCTGCTGATACTCAATCTGGCATTAACTATTCCGGCCCGGGTTTTGATTGGTATGTTTACCGACCGTTTCGGTCCGCGGATTGTGTACTCCACTCTTCTGGCGCTCTGTTCTGTACCATGTTTTATGTTCGCCTTTGCCGATACGTTCACGCAGGCCGCCATCGCCCGTTTTCTTCTGGGTTTCATCGGCGCAGGCTTTGTTGTCGGTATTCGTTTAGTATCGGAATGGTTCCCGCATAATGAATTGGGTACGGCAGAAGGAATCTATGGTGGCTGGGGTAACTTCGGTTCAGCAGCGGCGGCATTTACTCTTCCGACTCTGGCGCTGGCATTTGGTGGTGAAGACGGATGGCGTTATGCTATTGCACTGACCGGTTTAATGAGCCTGCTGTTCTCGGTTGTATTTTATAAATCAGTAACGGATACACCGAAAGGTTCGACTTATTTCCGTCCTAAACACCTGTCTGCAATGGAAGTGACGTCAAAAGGCGATTTCTATTTCCTTCTGCTCATGAAAATTCCGATGTATGCCGTATTAGCTCTGTTAGCGTGGAAATTGTCGCCAAATGGCATCAACATGCTGGAGCAAGGCGTAGTTAATGCTATTTATGCCGGTCTTACTGCACTTTATCTGCTGGACTCTTATCAGGTATGGAAAGTGAACAAATCTATTTTCACTCAACCGGTAGAGCCTATTCACCAGTATAAGTTCAAACAAGTTGCGGTACTGAATATTCTATATTTTGCTACTTTTGGTTCAGAGCTGGCTGTTGTATCAATGCTTCCTCTGTTCTTCTCAGAAACCTTTGAACTGACTCCGGTCGTAGCGGGTATGGTAGCCTCGGCTTAT
>JBNKRC010000211.1:0-4085 GCA_050296215.1 Vibrio sp. | reverse complement strand
GAGAAAGTTGAGAAACGGTTTGCTGCAGCTGGTTCAGCTGAGTATCGTTTATCGGGCTGGCCAGTACAGCCAGCTCATTTGGGTTATTATTTGCTGAAGACATTGTCACGACTTTCCTATTGATTGCGTGACAATAGATTAACTCCGCACTTTAATAACCAGAAAGAATAGAAAAATATGTTTTATAACTTTTTGGAAGAAGGCTGAGAGCCAGCTCAATCTCAGGTACGCTGACGCTTTAACCAGAAAACAATCAAGCCGACAATAATAAGCCAGGGCAGCATTCTGATCAGTAACCCCAACATTCCGATAATCAGCATAAAGGCAAAAGAAATACCCACCACCACCGCAACTGATAGGAACGACACCCCAAATAGCGCGAAGGAAAACGCGAATATAATCAACAACAGAAATTCGAGCATAAAAAGTCCCAGATCCAGATAAACTTTTTGTCCGTTACCCTTTTGACAACGGGCCGTTCAGCATAGTAACGATGTGTAGTCACCTTTCCATTACTTTGCTATATAAAAGATAGCAAAAAAGGGACCATCAGTGATGAACGCAGTTAACCATTTATATTGAATAGAAAAAAGAGAAAAACCAGGTTACCCCAGGTTACCATAGCGACTTTCACCATACTAAGACTGGTCAAGCAGACTAAATTTTTGTCAATCAGACATCGAGCTCTGCTGGTATTTTCGCTAAAGCGGCCTGAATCACTTCAATCCCCGCCCCGGGCTTGTGAGCATTTTCACTAATGTAACGGCGCCACTGACGGGCCCCCGGCATATTCTGGAATAGCCCGATCATGTGACGGGAAATATGGCCCAGATACGCACCTTTAGACAGTTCTCTTTCGATATAGGGGTACATCTCTTCAACTACCTGACTGCGTTTCTTGACCGGAGTATCCAGACCAAAAATCTGCTGATCGACCTCGGCCAGCAGATAAGGATTCTGATAAGCCTCACGACCGACCATTACCCCATCAAGATGCTCCAGATGAACTTTCGCCTCTTCGAGCGTTTTCACTCCGCCGTTAACCGCGATGGATAAATGCGGGAAGTCCTGCTTAATTTGATAGGCTCGGGTATAATCCAGCGGCGGAATTTCACGGTTTTCTTTCGGACTCAATCCGTTAAGCCATGCTTTACGGGCGTGGATAGTAAATTGTTCACAGCCCCCCTGCTGAGACACCTTAGTAATAAAGTCGGTAAGAAACTCATAACTATCCAGATCATCAATACCAATCCGGGTTTTTACCGTAACCGGAATGGAAACCACCGCTTTCATTGCAGCAATGCACTCAGCCACCAGCCCCGCCTCTCCCATCAGACAAGCCCCGAAACGCCCGTTCTGCACCCGGTCAGAAGGACAGCCGACATTGAGGTTCACTTCATCATAACCACGCTCTTCGGCCAGCTTAGCGCAATGAGCCAATTCCTGTGGGTTAGACCCGCCTAACTGCAATGCCAGAGGGTGCTCTTCTTCGTTATACTTAAGGAAATCACCCCGACCATGAATAATCGCCCCGGTTGTTACCATTTCGGTATAAAGCAGTGTTTGAGATGACAGTAAACGATGAAAATAACGGCAATGACGGTCCGTCCAATCGAGCATGGGGGCGACAGAAAATCGAGAGCCTGGTAAAACCGATGTTCCCGCTTGCTTTTCAGCCGATATCTCTGATTTTTGAGTAGCACTATTTTGCATCATTTAACCCCATTTTCGCCATAACCGGTTGGGCTCCCCCAAAACCATATACGACTTACGTTATAGCCGGACAATTAACACATCACACAAGCCCGCTGAATACCAACGATCTTGTCTCTTCAAGCGTAATTTCATAAAAGAGCGCCGATTCTACCTCAAGTTGGATCTATGCCCAAGTAAAGAGGGATAGCGTTAGCACCATGTAATATGCAAAAATCCAAAATTTCCCGGGTATCAATAAACAGGATTGCAGAGTAAGGGGGGAAACATCTTTTGCTTCCGGAGGAAGGTGATCATTATTTATGAGGAAAAGATCACTAACTGCAACCCCGGATCAACCTTTTAAGAACCCGGTTATTGATCTTTTTAACATGATCAGGCGACACTTCGTTTTAAATCGATATACATATTCTTTTCCGGGTTACTATCGACATTGAAAATCGTTAACTCCATGTTTGGACACAAATCATAATCCCAAATAAACAGGATCACTGTTATGAACAAATTCAGACTGCGCATAATTGGAACATTAAGTGTTTTGATTGCCATGACCGTCATTATACTGGCCGGATTTAATTACATGGCATTCAGAAATGAAAGTATCGAATTGCATAAGCAGATATTACGCGAACGAAATGCCGTCGTGGATACGCAGATTACTGAGCAGCTAAATGGCTACCGTAATATGCTCACGGCTATCAATGTAACAGATCAAGATCTTGTTAATGGGACGCTGTCATCAGGCGCCATGGTACAACTACAATCCTTACGTCGTGGTATGGGCGAAGTGGTCGATGAAGTCGGCTTAGTGCTCAGCGATGGTACTTTATTTGACGAAACAGGGAACAAGCTGCCGATCAATGCCAAAGCACTCAAACGCTCCTACTACCAAGAGATATTCGAACAAGGTAAATCATTTTATATTTCAACCCCGTTTAACTCTTCCGTTTCCGGCAATACTGATATTGCCATCATTTATAAAATTAACACGTCGCAGGCAGTACTGATTAACGTTCACGTTGAAGGTATCTTAAAACAAATACATGGCGATATATTCATTTACGCACATAACGGAACCATTCTGGCTGCCCCATACCCCGAGCTGATCAATAAAAATATTTTTGACCAGCGTCCGCTCTATAAAGAATTCAGTCCGCAAGTACGTGAGTTGTCCTACTCAACGAGTATGAATGGCAAGCCGACGGCATTCACCGCGTTTTGGGGACATATGGATCTCACGGGATGGAGCTATGTAAGCTTTATCCGCGACAGTGAAATAAAACAAGGTGCTAATGCCCAGCTTATCTCTTCCGCCATCATTGGGTTTATGGCATTAGTTGTGGCAGGAGGAGTTCTGATGATCACCATAAATAAACAGGTGATCACGCCGATCGGAGGCGCTCCGGATGAAATTGCAGAACTGATGGAAAGAATGGCCGGTGGTGATTTAACCCAGAACTTTGTGAAAAACGGTAATGAGACCGGTATTTACCGTTCGTTGCTCAATCTGTCGGCGCAACTTTCGTCACTGATAAAAAACTCACACAATATCTCGGAAAATGTCTCTGCTGCCGCTCAGGAACTGAATACGGTCATGAGTGATACTCAACGCAATGCTAACAATGAATTGCAACAGATTGAACAGGTATCAACAGCTGTCCATGAATTATCCTCGACCTCTCAGGAAGTCAGTGATAAAGCAATCATGGCTGAAGAGGAAGCAAATAAAACACAAACCAGCGTTAACAGCGGTAAACAGACGTTAGAGAAAAATATTGCATTAACTGATCGTATTAATACTTCGGTGAGTAATACTGCGGCTATTGTTGATGAATTAAGTAAATTTGTTGATGAAATAGGTTCAGTAACAGAAGTGATCAATACCATTTCAGAACAGACTAACCTGCTGGCGCTTAACGCTGCGATTGAAGCCGCACGAGCCGGGGAACAAGGACGGGGCTTTGCTGTAGTCGCCGATGAAGTCCGCAATCTTGCCTCTAAAACTCAACAGTCAACAATCAGTATTCAGGAAATCATAGACAAACTGCAGGCTCAGTCCGTTCATGCAAATAATAATATGACGGAAAACGTCGAGCTGATTAAAGAGTCTGTAACTCTTGCTGATCAGATTAAAGCCGCTTTTGAAGAAATCGCCGTGGCGAGCCAATCGATTTCAGATATTAATACACTGGTTGCTACCGCTTCCCAGCAGCAATTTGCTGTAACCGGAGAGATTTCTCAGGCCACTACCCATACGTTTGATCTCGTACACCAGAATGTGGAGGCCATCAATCAGACACTGCAGGCTTCTTCTGAACTGGCACAGTTAGCCGAAGCGCAGAAAAATGAATTAGGCTTCTTCAGAGTGTGAT
>JBNKRC010000210.1:0-4090 GCA_050296215.1 Vibrio sp. | reverse complement strand
AAAGGTCATACTGAACTTTACCGTGGTGCAGAGTACCAGGTTGACTTCCTGCCAAAAGTTAAACTTGAGATTGCGACTCAAGCAGAAAATGTTGATCGTGTGCTTGAAGCAATTATCAAAGCTGCCCATACCGGAAAAATTGGTGACGGCAAAATTTTCGTCTATGACCTGAGTCATGCCGTACGTATCCGTACCGGCGAGACTGATCAAGAAGCACTTTAATAGATTCGAAGGACTGGAGTATTTATTATGGAATTATCAACCACCGTAACTGAGTTACGTTTTGCGCTTGACACCTTTTATTTCCTAATTTCGGGCGCGCTGGTAATGTGGATGGCCGCAGGTTTTGCAATGCTTGAATCGGGCCTTGTCCGTTCAAAAAATACCACTGAAATTTTAACTAAAAACTTTGTACTATATGCTATCGCTTGTGTTACCTATCTGATTGTTGGTTACAACATCATGTACGTAGATAACGCAGAAAGCGGATGGCTACCATCATTTGGTGCGCTAATCGGCTCACAAGCTGAGGGCGCGGATCACTCTCTGGAATCTGATTTCTTCTTTCAGGTAGTATTCGTTGCAACGGCTATGTCAGTAGTGTCTGGTGCGGTTGCAGAGCGTATGAAACTTTGGGCTTTCCTGATTTTCTCTGTAGTTCTGACGTCGTTCATTTACCCGATTGAAGGTTACTGGACTTGGGGCGGTGGCTTCCTGTCAGCAGCTGGCTTCAGCGACTTTGCGGGTTCTGGTATCGTACACATGGCTGGTGCTTCAGCAGCGTTAGCGGGTGTTCTTCTACTGGGTGCTCGTAAAGGCAAATATGGTAAAAACGGTGAAATTTACCCAATTCCTGGTTCAAACATGCCTCTTGCAACTTTAGGTACGTTTATTCTGTGGTTCGGTTGGTTTGGTTTCAACGGCGGTTCTCAGCTAATGGTTTCTGATGCTGAAAACGCAACTGCAGTAGGTCAAATCTTCCTTAACACTAACGCAGCAGCTGCTGCTGGCGCGGTAGCCGCTCTGCTGGTTTGTCAAACTACCTGGGGCAAAGCTGACCTTACTATGATTCTGAATGGTGCATTAGCTGGTCTGGTTGCTATCACAGCAGATCCTCTGTCTCCATCACCAATGTACTCTGTTGCAATCGGTGCGGTAGCGGGTGTTGTCGTGGTATTTGCTATCCTGGCTCTTGATAAGATGAAGATTGATGATCCAGTCGGTGCAATTTCTGTTCACGGTGTATGTGGTCTGTTTGGTCTGTTGGTCGTTCCTGTCAGCAATGCGGACGCAACATTCGGTGGCCAGCTTCTTGGGGCTGTAACTATCTTTGCATGGGTATTTGCTGCGAGCCTGGTAGTATGGAGTATTCTTAAAGCAACAATGGGCATCCGTGTTACTGAAGAAGAAGAAATGCAAGGTATGGACATGCACGACTGTGGTGTTGAAGCTTACCCAGAGTTTGTAACTGTTAAATAATATCTCAGTTTATTTCAGATAAACGTTACTTTTAAACCTGCCTCTCGAGGCAGGTTTTTTTGTTTAACTGTTGGCTTTTGGTTTAGGAGAACGATATGAGTTTAGGCGTTTTTCGTTCCCACGTATAATACCGTCCTGATAAAGTTTTTGATCATCTGAATGGATGTGGTGGAACAAACATACAAGGGCACGGATGCCCTTGTCTAAGCGAATAAGGACATCTTGAGCGGTTTGTGGAACCATATCCATTTAGATCAATGATTTTTCCCGTTTGGTATAACGTCGGAACGAGCAATGGGTGCTAATTTTTTGTTGCAGAATAAATAGTAAATTTATTGGTTTTAGCATCGACGTTACAATGGCCGAAGCTGGTTTCAATGATTGGCGGGTATTTAAGAAAACTATTGGCAACAATAATCAGCGTTCCCTTTTTGTTCAGGTGTTGCGGAGCCTCACTCAGTAGTTGTTCGGTTGAGTCGTAATAGGTATCCAGTCCTGAATGAAATGGCGGGTTACTGACAATGACATCATAGTTTTCGGCGACCTGTGAGTAGACATCGGTTGCGAATGCATTGGCCTGAATCCCGTTGGCGGATAACGTCGCATTGGTTGAGGCAATCGCCAGGGCACTGACATCGCAAAGCGACAGGTCGATATCCGGGTTTCGTTTGGCTATGACGGTACCGATCACTCCGGCCCCGCAACCAAAGTCAAGGATTTTGCCATGCAACGGAGGCAGAGTATCCAGCAGTAAGCGGCTGCCGATGTCGAGTTCGCCATGGCTGAAAACACCGGGTAGAGTTTTGATCAGAATGGATTCTCCGGCAACGTCGAGATGATAGGTTTTAAACCATTGATCCAGCGAAAAAGGAGGCGGTGTCTGCGTACATTGCCCCCAATAGAAAGAACAGCGGCGGGCTGAATCGTATTTTTTTACCGTTCCGTAAGGCTTAAACATTTTTTCGATGCTTTTGACCCCGGAGCGGTTTTCGCCGACGACGACGATTTCAGTTTCCTTGCCCAATTTAGCCATGAGCATGGCAAGCAAAAATTCGGCTTCCTGCTTTGCTTTAGGCCAGTAAAGCAGAAGTAAGTCAGCATCACATTTCTGAGTGAGCTGTTCTGAGAAAAAGCAATGGATGCCCGGACGATTTTGTAGGCCGGAGTAATAACCATAGTGCGTGGTAAACACACTGACACTGAGACAATGTGGCTCGAGAAGCGTGGGAAAGTGATCTTCAATTTCGCCGGCGATGAGGACTTTTTTCCCCTCAAAATAGGCTAACTGACGTTCAGCAATCTGGCTCGGTGCGGTTAAACTCGACATAACTTATTCTCACAAAAAACAGAGCGCGGATTGTCGCATACCTCCGGGAAAATATCAGCTGTTGTCTTGGCGATTAAGGAATTCTTTAAATTCATTCTCGTAGATATTAAACAGTACCAGTGCAATGGCAAAGACCAGCGGACCATAGATAATTCCCATTAAACCGAAATAATGGATTCCGCCCAATAGGGAGAAGAAAATTATCAGAGTGTCCATGCCTGAACTGCCTTGCATTAGCAGCGGGCGCAACAGGTTATCTATGGAGCCGACTAATGCGATGCTCCATATGGCGAGGAATATCGTCAGGCCGGTTTCTCCGGTGAAAAACAGATAAATGCAGGCAGGAAGCCAGATCAATGCGGTACCGACAACCGGAATAAATGAGGCAAAGCCCATCATTGTGCCCCAGAACAGCCCCGGAAATCCTGCGATCCACATTCCTATTCCGCCGGCAATTCCCTGGACAATAGCGGTTAAGAATGATCCCATGATTGCAGATTTGGATACTGATTCAATTTCGTCGAGCAGGCGATCCTCCTGACTCCGAGAGAGCGGAAGTACATGGCGCAAGGTGCGTATGATTTTATGGTAATCACGCAACAGAAAAAACAGCACAAATAACATCAGGAAAAAATCGAGTAAAAAGGTCGTGACATTACCGAGAAACATAGCGCTTTTGCCGACTACTTTTGAGCCGATCTGGCTGGCTGCGGCCGTCAGTTTTTGGCCGACAGTATCCGGTGTGATGGTATCAAAAGGGAGGTATTTATTGGCAAAATCAAAAGAATCCATGACCCAGGGGGCGTTGACTATTTTGGTAAAACCATCCTGATTTAACCAGGAATAAAGACTCTGGGAAAAGATAACGCCTTGCTGAGCGATGGCGGAGAATACGAAAAGCAGCGGGATAACGATGATAACGGTCAGCAGGGTACAAGAGAGCAGGGAGGCAACATTCCTCCAGTTTGGCATTTTTGCTTCAATGTGTTGATGAAGCGGATACATAATTAAGGCAAGGATGAAAGCGAGCACCAGAATATGAGCGTAAGGTTCCAATAGTAAATAACAAAAAAAAGCGGCGATGAGCAGGGCAACAACGATTACCCAGTGACTAGATGTTATTTTTGGAGAAGCTGACATGAATCATTACCGTTTTGCATGGACTGTTTAAGAGTATAATGACTTTTATTCAGAGGGTTATCAATCAGGAGGTATATAATGGGGTGTTGTGATAATGATAATTGCGGTAAATTTAGGCGTAAAATACCCTGGTTTGGTATTGCG
>JBNKRC010000209.1:0-4117 GCA_050296215.1 Vibrio sp. | reverse complement strand
ATTACGTTAGTGGCGGATCGCGCCACTAAAATCACCGTATATTTCCTCATGGTCGCTAGATAAAGTGCAGTGTGCGAAAACTCCAGCCGCTTCGGACGGAATAGCTCTTCGGCTAATTTTTAACTAATTATTTTTATTAATATAATCTGTTGAATACAAATTGCAGTGGTAGCCGGTCAGGAGACACCTATACTAGTAATGTTAGGGTATGCATTGCTTCCTGAACAACAGGCATAAACTTACCTCACCCCTCAGGGAGCAGGGGGAGCTTACTGGTTGATTACTGTTATGAGTCTGTTTAATTTTATTTTTCCAAGACAATACAGTCTGCTGTATTTACTGGGATTCTTGTTTTTGATTCCCTCAACAGCCCTTGCTGGCGGACACCGGATGGGTGATTTTTATTTTGGTGGAGATCTTGGCTTAGCTAAGGTTGAGCTTCACCGGGATAATACACAAGATAATGGTACATGGTTGTATGGCGCTCTCAGAGCGGAATACGCACTTCGTGATCAACTGCTTTTGGGTGTAGAAGGTTCAGGTTGGACGAATCAAGACAGTATATCTTCGCCTATTTCTGAAGATGTTATGGCATTCATGATCACTGCAAAGATATACCCACTACAGTCAGGCATCTTCGTTAAAGCCGGTAGCGGGTATGTTAAGCATCGATATTGGGAATCACCTTCACCAGAAGATACATCTGGGACGGGGTATATAGTAGGCTTGGGTATGGATTATGAGATATTCACTCTGTCTATGCTTTATAGTAATGGTGACCTGAATCAGGAAACCTATAAAGCGTATACCATCAGTCTTGGATTCACTTTTTAGATAACCTGAACTGCTTCGGCAAAGCTCAATTCTGAAACTCCCAGCCTGTCATCAGTACTGAAACAAGAAATTACCTCATTACGCAACGACTTCTTCAATACCGTTTTCCCCATCAACACACGGGTCAGAACTTTCCGGATTATGACTCTCTTTAGCAGTATTCTCCTTAGTATTCGCCAGATTATAGATTAGACCCGGAAGGACATTCCGGTAAAAGTTGGCATCGTAACCCCCAGCTATTCTGGGCAAAGCACCTACGAAATGACTGAGCAGTTCCCGAACAAAAACAGTGGAGCTTGCCGATGAATTTAGCTTATCGTTGACGGCACTAAACAGACCATGCAGCAATTGTTCACAATGCTCCATATTTTTGGTCGTTACCGGCTGAAAGACAAAATAATAGTTGGCGATCCGATAGATGTCTTCCTGCATTTGGCTGGATAGCACTCCGCGAGTTACCAATTGTTGGGTTTCTGCTTTAAAGTCCGCTTTCATTTTTTCGCTACGGACCATCAGGAATTTTCTCTCTGCCTGTACGGCTTTTTTCCGTTTTGCGTCCAGATAGTAGTAATAGGTAAATGGTGCTGCGAACACGAGAATCAGCACTGCGATAGTAAAGATTGACATAGAAGGAATTTCCAAAAGAGTTGTGGATATGAATAGTCAGTAATTTCCCTATTTTATAAAACAATCTCAAAAATAAAACAAAATCTCGTTCACAGAAAGTGTGAAAATCTCTACTTTCGTCTCAATCTTCTATTCAACCAGGAAAAATATCAGGTTTTCTGCGCTTTGAGTGCGCAAAAACTAATCTACACCCTGTTTCACTAAGCCCCGGTTGCACAACAGAATCTTGTGGAATACGATAAGCCAATCGTTAAACAGGAGTTTTGCACCGTGGCGAATACCGTTCGTGATATTGATCAGCATTACTGGCGCAGCAGGATGATGCCGTATCTGACAGTCCGCACAACATACAACAGCATTCACGCTTATAAAGCTCATAGCCATTCAGAACTCTCCATCGGGATTATTCAATCGGGGGCAACCTGCTTAACGCTGGCAGAGCAACATATTACTCTGAATAAAGGTGATATCGTTCTGATAGAGCCAGGTAAAGTTCACGCCTGCAACCCTATTGATGGCATACCCCGCAGCTACTTTATGCTTTATATCGATAAAGTATGGTGTTGCAAGATATTATCGGAATTGTATGGCGTTGAGGTGACTCAATTTCGTTGCGATCGACGCATTTTTTCATCCGGAACTGATGGGAAAAAACTGGCGGGCTTAATTCCTTTGTTGCTCAAACAGGAATCAGAACAGCTTGCTTGTGAAACCGAGAGTGAAATATTCGGCCTGCTGAGCCGCCACTGCTCGCCAACGCTGCTGACCGATGATGACGGATTAGCTTGTGAGATAAAAAATCGCCTGATCAGGGATATCGCTGGCTCGCCGTCTTTAAACGTCATTTCTCAGGAGATGGGGCGGACGCCAGAGTCTCTGATCCGTTCGTTCAAAAATCGTTTTGGTATTACGCCCAAGTCGTTTCTTAATAATATCCGTGTCGGACAGGCAAAGCGGCTGCTGAAGAGCGGGATGAGTATCGCAGACACAGCCGTTGCCGTCGGATTCTCAGATCAGAGCCAGTTACACCGTGCATTTGTTAACTACACCGCTTCCACTCCACGACAATACCAACAGGGTACGTCAATTTTCGACAATAAATCCTGAATCAAAAAACCTATAGTCCGGTGAACATTGATTCACAGGTGACTATTCATGCTTTTCACAACTCTTTTCCCTGCGGCTTTTCCTGCACTGGCATTCGCTCATTTCGCGGCATTACTGAGTCCGGGGCAAGACTTCTTCCTTATCGTGGCTCACTCTGTCCGGCACCGGTTACCCGGCAGCCGGTTTATCTGCCTTGGTGTAGCGCTGGGAAATGCGGTCTATATCGCGGTTGCAATTCTGGGCTGGACAAGTATTCGTGATAATCCCTTTGTTTTTTCAGTGGTTGAAGTTTCCGGTGCGGTATACCTGCTGTGGATCGGGTCCAGACTGGTAAAAAGCAAAAGGAATGATGCCCTGCTTAATATGGAGCAGAAGAGTTCCCCGTCAGCAATCAGACAACTGCTGCTCGGCCTGAATTCCGCACTGTTAAACCCTAAAAATGCGCTGTTTTATATGAGTATTATGGCGGTTATCTTAGGGGGAAACGTCACTCTGATTCAGCAGTTGTCCTGTGGTGTCTGGATGTTCTTTGCCGTTTTGTTGTGGGATTTGTTGATTGCTGCCGTCATCGGGCAATCCGGCGTACAGCAATGCCTGATACGTTATATACATCTGGTGGAAAGAAGTGCCGGTATCGTGCTCATGTTTTTCGGAATCACATTACTGGCGAGTTATATACCCCATTCGGTTCTGCAGTGAAGCTAACTCACTGTTCCTGAATAATAAGCTATACTGAAAACTGAAGTTGGGGGGGAGCATAACTTAATCGATTTCTGCAAGCAGATATGCCTGAGCTGGGGTATCAATAATGGAGCCTGGAAGGAAACATGTACCTATTGGTGTGATTACCGAGATCCATGGCCCGGTGACGGTTGTTGCCTGCGATTTCCTGCCTCCCTTACATCAGGCTTTATCCGCCAGTGTTGCCGGTGAAACCTACCTGTTTGAAGTCCACCAGCATCTTGATAAGCGCCATATCCGCGCGATTATTCTGCATAAAAATGCCTCCTTGCACCGTGGGGTGACCGTTTACGATACCGGTGCCTCTCTCCATGTCCCTGTGACACCGGATTGTCTGGGACGTCTGCTCAATATTTTTGGTGAGCCGCTCGATGGCGGCAGTGAGCTGACGCCATCAACCTATCGCGACGTGCATAGTGTCCCGGTTCCGATTCATGAATCGGTCGGGGTCGGTGCAGTACTGGAAACCGGCATAAAAGTGATCGATCTGCTCTGTCCTTTTATCAAAGGGGGCAAGACCGGACTGCTTGGCGGGGCCGGTGTCGGCAAGACCGTGTTGATCATGGAATTTATGCATGCGATGGCGTCGCTGCATCAGGGTGTTTCCGTGTTTTCCGGGATTGGTGAGCGCATACGTGAAGGGCATGAACTCTGGCATGCTATCCGCGATGCGGGCGTATTATCGCAGACACTGATGGTGTTCGGACAAATGGACGAGTCGCCGGGTGTCCGTTTCCGGGGCGGGCTGTCCGCGCTGACCTATGCGGAATACCTGCGCGATACCCTGAAAAAAGATGTGCTGTTTGTT
>JBNKRC010000208.1:0-4165 GCA_050296215.1 Vibrio sp. | reverse complement strand
GACACCGACCTGGTGTGACAAGTCCAGTTTTTCAATCTGATGTTGATATGGATGCGGATTCCAGTGCACCAGCACCTGCTGCAGGACGTGTTCTTCAATGGGTTTGGTCAGATAATCATCCATCCCTTCTTTAAGCAGGCGCTCTCTTTCGCCCAGCATTGCATGGGCGGTAACAGCAATGACGGGCGTTTCCGTATTCAGTGAGTGGCGTTTAATCTCGTGACAGGCGGTGACCCCATCCATATGTGGCATCTGGATATCCATGAGAATAATATCAAACTTCTGCTTCACGGCTTCTTCAATGGCGTTCTGCCCGCTGCTGCAGCTGACTACGGTTTCTACCCGCTCTGACAGGAGTGCGGTGATCAGTTTCAGGTTAGCCGGATTATCATCTACCGCCATGACTTTCAGCGGCATTTTTTCCAGGCTGACTTCCTGCAATGGTATGAATTTTGGCTGCTGATCCACAGGATGAAGTTCGAGCATGGCCTGCAATAATTTTTTGCGTGACAGTGGTTTGGTGACACATTTGACCGGATGATGTTTCATCAGATAATCGGCCATGGCTAACTCGGTGCTCGGCGTTCCGATAATGACATTCGGAGCAAAGTCCAGAATTTGACGGATCTGAGGTTCAATGGTTTCTGAGTTGGTTTCGGTCATGGGCGAAAGGTTGTAAATGACATAGTCGTAAGCCTGCGGCTCGTCAGGGAGTTCACTGACATAAGTGACATTCACTCCGACATTCTTCAGCGTTTGCTGAACAATCGATGCCGATTGCATATTGGTTTCGATCAGCAACACGTTATTGCCTGCCAGGGTTTCCGGCGCAAACCAGTCACTGATTGGAATTTCAGTCTTACTCAAACGTAAGTTGAACCAGAATGTCGACCCCTGATGAAGCCGGCTGGTGAGGCTGATTTCGCCGCCCATTTGTGCAACGATTTTTTGTGTAATCACTAAGCCTAACCCGGTTCCGCCATAGCGGCGCGAAATGCTGGCATCGGCCTGACTGAAGGCCTGGAAAAGCTGGGCTTGCTGACGCTCTGAAATGCCGATACCCGTGTCGCGGACGGTAAACTGCAGTTCAACCGTATCATCGCGCATGGAACGCAGTTCGACACTAATATCAATATTGCCCCGTTCGGTAAATTTGATTGAGTTTCCGACCAGGTTGGTCAGAACCTGCTGGATCCGTAGCGGATCACCAACCAGTCCGGCGGGAATTTTAGGAT
The DNA here is from genome assembly GCA_050296215.1 of Vibrio sp. Lineage (GTDB taxonomy): Bacteria > Pseudomonadota > Gammaproteobacteria > Enterobacterales > Vibrionaceae > Vibrio. Next base: position 2,930 of record JBNKRC010000208.1, on the reverse strand, counting down.
CGACTTTTAAGGTGATTTCCAGTCCTTTTTCATGGGCACTGGTTGCCAGCAAATCTACGACTTCTTCCAGATTCTGTTCAAATTCAAACGGAATATTTTCCAGTGCCAGCTTACCGGCTTCAAGTTTGGAAAAGTCGAGGATATCATTAATTATATTTAACAGGTTATTGGCGGACTTTTCTATGGTCTGTAAGTAATCTTTCTGGCTGTTAGACAACTGAGTTTTCAACATCTGGCGGGTAAAACCAATCACCCCGTTGAGTGGGGTGCGTAATTCGTGAGACATATTTGCCAGAAATTCCGATTTTACCCGGGCCGCTTCCTGTGCCCGCTTTTTAGCGATATCCAGTTCAACGTTCTGGATTTCCAGCTGTTCCAGTGTTTCACGTAAATCAGAGGTGGCCTGGTCGATGCTGTGCTGCATTTCTCCATGATATTCGGAGAGTGAAGCCGCCATGGCGTTGATACCGTTTTTCAGTTCATCCAGCTCCCCGTGCATCTTACCTTCAATTCGGACATCCAGATGACCGCGCCGGATTCTGTCCAGCGTATTTTTCATATGAATAATCGGTCTTGTTACATTATGCATCAGGCTGAATGCAAAAATGCTGGAAAGAATGACGCCGAGGACCAGTACCAGAATGGCGGAAAAAATTTCCTGATACTGTTGCAGGCGCAGTGAAGAGAGGTCTAATTCAATCGCAATGTAGCCCAGAACCGGCAGGGTTTCGACATTGGCAGAGCCGTCGATCAAACGGCTTTCGGCTAAAATAGGGGTGCGTAATATCAGTGTGCTGTTGTCTTTCATCTCCGATGTGCCCAGGATCGGAATGGGCTGACTTTTATCGGCATAGGTTAATGATTCGAAATTGGGGTGGAAATTGGAGGTGACAAACAGCTGGTGGTGGTTATCGAATACGGCAATGCTGCGGACAAATTTCGAATTTTTGCGATGAGCATAACTGATGATGCGCCGTACTGATTCCCGGCTTTTATTGCGTAAGGCTTCTTCACTTGCGATGGCAAGCGGTTCAATAATACTGGAGCCTTCATTGATAACCTGATTCTCAAGATCGTGATAGCGATTAAACGAGAAAAACGCACTCAGTGCCAGGCCAATGATCAGGGTTGGTGCCAGAGTTAAAGTAATAACTCGCGCTCTTAATCCATATCGGTTCATTATTCTCTAAACATCATCGTGTGGATATGGGAAAATAGCCTCAGATCACCACTTAATTCCAAGGCTGGATTATCGTTAGCTTAATCAAGTCGGTTAAGTTCGACAATCTTTGTTAAGTGGAATAGTGATATTTATATCCTTAGTAATGAAAATTACCCCGGGTATATAAACATTAAGTATTTTTTAGCATTTCTTCATTCAGGCATCAGATAATGGCTCGTTTTTTCCAACCAAAAAAGAAAACTTCTCTTAATACCAAACATACCGGGGTGACAATTGAAAAACTGGATCATCAGGGATGTGGTATTGCATATCAGAATCGTAAGCCAATATTTGTTGAAGGTACACTTCCCGGCGAAGAGGTGCTGATTCAGCTGACGGAAGATAAAAGTAAGTTTGCCCGCGGCAAAAAAATTAAATTGCTGACCCGCAGTCCGCAGCGAGAGACGCCGTTCTGCCCGTATTATGAGCAGTGTGGCGGTTGTGATTTGCAGCATTTAGGACATGCCGCACAAGTTGAGCATAAGGAAAAAACATTGGCTCAGCTGATGAGTAAGTTTGCCGGCGTGACGGTTCCGCTCTCTGATACGATTTCGCCGGATTCACTGGGGTACAGACGCCGCGCCCGGATGAGTCTGTTCTGGGATAAAAAATCGCGCAAACTGTCGTTTGGCTTCCGTCAGAAACAGAGTAAGCAGATTGTCGATGTCACTGACTGTGCGGTACTGGAACCCCGGTTGAATCAGTTACTCGAACCTTTGAAGCAATGGCTGCAGACATTGAGTAAGCCTGAATCATTAGGCCATGTTGAGCTGGTTCTGGCTGATCAGGGGCCGGTTATTGTCTTACGTCATACAAAACCGTTAACCGAATCAGAACACCAGTCATTGCTCGGCTTCGCCCAGGAGCATGACGTGACTTTTTATCTGATGCCGGACAGCCATCAACTGCAACGTATTACCGGTGAAGAACCGACGTATTCGGAAGTAGGAGCGAAAATTGCCTTTGAACCGACCAACTTCATTCAGGTTAACCAAAACGTCAATAAGCTGATGGTTGAGCAGGCACTCGATTGGTTGCAGCTGGAATCCTCTGACCGGGTGCTGGATCTGTTCTGTGGTGTGGGCAATTTCAGTATTCCGATGGCAAAACGCGTTCAGTCGGTCACCGGAATTGAGGGGATCGATGAAATGGTCGCACAGGCCAGACACAATGCCGAACTCAATAATCTGACCAATCTTCAGTTTTTTCAGGCAAATCTGGATGAAGAGTTAAGCCAGACTTCGTGGGGCTCACAAAAATTTGATAAAGTATTGCTCGATCCTGCCAGAGCCGGTGCACATCATGTGGTTGCGCAGCTGAATAATTTCTCTGCAAAAAGAGTGGTATACGTTTCCTGTAATCCGGCCACGCTGGCTCGTGACAGTCAGGTTTTGCTTGAGCAGGGTTACAAACTGGAAAAAATCGGTATGCTGGATATGTTCCCACATACCGGCCATCTGGAATCGATGGCTCTGTTTATCAAATAAAGTAGACAGGACTAAACCTAAGCGATTTTGTCTGGTCCAATAATACAATTAGAAAAACTAGGAAAGAATAATGGTTGCGGTAAGAAGTGCGCACTTAAACCCGGATCAACAGTTTCAGCTGGATACCTGGATCACCAGCTTAAATCAGGATGCAGCGACAGCGAAACGTCTGACTCAGGTTTATCAGTCGATCGAAAAACTGGCTGAGGGATCGGAGCTTG
>JBNKRC010000207.1:0-4173 GCA_050296215.1 Vibrio sp. | reverse complement strand
CATCAAGTACAGATTCAATTTGTTTACTGTCTTGTGCTAATTGCTCAACTACGTTACCTGATACGGTTAGTTCGGAAGAAAGGTCCGCGATTGAGTTCGCGGTTTGCTGCATACTACTTTCTCCGCTTCTGGCCAAGTCTTCAATCCGGGAGATTTCATCTGCAACGCAGGCTGAATTGCTTGCTACCTCAGACACAGTGGCAACCATCTCATTCATTGCAGTAGCAATCTCTTCCATTTTCTGTTTTTGATCAGCCATCCCTTTTGTTGCACTCTGACTTAAAATTTGCTGTTTAGCCGCTGCGCCTGCAACGCGAGAAGAACTGTCACCCAGAACCTCAATTACCCGATTAAACATGGTTAAAAGCACGTCGACGCCATGCTCTAATTGTGTCATTTCGTTGACATCCGTAGATTTGATTACATTGTCGCCAAATTTGTGTTGAAGCTCTTTCTGCATCGAACCGATTTTGTGCTTAAAATAACCGGAAATGATAACTATCAGAAAAATCACACATACCAGTAGTACAGAAGTGCCAATAAGTATTTGTTTGATAACCGTCATAAATGCGTTGTCTGCCCTGGATATGTAAACTCCGGCAGAAAGTACCCAGTCAGGCTGTTTTAACGGAACGATATAAGTTGCTTTTACTTCCGGTTTTCCGGTAGCTGGATTATCAAATGAATAGTGAACCAACTTAGCTTCCTGGCTACGAGTGACCTCTTGAGTGGCCTGCTCGAATGTCCCGCCATTCAGTAAGGTCGCATTAAATGTTCTCTGGCCATCTGTCTCTGGTTTAAAGGTATGATGTACCTGGGTATTAGATTGTGTTTCATTGATAAACAGATAACCGCTGCCACCTTCACCCCAGCGAAAACTATCCATAAAGGTGACAATTTGAGGTTTAGCCAGAGTAATATCGTAGTCAGAATCAATGATTATATTATTAATTGTCGCAGCTGCCGCATTGACCTGATCACGCAATCCTTGTTCAATCTCTTCTCTGACCTGATTCTCTGCAGTTGAGGCAACAAACCAGCCATTGACAACAATAAAGATGATGATAATCAGGCTGAACAGTGTCATTATTTTCGATATAGAGAAACCATTTAGGATTTTATTCATTATATTTGATATTTTATTCATTGTTATTTTTCTCGTCTTGTCATCATATAGAATGATCGCTGGGATATTGACCAATACCATCCAAATGTTAGCGATATCCCGCCGATGAACTCTGGCTCGCAGAAAGTGTTAATACGGTTCTGCACCCCCGTCTATGATAATATTTAAGAGCATCATCTATGGAAATAACAGATAATCCGATTAATAATAAGAAAATTATGAAGAAAAACGGACTATTATCAAAGTTAATTGAACGAAATTGCTATTGCATTGTAAATACTGTGAGTTAGTTTAAATAATTAATAGTAGCTTTTTATCAGAGTATCATATAGATAAAAAAGAATTTTTGTAAAAGTAAAAATACATATCATCATGTGGTAATTGTTGGTTAAATGCTTTTACTGAAACCATGTGTGAGCATTGGTGATTTGAATAATATATTGATTAATAAGGGTATTTATTCAGAGTGTGAGATGTGGTATATATGGCGTTTATATGAATTTTGAACTGCATTGATGACATTTAACTATGGCTAATAACTATGGCTAAAATAGTAATAAACAAATCAATTTAATCTAGAGTGTTATAGTTATCTTATATATTGATATTCATTGAGAATGTTTTATTTTTTTTTGAGATAAGGATCATATTGTAAACAGTGAGTTCGATGTTAACTAAACAAAAGAAAAAAATTTAGAAATAGTAAATATCTCTAATTAATTACACTCATAATTATAGGATCTTGCTTAATACCGATCATACAGATACCTGAAACACAGGTACCTGTACGATCAACCCGGTTTGAACTAATTCATCCAGGCACTTTACACCATTGTAATCAGATCATAATTCTTCACATCATTATCTTGTTTTAGCGTGATCGTGCCTTGTTTTTTTGCCAGATCCAGTCGCAATATTGCTTCATCAGTTCCATTTTCCCAGCATAGTGAAAGTTGACTTCCATTTCCTTCCACAGAAAACTCACCGTTAAAGGCCGCTGAACTGTTTCGGAGTTTGATTAACTTGCACAAACCTTGTACAACGGGTTGGTTTAGCTGATGTTTAACCATTTCTTCAGTTAAGTAAGGCCGGTTAATATCACGTCCCACATTGGTTTTTGCCAGTAGTTCCATATCATTGTGCATGGCTAATAAGCCGCCATAGTACACCTGTGGAACACCGGGACTGAAGAATTGGATAGCCCGGGCAAACAGATATTGAAGGTCGTCTCCGCCCAGCGCATCATAGTAGGTACAGTTAACCTGGTACAAATCGAGATTGCTTGCAGCTGCGCCGGTCGCCTTTCTGCTTTGTCCCTGACTGTTATCATGAATGCTTTCAACCAACTGGTGGATTTCTTCTGCATTTAAAAGTCCCGGTAATTCATCCTGAGGCCCGGCATCAATAATGCCGATACCATCATGCGTATCAAGAACGGTCAGACAGTTTCTCGGAGCAATTTCAAGCCAGGAAGCCAGTGCATCGACACTCTGGGTAAATAGTGTATGCAGAACCAGTGGGGGAAGAGCAAAGTCGTAGACCCGGTTTACCCTTTTAGCTACGTCAATCTGAGTTTTATAGTAGCTATGGATTTCTGCAATGGTTTCCATACCAAGTTCATTGGCTCGTTTTGATAATGCGTCGACGAAGGCAAAGGCTTCATCTGTCATGAAACAGCTTGTGCCGGCGCGTTTTATCGCATAACCGGCCGCATCCAGGCGAATGATTTTTACGCCATTTTCGGCAAATAAATTTAATACTTTTTCCAGATAAGCCTTGCCGGCGGGAGATTCAACATTAATATCGATCTGGTTATCGGTAAATGTCGTCCAGAAGTTAACTTTCTCTCCGGATTCAAGCTGTTTAACACTAAAGCAGCTTCCGGGTCTCGGGCGGTATATCTGTTCTGCCTGTTCCTCTGTTATACCTCCGGGGAATATGTCCTGTTCTTTTAAGAACATTGACCAATACTCTGAGTCCGGTCCTTTGCTGAGAACATCGAGAAACTCAGGAGATTGAGCCGATACGTGGTTAACGATAAGATCAGCCATAATTTCAACATGTTCGCCTAGCGTCTTTAAGTCCTCCCAGTTTCCCAGCCGGGGATCGATTTGGGCGTGATCAATAGGATCAAACCCCGCATCACTACCATCGATTGGATAGAAAAAGGGCAAAATATGTACGCCAGAAAATAAACCGTTAAGTGGCCCCCGAAGCATTTGGGTTAGACTGTTGAGTCCGCCTTCTGTTAGCCTGTCTGTGTATGTAATTAATTGAACCTGATTTTTCATAATGTCTCCGTTATCAATAACGAAAGTGGCAATATTATTGTAGTCAATAAGGGATAATTAGGCGGTTTTTAACGGATCGTTTTGAGATAAAATGATGGATTTTCGGAGAACAGATTTTATAGCTCAGGATCACTGGCTCATTTGTATTGTAGGTAACCTAAAAACTCAATATATTGAAATTAACAAGAATATTGAGTTTTTAGGTTAATTTTTTTAAGACGGTCAGAAGTAACTTTTATCTTATCGAATATCAAGGAGAAAAATGATGAAAGTTAAATATACAGGGCTACTGCTGATTACCGCTTCCTTAACCGGTAATGCGATGACACTGAATAGTAAGGATATTCAGGAAGGATCAAGAATGGCAGCGGTTTATGAATTCAATGGATTTGGCTGTCACGGTGAAAATATATCGCCTGAACTGAGCTGGAAAGCGATACCTCAGGGCACAAAAAGCTTCGCTATTACAGCTTATGACCCTGATGCTCCGACCGGAAGCGGATTCTGGCATTGGGTTGTTCTGGATATTCCAGAGGCTCAGCGCTCCATTCCGCACGGCGCTTCAGGCAATCTAACGTTTGGCAAAGAAATGAAAAATGATTACGGCATGACTGGGTTTGGCGGTGCATGTCCGCCTGTCGGTGATGGTATGCACCGATATCAGTTCACCGTCTGGGCTTTACCCACGGTGAAACTGGGTATTCCTGAGGGCGCATCCGATGCCGTTATCGGTTTTATGCTTAATGCGAATGCGAT
>JBNKRC010000206.1:0-4189 GCA_050296215.1 Vibrio sp. | reverse complement strand
AGCCTGCCTGTCCTTGATAAGTTTGATCTGTACGGCAAACTGGGTGCGGCATTCGTTGACTACGGCAATAAAAATGATCCGTCATTCATGGGCGCATTGGGTGTTGATATGCATGCCACAGACAATCTGTCTGTTCGTATTGAATATCAAAAACTGACTGACGTGAATAACGATTTAGTCCGTGCTGAAATCAATATGGCTTCTATTGGTCTGGTATACAAATTCGGTGGTGCAGAAGAGGCAGCTCCTATGGTTGCTGAGCCGGTTGCCGAACCGGTAAAAGAAATGGTTATGCCTGAACCCGTTGTTGAGGTCAAAACCAAAACACTTAATATGAAGCTGGATAGTTCGAGCAGTTTTACTACCGGAAGTTCAGAGCTGTCTGATGATGCAAAAACTCAGGTCGCAAAAGTCGTAATGTTACTGCAAACTTATCCGCAAGCGATGGTTACAGTAACCGGTCATACCGATTCTCGCGGTTCAGAAGAGTTTAACCAGACACTTTCTGAGCAACGTGCTCAGGCTGTGGCAGATGAAATCATTGCCGAAGGTATTGATGTCTCACGTGTAACTGTTGTTGGTATGGGTGAGTCTCAACCGATCGCATCAAACGACACAGCGACAGGCCGTGAAATGAACCGCCGGGTTGAAATTGACGTTCCTATGTTCGAATACGAAGCACCTGCTGAGTAAAATATCGTTATATCTATCGGGCCGGAGCAATCAACTGATTGCTCCGGTTTTTATTGCTTATTTCAAATCAATACTGTTCAGACGCCCCATAAAGATCAGTAAATCCAGATACTCCTTATGAGCTTCAAGAAGGGCTTTTTTGGTTTTGGTATAGGCGGCAAGCTTACCGTGTTTGTGAATAGAGCAAACCACACTTTTGAAATGACATTTTCCATTGTCATCATAGGTCCGCCAGGCGGCAATATAACAGGCATCCCGGTAATCCGGATTATCCTTGGTCGGACGGGGTTTATAGATGATTTTAGGTTCCAGGCTGTGAGGCAATCGCGTCATCAGATAGGGATCTTTCAGTAACAGGCGCCAGTATTTGCCCCACATCTCACTGCCAAGCTGGTTGCGGAGCACAATGGCCTTTTTCAGTCCTTTCTTTTCTCCCATGCGAACAAAACCGACTGACCGGTGAATGACGGTATCGTCAGGAGTATGGATGTGGATTTTATAGGCTGTTTTAGCTTTAGAGATAAAACGATGACCGGTATTGGTCTTGAGATTGCTCTTCTTCATTCGTCAATTATCAATAAACTCATCAGTAGTAAAAGAGTAGACTAAGTTTTGCTCAAATTGAAGCCCGTTTCCGGGTTACCCTCAATTATGTCTGACCTGCTGCTTTGATTCCTGTCAGCCACCGCGCAGGTGTGAACAGGCAGGTAGGAGCGACAGAAATAGCTGAGGTAAATCACAGTTTTTATAAATAATGGAACCGGTTTCTTTACGAGCGAAGACACCGCGAAAATTGAGGCGTAGTATTGCCTCAAGTTCGGAACGGAATGATTTTTCTTTTACCTTAACGCTTAAAATGGATGTTAAATAATGCTGGATTCAACAGAAATCATCGGATTAGTCGCTGCTTTGTTAACTACGTCTGCATTTGTTCCTCAGGTGATACAGACGATGAAAACCAAAGACGTATCCGGAATATCACTCCCAATGTATGTGGTCCTGTGCAGCGGGGTGTGTTTATGGCTGGTATATGGATTGTTAAACCAACAAATATCGGTGATCGCAGCAAATGGTGTGACCTTAATACTGGCGCTTAGTGTATTGTTCCTGAAACTGAAGTACCGGAATCAGCCTGCCGGAACAGAAATTCAGACGCAGCCGTAATCAGGAAGCTATCTCAGGTATAGTTCGTGGCTAAACAGAGGTTATTCAGGGAAAACGGATTTATACATTCAGAGAAAAGGTACTTTTTCCGTTACGTTTAGCCTCGTATAAAGCCGCATCTGCTCTCTGATATATCTGTTTTGCATCAATATCGCTGTCATTAAACTGGCTGATACCCATACTGACGGATAAGGACAAGTTATCGGGTAATTCTTTGTCCGTCAGGTTAATGATGGCCTGATTTAGCCGGTCCGCAAAGGATGCTGCAGATTCAATGGGGGTATTAAACTGAATGATTCCGAATTCATCGCCGCCAACCCGCCCCAGAGCGTCGGTCTTTCTTAGCTGGGTGTGACACAGTTCGGCCACTCTGTTTAGAGCAATGTCACCAATATGGTGTCCATATAAATCGTTGATTTGTTTAAAGTTATCAATATCAAAAAGAATGAAATTTGCTTTTTGTTTTGCCTTTTTGTATAGATAAAAAGCATCATTCAACCGATTAAACAATTTACGCCGATTATAGGTATTGGATAGATAGTCCGTCTCTGACTGGTATTTCAGATGTTGTTCCAGCAGATAGCGGGACGTAATATTTCTTGCCACCCAAACAACGGCCTGTTCGCCATCCCGGAGAGAGGACAGTGGGTTTACGTGACCCTCAAATCTGATCTCACCGGACGGGCCGGTTTCTGAATCAATATTTTGTACATCGCTGGCGCTTAAAGAATATTCGACGATCTGTAATTGGTTTGAGGCTATCGTATGATGTATTTTTTCCAGAAACCAGCGTGCTTTTTCTTCTGGTAACACATCAAATAAGGTCATATTTTTTAATTTTGATGGCTCATGATACAAATGCGAGTTTCCACCAAAGATACCAGCATAGCGTCCTGTTTCCGTCAGCACAAAAACCATATCGGGTAATGCTGAGATAACTGCTTCATATTCTTCATACTTATCCATAAACAGCTGACCCTAAAATATCAACCCGTATTGATATATAACAATATTCACAGATTGTGTAAAAGTCCAGAAAAAAGTTTATGCAATAAAAATAATGAAACTTTATATGTTATTTAAAACTTCCTCTAAATTCACTGGGCGTCAGGCCATATTCATTTTTAAAAATAACAGAGAAATAGCTCTGATTAATACCTATAGTTTGAGATATATCGCTGATTTTCTTATTTGTTCTGGCTAATAATAACCTGGCTTTTCTGAGCTTTATATCGATAATCAATTTTGATCCGGATGTGCCTAGTTTTTGTAATCTTCGATTCAGTGTTTGTATTGTCGTATGTGTACAATAAGCCAGATTTTTGCATGTTATTGAATCTGATTTTTCAAAAATAATATCTTTCGCTATGTCTATAAATAAATAGTCATCTTTCTTGTTAAAATTAGAGATTAACGCAGAAGAAAACTTTCTCATGTACATATTCAGGTGAGAATATTCACTCATTGAAGAGTATAATTTTTCCCTAAGTCCTTTATGTTTTTGTGACCATGAATACAAGCTAATATTAATATTGCTGTCATCAGAATAAATCGATACCTGTACCTTTTCTAAGGCAGGTATCAGAACTACTCCCTGCTCATTTATTTTTATGACATTTCCTTTGTATACCAGGTAGCCCTGCGCATTCTCAACGTATACCAAATGTGGGTTATTGGTATAGAATGAGAAGTTATTGACTGTAGCTTGCTCTACTGATATTTGCCTGACTTTTATCATATTTTAATCTTTTTGTTATTTCTTCTGTACAATGATTAATAAAATCTAAAACTTTAGGTGAAGAATAATAATACCCTTGACTAAGTATGTTATTGGCTTTGGCAAAATCAGCATGAATTTCAAGCTCTACTCCCTCTAATATAAAACCTTTAGAGGTGAATGGATTTAATGAGTTTAATAAAGATTTTAAATCATAAGTGAAAATATAATTATGAGTCAAATATGAACGATCGATTTTTATTCTATCCCAATTTATTGTACCGATTGTCTTGACCATTTCATCACTGGTATGTGAAAAATCGTCTAACCAAATTTCAATACCATTTTTTTGTATTTTATTTAATCTGTTTACTATTAATTGATAATCTGAATTTTCATCCAGTGAAAAATCATTTATTTCCAAAGCGAATCTTGCTCTGTTTGAATTGATCAAGAAGTTAAAAAATCAGAATCTAACAGGCTGCTGAGCGTTGTATTTACTGAGCATATATGCTCAATATTTAAGTCCTGTATATATGATATTTGATTTTTAGCAATTTCAATAATCAGATCATCAGTTAAGTCGGAAAAGAAATCTTCCGCACCTAATGTCTC
>JBNKRC010000205.1:0-4235 GCA_050296215.1 Vibrio sp. | reverse complement strand
AGCCCGGTATTGGTTCACGCCGGAAAATAATCGTAAAGACGCTTATCTCTCGATCCGCAAAGAATTTAACCAGAGTAACGATATCTTTTATCGCTCGCTGGCTTTTCTGTATATGAACCGGTTTGGTTTTAACGGTCTGTGCCGTTATAACAAAAAAGGCGGATTTAACGTACCATTCGGTTCTTATAAAAAACCGTATTTTCCGCAGGCTGAACTCGAATTTTTTGCTGAAAAAGCGGGTAAAGCGACCTTTATCTGTGCCGGATACAAAGAGACATTTGCACAGGCCAATTCTGACAGTGTCATTTACTGTGATCCGCCATATGCTCCTTTATCCCATACGGCCAACTTTACCTCTTATGCCGGCGGTGGTTTTTCGCTGGACGATCAGGCTGAACTGGCCGATGCCGCTGAACTGGCTGCCAATGAGCGGGGAGTACCCGTCCTGATCTCTAACCATGATACGGCATTGACGCGACGTTTATATCATGGTGCCCAGCTGAATGTGGTGAAAGTCAAACGCACCATCAGCCGTAATGGAGCGGGACGTAACAAGGTGGATGAGTTACTCGCTCTGTTTTCACCTTCATCATCCTGACATCCGGATTTAATTTCATATCCTGCCGGTTAATTTTTTGTATATTTTTTGGTTACCGGGCCAACATCTCCTAGGATATTGCCCTCCGGTTAGGTAGAATTGCGCCCGATTTTGTTCGCCAGATAACCGCTACAGAGGCAAGGTATGACTGATTTTCTTATTGCTCCATCTATTTTATCCGCAGATCTAGCTCGACTAGGTGAAGATGTTGAGAATGTATTAAAAGCGGGTGCTGATGTGATTCACTTCGATGTGATGGACAATCATTATGTGCCTAACCTTACGTTTGGTCCGCAGATTTGCCAGGCGTTACGTGATTACGGAATTACGGCACCTATCGATGTTCACCTAATGGTTAAGCCAGTTGATCGCATTATTCCTGACTTTGCTAAAGCCGGAGCATCAATGATTACTTTTCATATCGATGCTGTTGATCACGTCGACCGCACACTGCAACTGATCAAGGATCATGGCTGTAAGGCCGGTGTGGTATTAAATCCGGCTACGTCACTGAGCCATCTTGATTACCTGATGGATAAAGTGGATCTGATTCTGCTGATGTCGGTGAACCCTGGTTTCGGTGGTCAGTCATTTATTCCTCACACTCTGGATAAACTGCGTCAGGTTCGTGCTTTGATTGATCAGTCCGGCCGTGATATCCGTTTAGAAATTGATGGCGGTGTGAAGATCGAGAACATCAAAGAGGTTGCGGAAGCGGGCGCGGATATGTTTGTTGCCGGTTCAGCGATTTTTGGTGAGTCTGATTACAAACAGGTCATTGATGCTATGCGCACAGAGCTTGCGCAGATCCAGGCATAGATTATTCGTCTGATGCTGTTGAAGAGCTTCCTGCGGGAGGCTCTTTTTGTATAAATTTACCCGGATAGTAGATCCGGAGGCGGCCACTCTGGTAGCATCGAAACTTCAGCCACCTGAAGCTTCTGTCTTCAGGCTAGTTTTGAATAAGAGAATTTGTTATGCCTTTTCGCTCAGTAAAATTTGTTGCTTTTGACCTTGATGGTACGTTACTTGACAGTGTTCCGGATCTGGCGGTTGCTGCCAATCAGGCCGTGTTGTCGCTCGGATATCCGGAAGTGACTCTGGAGCAGGTGAGTACTTATATCGGAAACGGTGCTGATATTTTAATTGGCCGGTCATTAAGCGGCAGTATTGATGTGGATCCCGCTCTTCCGGAAGCGGTGGTTAAAGAAGCCAGAATTCGCTTTGATCAGTTTTATGCCGAGACCGGACATCAGTTAAGTCATCTCTATTCGGACGTACAAGAGACATTAGCAAAACTGGCTCAGGCCGGTTATCAAATGGCGGTTGTGACCAATAAGCCGTCTAAATTTGTACCGGAGATTTTGCAACAACATAATATCGGTCACTACTTTAGTGAAGTTATCGGCGGTGATCGGTTCCCGGTACGTAAACCGGATCCCATTGCGCTGAACTGGATTATGGAAAAATATCAGATGACGCCGGATCAGCTGTTAATGGTTGGTGATTCGAAAAATGACATCTTAGCCGCGAAAAATGCCCAATGCGTTTCATTTGGTCTGACTTATGGTTATAACCATGGCGTTCCGATTGCTGAGTCGGAGCCGGATTTTGTCGCAGACAACATTAGTGAATTAGTCAGAGTGCTGAATATTTAAGCTTAAGGTTCAGGAAGTGCTAGTAAAATACTCGTCAATGAGTACACTTCTGTAATTACTGAATTTCTCCCTATTTTTGTGTAAAAGGAAATTGAATTTATGAGCAAGCCCATTGTTTTAAGTGGTGTTCAACCGTCAGGTGAACTGAGTATCGGTAACTACTTGGGTGCTCTACGTCAATGGCATCAGATGCAGGATGATTACAACTGTCAGTATTGCGTCGTCGACTTACATGCCATTACGGTTCGCCAGGATCCACAAGCGCTGCGTGATGCGACTTTAGATGCATTATCGGTATGTCTGGCCGTTGGTGTGGATCCGAAGAAGAGCACTCTGTTTGTACAATCGCACGTACCGGAGCATGCTCAGCTTGGCTGGCTTCTGAACTGTTACACTCAAATGGGTGAGCTGAACCGTATGACCCAGTTTAAGGATAAATCTCAACGTTATGCGAATGATGTGAACGTTGGTCTGTATGATTATCCTGTACTGATGGCAGCGGACATCCTGCTTTATGGCGCTCATCAGGTACCGGTAGGCAGTGACCAGAAGCAGCATCTGGAACTGGCGCGTGATGTCGCTACCCGTTTCAACAATATTTACTGTCCTGAAGAGCCGATTTTCACTGTTCCTGAACCTTATATCCCAACCGTGAATGCACGGGTAATGAGTCTGCAGGATGCAACCAAGAAGATGTCTAAATCGGATGATAATCGTAAGAATGTGATTACCTTATTGGAAGATCCGAAATCGATTATCAAGAAGATCAATAAAGCGCAGACGGATACTGAAACACCGCCGCGTATTGCTTATGATATTGATCTCAAAGGCGGTATTTCGAACCTGATGGGGCTATATTCCGCGGCAACGGGTCTTTCATTTGAAGAAATCGAATCGAAATATCAGGGCGTAGAAATGTACGGCCCGTTCAAGAAAGATGTCGGTGAAGCCTTGGTTTCGATGCTGGAACCTATCCAGTCTGAATATAAGCGTATCCGCGAAGATCGCGCCTATCTGGATTCCGTGATGAAAGAAGGTGCAGAAAAAGCCTCAGCAAGAGCGGCAGTGACCCTGAAAAAAGCGTATGAAGCGGTTGGCTTCATTCTTCGTCCGTAAACTGAGGTTTCAAGTCCCACAACACGAAGCCTTAGCAAGCGCTAAGGCTTTTCTTGAGTGTTTCTTTGTCTGTAGCACAATATTGTGTTATTACCCGATTAGAATGTCCGACTTACTATGCTACTGATTATCGATAACTACGATTCTTTTACTTACAACCTGTACCAGTATTTTTGCGAGCTGGGCGCTGAGGTTCAGGTGTACCGGAACGATGAAATCGATATCGCAGGAATCGAAGCGTTAGCCCCGACTCATTTAGTGATTTCCCCCGGCCCCTGTACGCCGAATGAAGCCGGTATTTCTTTGGCTGCAATAGAACACTTTGCCGGGAAATTACCCATTCTCGGCGTATGTCTTGGTCATCAGGCCATTGCTCAGGTGTTTGGTGCGAAGGTCGTACGGGCAAAAAAAGTGATGCATGGTAAAACGTCACGCATTCGCCATAACAATAAAAGTGTGTTTAAAGGCCTGAACGATCCGCTGACCGTCACTCGTTACCACTCGCTGGTGGTGGAAAACGGCAGCCTGCCGGACTGCTTTGAACTGACGGCCTGGAGTGTGGATGAGAGCGGACAGTTTGAAGAAATCATGGGTTATCAGCATAAAGATCTGCCGATAGATGCGGTACAGTTTCATCCTGAATCGATAAAAACCGAACAGGGTCACGAGCTGCTGGCTAATTTTTTACGCCGCTGAGTTCTCTCCGCGAGGCCTCCTTCCTGCGCCCCCATTTTTCAGATAAATGATTTCACTGAATCCTTATCCCCGCATCTGAAACTTATCACTTAAATAATTTTTTAAAAATATTGCATAAATAAGCATTTTGCGAGATAAAGTACGCACGGATCCCCGGAGAGAGCGAA
>JBNKRC010000204.1:0-4256 GCA_050296215.1 Vibrio sp. | reverse complement strand
TGAGATTAAATAGCAAATACTATTGTTTCATAACAATCTCACCATTTTTTGCCGTTAAATAAATCGGACGTCCCGGGAGCATCTCGCCGCTTAATATACGTTTTGCCAGCGGGTTTTCTACTATTTGCTGGATTGCCCGTTTCAAAGGTCTTGCGCCGTACACAGGATCAAAACCAACCTGAGCAATCAGTTCCAGTGCATCCTGCCCGACTTCCAGCTCATAATCTTTTTCAAGCATCCGTTTATGCAGGCGCTCAAGCTGAATGGATGCGATAGAAATGATATGTTCTTTACCTAATGGATGGAAAACCACACTTTCATCCACGCGGTTGAGAAACTCCGGCCGGAAATATTTAGCCACCACATCCATTACCTCTTCTTTCATCTGCTCATAAGTTATATGAGTGAAGTTCTCCTGGATATGAGTCGATCCCAGATTAGAAGTCATGATGACAACCGTATTACGGAAATCAACCGTGCGTCCTTGTCCGTCAGTCAGGCGACCATCATCTAATACCTGCAAAAGTATATTGAAGACATCGGCATGCGCTTTTTCTACTTCATCCAGAAGAATGACTGAATATGGCTTACGGCGTACGGCTTCGGTTAAATACCCGCCTTCTTCATAACCAACATAACCCGGAGGTGCACCAACCAATCTTGCGACGGAATGTTTCTCCATAAATTCGGACATATCTATACGCACCATCGCTTCTTCACTATCAAATAAGAAGTGCGCGAGAGTCTTACAGAGTTCTGTTTTACCCACCCCGGTCGGACCAAGGAAAAGGAAGGAACCAATGGGACGATTAGGATCAGACAAACCAGCGCGGCTACGACGAATCGCATCAGCAACCGCTTCAACGGCTTCACCCTGTCCGATCACGCGTTTATGCAGGACATCTTCCATATGAAGCAATTTCTCTTTTTCAGCTTCCAGCATTTTCGAGACAGGAATTCCGGTCTGTTTTGACAGCACTTCTGCAATTTCTGCATCCGTCACTTTATTACGTAACAGCGTCATTTCCTGCATTTCTGCCTGTGCTGCCAGATCCAGTTGTCTTTCCAATTCAGGAATTCGTCCGTATTGCAGCTCAGACATCCGGTTTAAATCACCGGCCCGGCGGGCAACATCCATATCCATACGCGCCTGTTCTAATTCCGTTTTAATATGTTGTGTACCCGATAGTGCTGCTTTTTCAGCTTTCCAGACTTCTTCCAGTTCTGCGTATTCCCGCTCTTTCTCAGCGAGTTCTTCATTCAGGATATCCAGACGCTTTTCACTTGCTTCATCCTGTTCATTCGATAATGCCTGCTGCTCAATTTTAAGCTGAATAATGCGGCGCTCCAGCTTATCCAGAGATTCAGGCTTCGAATCGATTTGCAAACGAATACTTGAGGCTGCTTCATCAATCAGATCAATCGCTTTATCGGGCAACTGACGATCCGAAACATAACGGTGAGATAAAGAGGCTGCCGCTACAATCGCCGGATCGGTAATCTCTACATGGTGATGCAGTTCATAGCGTTCCTTCAGGCCACGTAAAATAGCCACAGTGTCTTCAACACTCGGCTCATCGACGAGTACTTTCTGGAAACGGCGCTCTAAAGCGGCATCCTTTTCTACATACTGACGATATTCATCTAGTGTTGTCGCACCGACGCAATGGAGTTCACCACGAGCTAACGCTGGTTTCAGCATATTACCCGCATCCATCGATCCTTCACCTTTACCGGCACCCACCATGGTGTGCAGCTCATCGATAAAGAGGATAATATTGCCTTCTTCTTTTGCCAGCTCATTCAGTACCGATTTCAGACGTTCTTCGAATTCGCCCCGATATTTAGCACCCGCAATCAGTGCGCCCATATCAAGCGATAGTACACGTCGGCCACGCAATCCTTCGGGAACTTCATTGTTAATAATACGTTGAGCTAATCCCTCAACAATTGCGGTTTTACCCACACCCGGCTCACCAATCAGTACCGGATTATTTTTAGTACGGCGTTGTAATACCTGAATCGTCCGCCGGATTTCGTCAGCACGGCCAATAACCGGATCAAGCTTACCCTGCTCGGCTCTCTCTGTGAGGTCTATGGTATATTTTTCAAGAGCCTGTCTGAGTTCTTCCGCATTTGGATCGTTGACTTTCTGGCCACCACGGATTTTTTCAATCGCTTCTGATACATTATTTTCATTCAGGCCCATTTGTTTCAGTAACTGACCTAACGGTCCTTTATCATCAACGGCTACTAATAAAAAGATTTCTGAAGAAATGTAGGAATCCTGGCGTTTTTGCGCGACTTTATCACACATGTTAAACAGCGAGCCCAGACCATTAGATAATTGTACATCACCGTCAATGCCAGTGACTTTGGGCAAGCGATCCAGGATCTCTCCGAGATTTGAACGAAGGTGCATAACATCGACGTTAAGCATGGTTATCAACGGACGAATCGGACTGCCATTTTGATCAAGCAATGCAACCATTAAATGCACAGGTTCGATATATTGGTGATCACGGCCGAGTGCCAGCGATTGGGCATCCGAAATCGCTAACTGGAATTTGCTCGTAAATCTGTCAAGACGCATACTGCTTACCTCATCTTGTTTATCAGTAAAAACTATCTGATAAAAAAATGGATACAGATTGAGCAGTTTTCAAGGGGAAAGGTAATAATTTATCCGTGTAATAGGCAGTTATATACTCCGCCGCACTATTCGAGCCAGATAAAACTCGCCTGACGGCCGGTAACACCATCCCGGCGATAAGAATAAAAATCATCAGCATTGCTAAAGGTACATAGCTGACTGGAGAATACCGATTCAACTCCGGCGGAATTGAGTCGCTGAGTGGCAAGAACGTTCATATCGGCCAGCCATTTCCCGCTTGTCGCTCTGGGAATAAAAGCGAGCTGAGCCTGTGAGTCAAACGAACAAAATGCCTCAACCACATCAGCCCCGACTTCAAAGGCCGTCGGACCAATGGCCGGACCAATCCACGCCATTACCTCACCGGAAAACCTGGCAACGGCCCGTTCTAAAATACCACCGGCAAGTCCGCGCCAGCCGGCATGAACAGCCGCAACCTGCGTACCTTGTTTATCACACAGAAGAACAGGCAGACAATCCGCTGTCATCACACAACACACAATGTTTTTATGCCGGGTAAATGAGCCATCGGCATCGATTGCCTGAGCAGCTGGCTCTGTTAGCGAAACTACGTCCGTAGAATGAGTCTGATTTAGCCAAACCGGAGCGGCGGGCATCGACATCTGCTCAATGATCCGTTGCCGGTTGCGCTGAACCACTTGCGGATCATCACCAACATGCATACCCAAGTTTAATCCCTGATAAGGGCCACTTGAGTATCCTCCCCGGCGAGTCGAAGAACATGCTTTAACATTTTCGGGTGCATTCCAGTTTGGCAATATCATTAATCTAATAGCTCATCTTTTCCGTGCAGCAGAGTATCTTCACGCAGTGCTTCCGTCAGTTCAGCCATATCATCAGGAATTGGCGCATGGAACTCTAACATTTCCCCGGTAATCGGATGTTCAAAACGCAACATTGCCGCATGCAAAGCCTGACGGTCAAAATTACGGATCATATCGGTCAGTTCCTGAGACGCACCTTTAGGAATCCGGGGACGTCCGCCGTAAACTGCATCACCAAGTAGCGGATGCTGAATATAAGACATATGGACACGAATCTGGTGAGTCCGTCCCGTTTCCAGACGCAAACGAATACGCGTATGTTCCCGGAAATGTTCCGCAACCCGGTAATGGGTAACCGCTGGTTTGCCCATCGGGCTAACCGCCATCAGTGTACGTTTCGTTGCGTGGCGGCCAATCGGCTTATCCACCAAACCACCAGCCGTCATAGTTCCGATTGCGATAGCTTCATATTCGCGGGTGATATTACGTTTTTGTAATTCTCGCACGAGTTTAGTCTGGGCCGGAACGGTTTTCGCGACAACCATCAATCCGGTAGTGTCTTTATCCAGGCGGTGAACAATACCGGCACGAGGTACTTCTGCAATCGGCGGAAAATGAAATAACAATGCGTTAAGAACAGTCCCGTCCGGCGTACCTGCTCCGGGATGAACCACAAAATCACGAGGTTTGTTGATAACCAGAATATCATCGTCTTCGTACACAATATTCAGAAAAATATCCTGAGCTTCCCAACGAACTTCGTCTTCCAGTTCGGCCTGCAGGACAATTTCTTCCCCGCCAAAAACTGTGGTTCTTGG
>JBNKRC010000203.1:0-4278 GCA_050296215.1 Vibrio sp. | reverse complement strand
TAACATAGCGTAACCATGTCGCTTTACCAATTTTATGCAGGTAACGGGCAAAATCGAGAGTACGGCGGTTAGAGACGCCCACTAAGTCCTGGTGAATTTCATCTTTCATATGCTTGATATCTAGCAAAACAAGATCAGTATCGTTGAGTACTTCATCGACGACTTCGGTATGTTTGCGGATATAGCCATTGGTATCTAAACAGGTATGAATGCCTTCTGCATGAGCGGCACGGAATAAATCCCGGACAAATTCTGGCTGGAGCATAGCTTCGCCACCCGAGCAGGTAATACCGCCGCCGGAAGCGTTCATAAAATTACGATATGTTTTGGCTTCTTGAATGATTTCTTCGACAGTCACTTCTTTACCGTCGTGCAGATCCCATGTATCCCGGTTATGGCAATATTTGCAGCGCATCAGACAGCCCTGCATAAAGACAATAAAACGAATTCCCGGGCCATCTACGGTACCGCAGGACTCATATGAATGGATTCGACCAATGGTTGACATATAACGATCTCTGACAAGTATTTGCTTCGTATTTTATTACATTTTAGGTTCATTATATAGGTTTGTATGTGGGCAGCATGAAATGACTGCAAATAGAAGTCGATATAATGTTGGTTTTGTAATAGATTTGTAAACACCAATAATAAAATAAGTTGATTTGAGTAGAAATACTCGTTTTTAAGGGATTTCGTTATGGATGCATTACAGTTATCACAAAAAGGAAAAATGAAGATCTTTATCGCATTGTTATGTCTTGGATTTATTGCCGTAGGGACGTTTACCGCCCAGCGTTTATCCGGGATGGTCAGACAGTATGAAAAAAGTGCGGAAGTGACTCAGGGGGCAAAAGCGATCTACGCGACACAGGCTAATCTGTTGTCATTGGAAGCCGGAAGAACCAGTATTACGCTGGAAGGTGTCTCAGATGTACTCAACCAGCTTAAGCAGTTAACGGATAAGGTTAACGACGATGTGCTGTTTCTGAAATCAATAGGGCTGGACAGTCAGGCCGATGAAATGCTGAATGCCAACAGGCAGTTCGATCAGGTAATGCGCCCCTGGATTGAGGCTAAATCCGAACTGGGATTTTCTGTAGACGAAGGAAAACAGGGAGCAATGAAATCACTGGCGAAGGTAATCGAAAACAAGATATCTGAGACGGGGATGGTTACTGTGAACTCGGATTTCCAGGCATTGATCAAGGCACAACAGGATTATTTACTGGCTCCTGGCGAAAAGAATATGACCCTGTTTAACCGGGCGATGGGAATGTTCGTCAATACATCCAAGTCTTATTCCATGCTTTCTCTATATGACAAAGAGGTTGAACAATTTAAGCAGACTTTTATTCGGGTTGGTGAACTCTCGCAACAGGTCAGTGTTCTCGAACAACGTCTCAGAAGCGTGGAAAAGCAGGCTCAGAGTGCTATTCAGGATATTTCGGATCAGCTCACATCGCTGAGTGAGCAATATCAGTCCGGAGCGAATAAAGATGCAAGCAGTACGACCTGGTCGTTACTTGCGGCTTTTGTGGTATTAGCCGTGATTACGGTTCTGTTGGCGGTAACCTTCAGTTTTTCTATGACCCGTTCGTTAACGCAGACCAGAAGAGTCCTGGATAGTCTGTCCGGCGGCGATCTCTCCCGGCGCCTGCCGGTCTCGGGCAACAAAAATGACGAATTTAATCAACTGGCTACTGCCATAAACCAAAGCTGTGAACATTTAGGATCATTGGTCCGGGGAGTGCAAAAGAATAGCGAAGCCTTGTCGGGAGATACGGCAGATCTTGACCGGGGATTAGATGAACTGGCAAAAGCTCAGTCCGATGTGATTCGCCAGACGGATATGCTTGCTTCAGCTACGGAAGAAGTCAGCAGCACAACGATTGAAGTGTCTAATTCACTGGAGGTAGTGGCAGACATCAGTCAGTCCTCAACCAGCGTTTCTCAGGAAGGTGCGGCAGTAATAGGCGCGGCAATTCAGTCACTGGAGGATGTCGGGCAGATATTGACAGCCGCCGCCAGCCATATACAGTCGCTGGAGGAAGCTTCTGAAAAATTCGATTCGGTCATGGATATTATCAATGGGGTTGCGGAACAAACGAACCTTCTGGCATTAAATGCGGCCATTGAAGCCGCCCGGGCCGGCGAACAGGGAAGGGGGTTTGCTGTTGTTGCGGATGAGGTTCGCAGCCTGGCGGTAAGAACCGTTAGTGCAGTGACTGAAATATCAGACACAATTGAGACGATGAAAAAAGAGAGCGCGGAAGTGATTCGTTATATTGGCCAGTCTGAAGTTACGATGAAACAAGGGCAGGAGAAAGGTATTCAGGCAATGGATGCTCTTTCACTGATAACAGATAAAGCGTCGGAGACAGCGGAACAGACCGGTATTATTTCCGATTCGATTAAAGAACTGGCGATGACGAGCCAGTCGATGGCAGAGAATATGGCACTCATTTCTCATTCATTAAAACAATTGGAACTGAATAATGCGAAGTTGAGGGAAACAAGCCATACGGTTGATCGTCGTTCAACCGAACTGACCGAAGAGTGTTTAAGGTTTACCGTTTAATATTCTGAACGAGATATAAAAGAAAGCCCCCGCAATTGCGGGGGCTTAGTATTTCTACTTAGGCTATGAATTACATAGATTCAGTGAAAGTACGAGAGATAACGTCAGCTTGCTGCTCTGGAGTCAGAGAGTTGAAACGTACCGCGTAACCAGATACACGGATAGTTAGCTGAGGGTATTTCTCTGGGTGCTTAACTGCGTCTTGAAGAGTTTCGCGGTTAAGAACGTTAACGTTCAGGTGCTGACCACCTTCGATGCCAGATTCGTGGTGGAAGTAACCATCCATCAGACCAGCAAGGTTAGAACGTTGTGCGTCAGTATCTTTACCAAGCGCATTCGGAACGATAGAGAAAGTATAAGAGATACCATCTTTCGCATCAGCAAATGGTAGTTTACCAACTGAAGTCAGAGATGCTACCGCACCTTTCTCGTCACGACCGTGCATTGGGTTTGCACCTGGTGCAAATGGAGCGCCAGCTTTACGGCCATCCGGAGTAGTACCAGTTTTCTTACCGTACACAACGTTAGAAGTGATAGTAAGGATTGACTGAGTAGGGATTGCGTTACGGTAAGTTTTCAGTGCACGAATCTTGTTCATGAACAGAGTTACAAGTTCACAAGCGATGTCATCAACGCGAGCGTCGTTGTTACCGAATTTAGGATAATCACCTTCAATCTTGAAGTCTACTGCGATGCCGTCTTCATCACGAACTGGTGTTACTTTCGCATATTTGATTGCAGACAGAGAGTCAGCTGCTACAGACAGACCAGCGATACCACATGCCATAGTACGTTTAACGTCCAGATCATGCAGAGCCATCAGAGATGCTTCGTAGCTGTATTTGTCGTGTGAGTAGTGGATAGCGTTCAATGCAGTAACATACTGTTTTGCCAGCCAGTCCATGAAGTGGTCCATTTTGTCCCACAGCTCATCGAAATCAAGCACTTCAGCAGTGATCTTAGGCATTGCAGGACCAACTTGTGCTTTAGATTTCTCATCCACACCACCGTTGATAGTGTAAAGCATAGTTTTTGCAAGGTTAGCACGAGCACCGAAGAACTGCATTTGCTTACCAACAACCATCGGAGATACACAACATGCGATTGCGTAATCGTCAGATTCCATGTCAGGACGCATCAGGTCGTCGTTTTCGTACTGGATAGAAGAAGTATCGATAGATACTTTAGCACAGAAACGTTTGAAACCTTCTGGTAGTTTTTCAGACCAAAGAACAGTGATGTTTGGCTCTGGAGATGGACCCATTGTGTACAGGCTGTTCAGGAAACGGAAGTTTGTACGAGTTACAAGAGTACGTCCGTCAAGACCCATACCACCCATAGATTCTGTTGCCCAGATTGGGTCGCCAGAGAATAGCTCATCGTATTCAGGAGTACGTAGGAAACGAACCATACGTAGTTTCATTACGAAGTGGTCGATCATTTCCTGAGCTTGATCTTCAGTGATCTTACCAGCAGCAATATCACGCTCGATGAAGATATCAAGGAATGTAGAAGTACGGCCCAGAGACATTGCTGCACCGTTTTGAGATTTAACAGCAGCCAGGTAGCCGAAGTAAGTCCACTGGATTGCTTCTTGTGCTGATTGTGCTGGACCTGAAATATCACAGCCGTATTTTGCTGCCATTACTTTGATTTGGCCAAGAGCACGGTGCTGTTCAGCAACTTCTTCACGAAGC
>JBNKRC010000202.1:0-4298 GCA_050296215.1 Vibrio sp. | reverse complement strand
ATCAAATGGCTCTTTCGGTATTGGTCCTAAGGTGACATTGTTCAGTGAGGAGATAAATTTATGAGTATTGGTTCCATATACAGCAGAAAGTCTGCCCTTGCTTGCGACTAAATCATCCATGGACTGAATATTAAACGGCGAGTCAGCCCTGCCCACCATTACGGTCTTAATGTCGTACAGAGGTTTTTCTGAAAAAGCATAGGTTTTTTCCCGTTCTTCCGTTCTGGCTGCTCCACAGTGAAGATCGGTCGTTCCTTCGTATAAGTTTGCCCTGATGCGTTTGATAGGAGTGAAATTATTCGGGAATAAAATGATGTAACCATAGTGGCTTAAACGCTTATTCAGCCCTTTAAGTATATCAATGCATATCCCGTTAAATTTATTCCCGGTGCGGATATATTTGGGCTGTACATCCTGAAAGTCTGTTGTCAGTGTTTGTTCCGCAGTCGCCAGTGGTGATACTCCAAGAGGCAACAGGAGTACGACCCGGATAAGGTGGCGGACGAAGTGGGGAAACCGGCAGGAAAATTTCCGCAACGAGAAGCAACATAACAAGGCAAAACGACTATTTCTCATCTTCTGACAACCTCAAAGCAAACTAGCTGTTAGTAGTATAGCTTATATGGCGACAGTTAATTGGTTACAGCCGAATTCTTGCTAGTGAAACCAATAGCTTATTAAGTTAAGAGGAGAAAGGAGCTATGAGTGCATCTGTGACCACCGGAGTAGCCGAAATGAGATGAAATCCGGTAAAAAGCCACCGCAATCAGGACGATTCGATGACTTTTTATTCAGCTATTACCACTGCGACTGCCAGTCTTTCCATACCGGTTGCAGTCCGGCCTGACGGATGGCATCTGCAACTTCAATCACGGTACGATCATCACTGATTTCAAACTGATCCAACTGAGTGTGCGGATTGCTGTACCCGCCGGGCTCAGTTGAACTGTCTGCACTCATATGGGTAATGCCCAGGTTGAGCAGATTATTTCTCAGTGCCGGAGATTCCCGTGTAGAAAGGCTGAGTTCGGTGTTCGGTGAAAACAGCCTGAAGGCGCATAGCATCTGCACGAAGGCTTGATCACTCATTTCATGCACTTCGATAGGGCTACCGGTATAGGGACGCAGTCTTGGCATGGAAATACTGAACCGGCTGCGCCAGTGCCGTTTTTCCATGTGGGCAAGATGATAGCCGAGCAGCAGGGCATCAAGCCGCCAGTCCGCCAGTCCCAGCAGGGCACCTAAACCGATTTTATCGACGCCGGCACTGGCTGCACGATCCGGGCAGTCCAGACGCCATTGGAAATCGGTTTTACGGCCGCGGATATGGTGCTCGGCGTAAATACCGCTACGGTAGGTTTCCTGATAAACCATGACGGCATTCAGCCCGCAATCAACCAGGCGTCGGTAACCGTCCTCGGAAAGCGGCTGGATTTCAATTGCCAGATAGCTGAATTCATTCTTCAGCCGGGGCAGAATACCGGCAAAGTAATCGACACCCACTTTGCGTTCGTGTTCGCCGGAGACGAGCAGCAATGATTCGATTCCCCGCTCACGCAGGATTCTGGCATCGGCGTCGATCTCTTCATCGTTGAGTACTTTGCGTTTGATGCTGTTTCCGCTGCTGAATCCGCAATAATCGCAGTCATTTGAGCACAGATTCGAAACGTATAAAGGCGCATACAGTCCGATGCTGTTGCCGAAGCGCTGGCGGGTTAACGCTGAGGATAACTGAGCCATTGGCTCCAGATATTTTGCCGCAGCAGGGGAAAGCAATGCACTGAGTGCTTCGGTGTTACCGGCGACAGATTCAGGATGAGCTAACCAGTATTCTACCTCTTTTTCGCTGTGAGAACCCATGCTTAACCATAAGTGGTCAAGATCCAGCTCTGACAGTCTTTGTGAAAACGTCACTTTTTTCATTAACCGATCTCCGCCAGAAAACCGGTTAGCGGGCTGGAAGCCTGCGCCTGTTCTTTAACCGGCCCCAGACCGGCAAGATAGGATTTGCGTCCTGTCGTGACGGCTTCACGGAAACATTCGGCCATGGTGATCGGATCCCGGGCCGAAGCGATGGCGGTGTTAACCAGTACCGCATCGGCGCCCATTTCCATTGCCTGCATGGCCTGGGCCGGGGAACCGATTCCCGCATCAATAACTACCGGCACCTGAGCCTGTTCGATAATGATTTTCAGAAATGGTGCGCTGGCAAGACCCTGGTTGGAGCCAATCGGGCTGCCTAACGGCATAACGGCGGCACAGCCGACTTCCTGTAACCGGAGCGATAACACCGGGTCAGCATGAACGTAAGGGAGTACGATGAAACCTTCTTCACACAATACTTTCGCTGCTTCCAGTGTTTCTACCGGATCAGGCATCAGGTAACGCGGATCAGGATGGATTTCCACTTTTACCCAGTTGGTTCCAAGCATTTCTCTGGCTAGCCGGGCAGCAAAAATCGCTTCTTTGGCATTCCGGGCACCGGATGTGTTTGGCAATAACTTCACGCCGCTGTCGAGTAAAGGCTGCAGGATCTGGTCTGACTGCTGTCTGAAGTCGATACGCTTCATCGCCAGAGTGACCAGGGATGCGTCACTTGCATTAACCGCCTTGAGCATGGTTTCAGGATCTGAGAATTTTCCGGTGCCGGTGAACAGACGGCTTTTTAGTGGGGTTTCTGCAATTGTTAACATATTAGCCTCCTGCGACGGCTGAAAAAATTTCGATGGCATCACCGTCATTGATTTGGGTGGTTTTCCACAGGCTGCGGGGGATCACTTCCCCGTTGATGACCAGTGCGACCGTCTCGGGTTTGATCTCTTTTGATGCCAGTAGTTGTTCGAGTGATGCCGTATTGTTGATAACCGTGGTATCACCATTCAAAGTTATATTCATGACGATAATTCCTTGTTCAAAGTGCCGCAGACCGGACATTCCGGATCCCGGCGTAAGGTCGCCTGGCTGAAGGTCAGGGAGGCGGCGTCGAAGCGAATCAGACTTCCCGCATTGTTCCGTTCACCATTGAGATAATTGAGCGCCCACTGCGCCTGTAACGATGCAATGACAGCAACAGCCGGTCCCAACACACCCATACTGCTGCAATTCTGAGTGCTGCGGACTGAATCCGGAAACAGGCAGTGATAACAGCCGGAGGTGTCGGCTTCGGCCGGATGAAACAGACTCAGCAGTCCGGTATCGGCGCTGATTGCCCCTGATACCAATGGGATATTCAGTGTCACTGCGGCCCGGTTAACCGAATGGCGGCAGGCGAAGTTATCTGAACAATCCAGAATGAGATCACAGCCGGCCAGCTGGTGGTGCTGTGTATCATCAAAAGCGATCTCTCTGATTTCGGTATCACTGTCGGGGTAGCGTTCGGCGAGTCTGGAGAAGGCGACCTGTACTTTAGGCTGACCGATATCCTCACCGGTATACAGGAGCTGCCGGGGCAAATTATCCAGTGCGATTACGTCCGGATCGATCAGCAGCAGTTTACCCACTCCCGCAGCAGCCAGCAGTTGTGCGACCTGTTGGCCGAGGCCACCGACACCGATGATGGCGCATTTTGCCCGTTGCAGAGCGAGTTGCCCTTTTTCGCCAAAACGAGGCAGCATTAACTGCCGTGAATAACGGATAAATTGTTGGTCTGACAGGTTTTCTTTAAGCGGCGCAGCCATCTCTGACCTCCTCAGACGGGGACTCCCAGTGTGCTTTGAGCTCTGAAAACGCTTTGCCGGGATCCGCCATTAAGGTAACGGCCCGTACAACGGCGGCTGAGCCGATTCCCGTGGCTTTGATATCAGACAGATTCGATTGATCAATTCCGCCAATTGCAACGGTGGGCAGTACTGGCGTGAATGTCTTGGCATAGCGTGACAGACGGTAAAGGCCCTGTGGCAGTGACGGCATGGTTTTGGTCGTGGTCGGGAAGATATGACCCAGTGCCAGATAACTTGGCTGGTATCCCATGGCGATCAGCGCCTCAAAATAGCTGTGACTCGATAACCCCAACGCCATACCGGCTTGATTGATCGCCTGTAAATCGGCTGTCTGTAAATCTTCCTGTCCCAGATGAACACCGAAGGCACCAAGTTGTAAGGCAAGCTGCCAGTGATCATTGATAAAGAGCTGGGCCTGATATTGTTTACCGAGTTTTATTGCTTCAGCGATAATTCCGGCAATGTTCTCCGGATGTTCGGTTTTAACCCGTAACTGCAGGGTGGTGCATCCCGCTTTCAGCAATTCCGCGATCATGTCGAGACTGTCAACAACCGGATAGATATTCAGCTGATGAGGTA
>JBNKRC010000201.1:0-4314 GCA_050296215.1 Vibrio sp. | reverse complement strand
ATTTTTCTTCAGACATCTCCAGAATATCTCTGTATTCAGTAAACGTGTGTTTCTGACAGTTTGTGACCAGCTCGCTGATTTCTGTTTTATGCTTTTTAATTTCACTGAACATGTCACAGGATAAAGCCGCTGCGATTTTTGTTTCGATAATATCGAATGCAGTATCAACCGACAGGCTCTCCCGGTAGGGGCGTGCTTCCATCAGGGCAGAGAGGATATCTGAATAGGCCAAAATTTTTACCCCGTCATCAAGGCTTTCATCACTGAGTGAAAATGGATATCCGCTGCCGTTGATTTTTTCATGATGTCGTTCCGACCACGTGACGATCTCTGAAAACCAGTTTGAACTATTCAGCTCACTCAGTATTTGTCCGGTATAATAAGCATGTAACTTCATCAGGTTAAATTCATCATCGGTCAACGGGCCGTCCTTTTCAATAATTCCGGGGTCAATCCCAATCTTTCCGATATCATGCAGATATCCGGCAACCATCAATTTTTTACATTTTTCATCATCAAAACCAAAGTAACCACCGATTAAATTGGCCAGGTGGGCCACCGTATAAGAGTGTGATGCGGTGAACCGACTGCGGAAATCAATTATCCGTGATAATGTCAGTGCAAAATCAATGATATTTTCAATAGTCAGTTCAAAGTCTATTGAGAAGTTAAGTTTTCTGAATAACTGTTCTATATCCATATTATTGATATCTATCCAGAAAATATCTGACTTGGACGCCAATTCAAAGGCTTCAAATACCTGAGGATGAAAAATGTCTCCCACTTTTTGCCTTAGCTTGTCTGTGACTTTTGCCTTTTGATTTAAGATAAACTCGTCTGGAGAGATAAAAATATCCACTCTGTCTGCCAGATGAAGTATATGGCTTTCAAACCGCACTTCTCCCGCGGGCATGCGTAATGACTCGCTATAAATGATATGGTGATGCTTAATAATTTTCGCGATATCGCTAAACGCTTCGAATGTGGACAACATTCGATAACCCATAATGCAGTGAGGCTTAGGATTGGTTACATCTTCCTGAATCAGCATATTCCTTTCCTGTACGGATAATGCCCCGATATCATGCAGTGCAGCCGCGACGACTAATGTAAACAATTCCTCTTCGTTCAGCCCCAACTGTTTACCGATGTGGTAGGAAATCACCGCCACCCGGCGATGGTGAGATTTCAGCAGATAATTAAAGCTGTCAATCGCTTTAATCATCGGAACAGCCAATTCTCTTAACGATAATTTTTGCATAGCGATCTCAATCTTCTGAACGTTTCAGGATGAGCTTGCACTAAGATCCGAATCGGAAAAAGCCAATACAAGATATGTGCAATGTTTATTAGTAGAGTATGGTTCAAAAAATCACCCTGTAAAAGATTCTCCGGGAATGAAAATCAATGATCAGGATTAGTAGAGAGAACTTTTGCCTACCCCGGATAACTCAAGTATAAAAGGCATATTGACAGAGCAAGCGGGAGAATAAAAATGAAACTCGGGATCGTTGGTTCAGGAAAAATCGTTAAAGAAGCTTTAGATGCGTTAAGTTATCTGCCGGGTATCGAACTGGAAGCCATTGTTGTTCGGGAAAAATCACTTAAGGTTGCGCAAAAACTGCAGTCTGAACATCAAATTAATAAAATCTATACTGATTACCAAACATGCCTCAATGATCCGGATATCGATATACTCTACATCGGAATTCCTAACAGTCTCCACTACAGCTATACCAGGCAGGCTCTGCTCGCTGATAAACATGTCATCTGCGAGAAACCATTTACATCCGATTATAGTGAACTCAAAGAACTATCGGATCTCGCCAGAGAAAAGCAGCTGTTTTTGTTTGAAGCCATTACCATGATCCACTCAAATAATTTCGCATATATCAAACAACAGCTCGCCGAAATCGGTGATATCAAACTGGTACAGTGTAACTATTCGCAATTTTCCAGCCGCTATCCTCAGTATCTGCAGGGAGAAATCCTGCCCGCCTTTGATCCTGTCTATTCCGGTGGTGCACTATTCGACATCAATGTTTATAACGTTCACTTTGTCTGCCGCTTGTTTGGTCAGCCTCAGTCAGTCACTTACTTTGCCAATACCGGCTTTAATGGTATTGATACTTCCGGCATTTTAGTCATGAATTATCCGGGTTTCACCGCAGTATGCACGGGGGCAAAAGATTCGCAAAGTCCTGGCCATGCTACCGTTCAGGGCACCAAAGGCTACGTTAAGATAAGCGGCCCTACCAATGAAGCCAGAGAAACCGAATTTAAATTATTGAACTCCGATCCGGTTACCGATAATAAAGGCGAATACAGTAACCGTATGGTTGATGAGTTTGTGGTGTTTGAAGCTTTATTAAGAAAACAAGATCTTGCGGCATGTTACGAATTGCTCGATCACTCGTTAATCGTTATGGACGTGTTATCCCAGGCCCGGCAGCAAGCGGAAATTGTATTCGGGTAACTGCCTTTTCATATCGTATCGGAGGGCATAACCGCCCTCTGACATTCACAAACGCGAACAACGAAGATCCGGACCGGTTACTCTAATACCCCTTTTTCATCTTACGTAATTTACCACCGATCTGTTTAACCATTTTGCCAAATTGCCTGTCTTTAGCACGCAAATCCTGAAGTGACGCGCTGTTTCTGGCCTGCTCGGCAAGCAATTTCAGATAGTTTGCCAGCCGCCGGGGATCTAACTCTCCGGAATCAATGGCCGCCTGAACAGCACAGCCCGGTTCTCCGGCATGATGACAATCATTAAACTTACATTGTTTAGCCAGAGCATCAATATCAGCAAAGGTTTGCCGGACTCCCTCTTCACACTCTGTAAGCTGTAGCTCACGCATCCCCGGAGTATCAATCAGGATGGCTCCCGAAGGTGTGAAGTGCATTGAACGGGCAGAGGTTGTGTGCCGTCCTTTACTGTCGTCTTCACGTATCGCGGATGTCTGCTGGACCTCGATACCCAGCAGCGTATTCACCAAAGTTGATTTTCCGACCCCGGATGAGCCTAACAGTGATATGGTTTGCCCTTCCCGACACCAGTAATCCAGAACCGAACAGCTCTCCCGGTCTAAAGCATTAACCAATTCGACCATCAATAAAGGCTCCAGTTGCTCAACTTTACGTCGTTTCTCTTCGGCATCCGGGCAAAGATCCTGTTTTGTTAGTATCACGACAGGTTCTACGCCAGCCTCATGGGTAAGTGCAAGATAGCGTTCAATACGGCTCAGATTAAAATCATAATTTAGCGAGCAAACAATAAATAACGTATCGACATTAGACGCAATGAGTTGCTCACTTAATTTACTGCCGGCCGCTTTACGCTTAAACAACGACTTACGTTCCAGTAAACGGACAAAATGATTCTGCTCATTGACCAGTACCCAGTCACCTGATGTGAGATGTGGCAGCGATACCGTCACAGGCAGACGGAATACGTCCTTTTCACTACGCAGGACATATTCACTACGATGATGCTCAATGACTCTGGCAATGGTCATTTGCTGTAAATCTTCCACGCTAAGTTGCTGCTGAAACACAGATTGCCAACCCAGACGTTTAAGTGAAATAAAATCGCTCATACGTTTTTCCACCCATAAAGAATTCACTTTCTCAATCAGTCAGAACAGAATTAGAGGACGATTTAACATCCCTGACTTCATTTAATCACCTCGACGAGATGATCATAAGAAGTATAGTAAATAACAGATACAAAACAGCCTGCCGAAGCAGGCTGGATATTGAGCCGGGTCGTAAATTAACTCCGGACTTAAAGAGTTTCACCGTTAGACGCAATCACTTTTTTGTACCAGTCGAAAGAGGCTTTCTTCTTACGATCCAGAGTCCCCTCACCCTGGTTATCTTTATCTACATAGATAAATCCGTAACGTTTTTCCATTTCACCGGTTGAAGCGCTCACAAGGTCAATGCATCCCCAAGGGGTGTAGCCCCATAGTTCAACACCATCTTTTACTGCTTCGCCCATCTGTTCAATATGTGCCGCCAGATAGTTGATGCGATAGATGTCATTAATCGAACCATCCTGTCCCACCTTATCGAAAGCACCCAGGCCATTTTCAACTACCATCAGAGGAATTTCGTAACGGGCATAAATTTCATTAAGTGTGTATCGCAACCCCACAGGATCGATTTGCCAACCCCAGTCAGACGTTTCCAGATATGGGTTTTTGACACCTCCCATCAGGTTACCGGAGCCCGTTTCATTTTCAGGATCAGCCGATACACAGTTCGACATGTAGTAACTGAAGGTATAATAGTCCACGGTACCTTCGG
>JBNKRC010000200.1:0-4363 GCA_050296215.1 Vibrio sp. | reverse complement strand
AGCGAATGGAACCTCCGATATCACTCCCCAGTTCCAGCGACGTTAAACCTGCCGCTAACGCGGCGGCAGAGCCGCCTGACGACCCACCCGGTGTACATCCCGTGTTCCACGGATTCATCGTGGCACCAAACACATCGTTGTAAGACTGATGATCCCCGCAAGCCTGAGGAACATTGGTTTTACCGTAAATGATCGCCCCCGCCTGACGCAGCCGGGACACCGCCAACGCGTCAGATTGCGGGCGATGCTCAGCCAGTGAAGTCAGCCCGCAGGTGGCCGTCATACCGGCCACTTCAAACGAGTCTTTAATCGTTATCGGTAATCCGGCCAGAGGTCCCACGCTCCGGCGGTTGACTCTGGCATTGTCAATTTCACGAGCAGCCTGACGAGCAGAATCAATATTTTGAGCCACAATCGCATTTAGCTGCGGATTGATACGTTCCGTACGTTGCAGTTGCAATGCGAACAACTCTTCAGCACTGATTCTGCGGTTATTTAATTCCGATAACAAATGGTGCGCAGGCGCGGTTAATAATTCCTCGTCACCAATAATACTTAAACGACTTTTTTCCGCCGACTCCACTCCCGTCAGCATAGATTTATTTTCCATCATATATTCCTGATTAACCTGACTTTATTACTCTTAAATTAGTGAAATTAAATATTGAGTTCGCTCTTACCTTCACGCATTAATTTAAATCCGTATAACACACCGATAACCAGCCAGATAACTCCGATAAATAAGGCATCTTTATCTAAATTAAGCAGAACAACCGAAACAATAATAATTCCCAAAATCGGCACGATAATATGAGGAAACAGCTTTCTGTCCGGATTTTTTATTCCAAGCCGATAGAACACGGAAATATGCAGCATCAGGAATGCTGACAGTGCACCAAAGTTGACAAAGGAGGCCAGTAAATCAATTCGATCTACCATAACCAGCGCAATCACAAGTGCGAGCGCCGATGTGAAGATCATCGCTATGTAAGGCGTTTGGTGTTTATCATGAATTCTGGCGAGGATAGGTGGCAATTGGCGGTCCCGCCCCATTGAAAACAGTACGCGTGATGCACCGGCCATCATCGGCAAGGTATTGGTAAAGCCAGCAGCCAGAGCGAATAACCAGGCTAATGTCACCGGTGCCCAGGAACCGATCTGCTGTCCGGTAATTTCAAAAATGGCGGCTTCCGGATTGACGATCTCCATACCCGGCACGACATTACCCACGACCCATGCAACCAGAATAAATGTTGAGGCACTAATAAGAAGCACACGAATAATTGCCTTTCCGATCAAATTCTTATCACGGCTCTGAACTTCTTCTGATAAGGTTGAGATGGAATCAAATCCAAGAAAAGATAAAATGCAGATTGAGGTTGCGGAGAAAACATTGCCCAGATTGAAGGTATGATCATCATAAAAAGGAGCAAACGTTAAACTACCGTTACCCTTACCGTCGGCCAGAGCCAATACGATAAACACCAGCACTCCGGCCACAATCAAGAATTGCGCCACCACCGACACGATACTGACACGGGACGTGATCACCACACCAAACCAGTTAATCATAAAGGTAACCGAAACCAGAATAACGATCCATGCAGGCCGGCTGATATCAGGCATTAAGGTCTGAAAACCCACCGACATTAAGGTAAATACCAGGGCAGGAATCATCAGATAATCGAGCAACAACAACCAGCCGGAAATAAATCCCCAAAAATCGCCTAATGCATATTTTGCGTAACCGTAAATCGATCCGGCCGACGTCACCACACTGCTCATCGTTGCATAACTTTTGGCGGTAAAATACATGCAAGTGGCACCTAATAAATAGGCCAGAGCAATCAATCCGCCCGAGGCTCCCCATACAAACCCAAATGTTGTTAACGGAACAATCGGCGAAATGTACACCAGACCATAAGCAACTAAATGTTTCATTCCCAAACTACGGTTCAGGGTGGTTTCGCTATTTTCCGTTTCGGCAGATATGCCAAAACTTAATTCATTACTTCTCATACAAACTCCTTTTGTATCCGTTTTCCATATAAGATGATTAATGTTTACCAGGCACTGTGCCTCCTAAGTACATACAGGATCCATCCGTCCTTTATCACCAGTCATTGTTCAACTGAAGATTTGAAAATATGTGAATAATTCACATATCCTATTAACGCAAAGAACGGGCCAATTTATAGGTAAGGTTAACCTATTGATTTAGATAAATTTATATATAGTTAAGGAAATAAGTTGAAAATTTCAGCACTACAAACGTGCAAATTGCACATTTTTGTGTGTAAAAAATGAATCGATGGAGGTCGGGCATTTCTCTTTTTGATCTCATAAACCGGAACAGCCCCCACACCATCGACATGCAGATGTCATGCTCCTTAGCAGAATAGCCCTTTATTTTCTCCTTCAACTAAGATAGAAAAGAACAGCAAAATAACGCTCTGCATAAAGCAGACGCAGCCGCTGCCACCCGATGACAAGAGTAACCAGAATGAAAAAGGAACAGTTTTTAACCATCAGTCAACTGTCTAAGCTACTCAAAGTCTCAATTGATACCTTGCGTTACTACGATAAAATTGACCTGTTTAAACCTTTCTTTGTCGACAGCAAAAGCGGTTATCGTTACTACTCCATTGTGCAATATGAAATGTTGGGCACTATTCTTGAGCTGAGAGATATTGGCTTGTCCGTTGAGAGCATTAAAGACTACATGGATAACCGCAATACAGAAAAATCGTTATCCCTTCTTAAGGCTCATGCGCAAAAATTGAAAGAAGAGATCCTGATTCTTGAAACCAAATCGAGCATTCTGAGTGAACGAATTGCTCATATTGAAAAATTCCGCCACCAGTATCGCTCGTCTGATATCTTAATAAAGAGTTTTGCGCCCCGGTTCTATTTCGATGCGCAGCGGATCCGTCTGGAAGACGATATTGCTTTGTCATACGGAATTTTATCGTTAGAAAATCAAGTCAATGAAGTGCTGCCACTGATTGCCAACCATCGTATCGGACACATCACACCATTAAATGAACAGTTCGCATCAGATAAGCTTACCGATCAAGAGAGCGATCACGTGACGTTATTTATCCTGACCGACGATCCTGTTGAAAACAGCGACAACGAAATTCCGGCCGGGACTTACTTATGTACCACTTATAGTGGCCTGAATAAAGCGTCTGGTACTCAGGCCGTGAAGTATCTGATTGAATTTTGCCAGCAAAACCAAATCAAAATCGTCGATCAACGCGCCTGGAATATCATTCAGATCGACACCTCAATGACCAACTTGACAGAAGAAGCAATATACGAAGTGCAGATAAAAATTGAAGATATTAGCGATTAGGAGACATTGTCCGGAAATCCATCGCCAAGCGTAACGATGGATTATATTCTCTCTTATGCAGCCAGATTGATTCTGAGATGGTCAGCCCGAGTATTTCCCTGAGGTCCTTTGATCAGAGTGATCACATTGAGCTGCTGTGGCATACGGTGGCTACAACGATACAACTGCGCTAATGCAATTGAGCCCTGCCACTGTCCCCCTTCTTGAGCAACGTTGATCCGTACTCCGTTGACCGATACGTACACCTGATGCTGCGGGTGGCTCTCGCCCCGGATCATCAGAGTGACCCCCGATACTTCTGCAGCCACGTTCAGTTCGGTCTGTTCATTCTTCCGTCTGGCAGGTACTTGGTAATCTGAGTGATACGTGACTACTTCCCGAGTCAGTGACGGAGTTCGTGTCCCGGCGATCCGGTAACCAGTGGCCTGTTCGTAGCTGTAGGCATAAGATAGCAATGACAGATCGCTGTATGCCGGACCGATAAAGGTCAGGTTCACCGGCATCTGAATATCTTCCATCATCCCCATACAGACCGAAACACTGGGAATACCCAAATGGCGCAGCATATGGTTGGTATTGGAGAAAAAGCTGCCGTTTTTCCATGCCTCGGCATAAGCTTCATCATTGGTATCGGCATTAGCCTGACCGATATCGCAATTCGCGGGAAAAACCAGCATATCAAGGCTCTGCTCTGCCAGCCATGCTTCAAATCCCTCTTGACGCATCCTTTCAACGCCCTGGAGCGCGGCCCGGTATCCGGGTAAAGATTCCAGAGGCTGGCAGCCACGCTTAATCACTTCTATATTTTCGCTGTAGCGGGCATTATTATGCTGATTCCGGTCATCAACCGATCCAATCGGGTTAGGAAACACCGTATCGGGATCGATACCCTGCCAGCCCGGGTAGTTAGGATCGTTCACGTACTGCAGGAACAATTCTAGCGCATAAGGGTTCAGATAATCCCATTCCTGAATCATCCAGTCTTCGGGCAGCCAGCCGGATTCC
>JBNKRC010000199.1:0-4383 GCA_050296215.1 Vibrio sp. | reverse complement strand
CGTTCAAAAATGATTGCTTTGGATAGTCAAGGCAACATTATCAGGTTAAAACTACTACAAGAACATTAATTCGTAAGAGGAATGAGAATGTCGCTACAGCTTAATGCTATTGAAGCCCGAATCATCGGTTGTTTAATCGAAAAAGAGATTACAACGCCGGATTATTATCCTTTGACTCTGAATAGCTTAACTACAGCATGTAATCAGAAGAGTAATCGCGATCCGGTTATGGAGTTAACCGATGCTCAGGTTATGGACGGACTGGAAGGATTGATTTCACGTCGTCTGGTTAGTGATGAAAGTAGCTTTAACAGCCGGACCAGTAAATATCAGCACCGTTTCTGTAATACTGAATTCGGTGATTTGAAACTGGATGAACAGGAACTGGGTATTATCTGCTGTCTTCTGTTACGTGGCCCCCAGACCCCGGGAGAGCTGAGAACCAGAACTAACCGGCTTTGTAGTTTTAGCGATGTAAAAGAAACCGAAGCTGTGCTTGATGCCTTACAGGAAAAGGGATATGTGCTGAAGCTGGATCGTGAGCCGGGTAAACGTGAATCTCGTTATTTACAGACTTTTTCTGCGGACAGCGATAACTATGTATCTCAAAGTGCCGATCACTGTGTTTTATCCGCTTCGGATGAGCCTGAGAATGAGCGTATTACGCGTTTGGAGCAAGATGTGGCCGACTTAAAAGAGCAGGTTGCCCATCTGACTCAGCAGTTAGAACAGCTGCTGTAATTAATGTCTGCGCCGGAATCCCTTTGGTGGATTTATTTTGTCAGAACGCCGGATCAGCGTCTTTACTGTGGCATTACGCCAGACGTTGAGCGGCGTTTTTTACAGCATCAGAATGGCACGGGAGCGAAAGCTTTACGTGGTAAATCCCCGCTGTTATTAGCGTGGTCGGATTTGGTCGGTAGTCGTTCTCAGGCATCTAAATTAGAGTATGTACTTAAAAAGCAGCCTAAAATGTTTAAAGAAAGAATAATTCGCGAGAATTTATCTGTTTTACAAATAATTGAGCATTTAAATGTTCTAATATGAAATTTATTTGCTATTCTGGTTTTTTGTCAGGAAAATGTCAGAGGCATAACAAATATGTGTAAATTATCGAAAATGGCGGCAGTGGTAGCCGGAACATTAGTCAGTTCGTCGGTATTTGCTGCAAACTGGATAGCGGATGCCCGGGGTAATGCAATGGGGAATACCGGGGTAACAACCGCTGATTTTGTCGCCGCTCCTTTTTACAATCCGGCATTGACAGCCGTTTATCGTGATGAAGATGATTTTGGTCTTCTGTTACCGGCAGTGAATATCAATGCGCGAGATCCCGATGATTCTTTAACTACGGTCGATGATATTCAGAGTTTAGTTGATGAACTCGATCAATATGATGCTGATCCATCCAGTGCTGACCCGAGCGTTATTGATCGCCTAAATGAAAAACTGGATGCGTTGTCTGATGACCAACCATTAGGTGTCACCGCCGGTCTTGGTCTGGCCGTTGCGGTGCCGATCAAAACATTATCTGTCAATTTGTTCTCTCGCTCTTATCTGGAATTGTTAGTTGATCAGGACATCGATTCCTTAAACTCTACGGGTAGCAGTATACAAGCACAGTATGATGATTTAAAAAGTCGTTTAAGTAGTTCTTATGTGGATCTTCTTGCATTTGGTTACACTGAATTTGGTCTGGCATTTGCGAAACAGTTCAATATCTATAACCAGCAGATATCGTTTGGTATTAGTCCGAAACTGCAAAAATTAGCGACGTATAAGCAGCACGTTACCGTAGAAGATTTTGATGTTGAAGATTACGATCAAAGTAAAACGACTAAGAATGCTTTTAACTTAGATTTAGGTGCGGTATGGCTTAAAGATAGTTATCGTGCGGGTATCGCGGTTAAAGATCTGTTTAAACAAGAGATTGAAACGGCGGATGTCTCTGGTGTTGACAGCTATACGCTGGAGCCACAGGTCACTGTTTCTGCCGGTTATGTCGCTGAGTTCTTTTCCGCCGGCGTTGATGTCGATCTAACCGAGCAGGAACGTTTTTCAACCGGTGATGACAATACTCAGTTTGCCCGCATTGGGGTGGAAGGTAATGCCTGGGGATGGGCCCAGTTACGCGCCGGTTATGAGATTGATATGGCGGGTACTTTAGATAACAGCATCACTGCCGGTATCGGTATCAGCCCGTTCGATGTGGTCAGTTTAGATATTGCTGCTTCATATGCCGGAGCCAATCAGGCAGGGGGTTCGGTGAATCTGGAATTTACTTTCTAATCCGGAATACCTTCTCTTTGATGTGACACTAGCTGCAAATTCAATGCAGCTAGTGTGTTATTTATCACAGCCTTGCTAGAATCAGACATATTCCTGATATAAAGAATATGGAATTTATGTCTAAGTTTATCGCTTCGTTTTTACTGATTCTGTTTACTGTTTTCTGCCTTATGCCGCAGGCATATGCTCTGACGGGCTACTGGCATTATCAGGAATACCTCGATTCTCATCCTTCCCAGCAGAAGTTAACAAACCATTTGTATGACCTGGTACATCAGGGGCCGATCCGATTAAATCAGGAACAGGATAAAGTTATCACCATCTCCGTTGTTTACCCCGGGCAACAGATTTCGGATTATTGGGTGCGGAATATAAAAGCCTTTGAATTGCGTTTGAATGAGCTGGGTATTCAATACAAAATTCATCAGGTATTTACTAAACCTAATCTGGACAGCAGGCAGCAGAGCCTGTCGTTATTAGAAGCTCTGAAAGCGAATTCAGACTATCTGATTTTTACGTTAGATACTGCCCGTCACCGGAAGTTTATTGAATATGTGTTGAGCTCCTCAGAAACGAAGCTGATTTTACAGAATATAACCACTCCGGTAAAACAGTGGGGAGAGCGGCAGCCGTTAATGTATCTGGGATTTGATCATGAATTAGGAGCAAAAAAGCTGGCACAGTACTATCAGAATATTGCGGGTAAAACGTCGTTTGATCGGTATAAGACTAAAAAGATAGGGTATTATTCGCTTCTTTATTTTTCGCCGGGTTATGTGAGTGAAGCCCGCGGAGATACTTTCTTGTCTGAAATGAGCCAGAATCGATATTTTAGTTTGGTATCTTCATTTTATACCGATGCTACGGCGTTAAGCGGTTATAACGTTACCCTGGAAAATGTACGGAAGAATCCGCAAATTGAATTTATCTATGCCTGTTCGACCGATGTAGCTTTAGGCGCTGTTAAAGCTCTTAAGGAATTGGGCCGTTCTGATATTTTGATTAACGGGTGGGGTGGTGGTTCGGCTGAACTGGAGGCCATTGCCAGGGGGGATCTGGATGTCACCGTTATGAGAATGAACGACGATACCGGTGTAGCCATGGCGGAGGCTATTAAACTGGATATGCAGGGAAACCCTGTTCCACTGGTTTTTTCCGGAGATTTGGAAATTGTGTCTAAAGATGGAGGAGCAGATAAAATTGAGCGATTAAAACGCCGTGCCTTCCGTTATTCAGATCGTTAGATATACCTTAAAGGGGTAGTGTGCCTTGAGCTTAATGTCTAAGTCTTCACAACGTAAAAGAAGTGTCGCGACGTATTTTACCCGGGCGATTGCAATTGCTATCGGGTTATTAACGCTGGGATCACTGTTTCAGAGTTATCAGATAAGCAGCAGCATGATTGCACAGGAAATCGATCGTACGGCGCAACAAACATCGACTCTGATACAGAGCTTGTTTGATTTTCGTTTATCCCTGCTAAAAGTTCATCAGGACAGCAGCGCAAGCAACCCTGATTTACTGGCGGAATTCATCCGGCGCGACGATTATGCGATAGAGGCCTATTTTCGCGGTGTTGATCAACTTGATCCGGATAATACCCCGGATGTCAGATTAATCGGCGACTTAAATCATGTGGTCTGGGATGACGGAAATGCGCAATTCTATGGCATTGTTCCGAGTGACCTGCAGACTATATATCAGCATATATCTCTCAACAATTACTGGGTTCTGATCCGGTTACCTTCTTTTGCCAAGCCAACCTATGCGCTGGCACGTCGCTCGGCTTTGGTGGATTTGGTTAGTGGTAAAGTTGAAGGTTCACTGATCGTATTATTTGTTCTGAATAATAATTTCAGTCTTATTGAGCAGTTACGTTCGCAAAGTAATTCTGAAAATTTGGTTCTTTCCATCAATCATCCGGTCCTTGCTTCGACGCTAAACGGTGACGAATTATATAAAGCAGAACAATTACTGCATGCAAAAGAGTTGTCCGAACTTGATATACACAATGTACATACTACGACACTGCAACTTAATAATATTCCGTCCAAACTGGAGATTTATTCGGTGCATGGCAGTTCGAATGTATCA
>JBNKRC010000198.1:0-4400 GCA_050296215.1 Vibrio sp. | reverse complement strand
GCATAAACGCTATGTTTTTGCCTATATGATTACAATTAAGAACCTGAGCCAGCAAGAAGTTCAGTTACTGAGTCGCCGCTGGTTAATTACCGATTCAAATGGCAGGCAGATATCCGTTGAAGGGGAAGGCGTCGTTGGAGAAAAGCCGGTTATTGCGGCTAACGATGAATATACTTACACTAGTGGTACAGCTATAGAGACGCCGGTTGGCGTTATGCAGGGAAGTTATATAATGATCGATGAAGCCGGTGATGAATTTTCCGTAGATATCGAACCTTTTCGCCTCTCAATTCCTAATATTCTTAACTAGTGGAGTTATCCATCCTTGGCAAATTACATCGTTGGTGATCTTCAGGGCTGCTTTCATGAACTAATCAGCCTGCTTGAACGCGTCAGATTCTCACCTAAAACCGATACATTATGGCTGACAGGCGACTTGGTTGCCCGGGGCCCGAAATCACTCGAAACTCTTGAATTCATCATATCGTTAGGCTCTGCAGCAAAAACCGTTCTGGGCAATCATGATTTACATCTTTTAGCCGTCAGTCTCGGTCTTTTCTCTCCGAAAAAGAAAGATAAAACTGCGCCAATTATCGAATCCCCTAAACTCAACGAATTTGTTGAATGGATTCGCCAACAGCCTTTGTTATTAGAGCATAATGATTTTGTGTTATCCCATGCCGGGATCTCACCGCAGTGGGATCTGCCGACGGCCAGAAAAGCTGCCCATGAAATCGAAGCAATTTTGCGTGGAGACAACTGGCAATGGCTGATTCAACATATGTATGCCGATGCTCCGGCGCTCTGGAATGAAAAGTTAGAAGGTATCGAGCGCTATCGCTATATTATAAACGCCTATACGCGTATGCGTTTCTGTCATGCTGATACTTCGCTGGATATGAAATGTAAACTTCCGCCCAGCGAGGTCAAAGATGATATTCTGTTCCCCTGGTTTAAAACACCCAACCGGATTGAGCTGAATAAACCGGTTATTTTCGGGCACTGGGCAGCCCTTGAAGGTTACCAGAGTGACACGATTATCGGACTGGATACCGGGTGTGTCTGGGGGGGCTCACTGAGCATGCTGCACTGGGAAGAACAGCGCATAATCAGCCAGCCTGCATTAGTTGCAACTGCCTAAGTTCAAATAAAAAAGGATTCAGAGAAGAAAGGTCTCCGCCGGGAGACCTTATCCGTTATTTTTCGAAGATAACAAAATCCATATCATAAGCATTATTATCATCGGCCTGATAATGCTCGCGATAATTTTCTTGCCATTCTTCGGACCACTGCGGGAATTGAGTATCTCCTTCAATTTCAGCATCAATAAAGGTTAAATACAGTTTTGATGCCAGCGGCAGGCATGATTGATAAATACTCCCGCCACCAATAATCATTACTTCATCATGACCTTCAAGCAACGCTAACGCTTCTTCAATTGAACGGACTACATCAACGCCTTCAATCGCAAGCTCCGCATTACGACTGATCACAACATTACGGCGCCCGGGAAGCGGACGACCGATAGATTCAAATGTTTTACGCCCCATCACAATGGGCTTCCCCATGGTGCAACGCTTGAACCAGTTAAAATCGGCAGGCAAATGCCATGGCATCTCGTTATCTTTACCGATAATCCGCTGTTTTGCCATAGCAACAATCATACTGATAATCATACTTTCTCTACTTTATTAAATAATCGGCTTACGACGATAGAACAGCAGTCCCGGAACCGCCAGACCTACGGCTAACCCGGCGATAATAAACATCGCTTTCAGGAAGTTCTCCATCAGGACAGAGAACAATTCCGGAGTGAAGCCTAAATGGTTAATCTCTACCATTGCGATCATCGCTTTGTAAGTATAAACCCCTGGAACCATCGGGATCAGGGCTGCCACGGTAAAGACTTTCGGGTGAGCCAATACTTTATGAGACCACTGAACCCCAATCATACCAACGGTTGTCGCGGCGAAAAATGTGGCCCACTCAATAGGAATACCATAATGCATCAACAGATAACGGGTACCATGGCCGATCGCACCGCCAAGCGCACAATACCGTAATGCGTGTACCGGAACATTGAACACTAACGCAAATCCCACTGCGGGAATAGAGGCAAAAAACATGTCGTTGGCAAGACCAAGCACTAAATCAAAAATATCCATGATTACCACCCCCAGACTCCAGTAATGAACATTGCGGCAATGATCCCTAAACAAGTCGACAGGGTTAATAACGTTGCCATCATAAAACGTGCAATACCGGTATTCAGATAGCCTTTCAGCATATCGGCAACCGAGTTAATTAAGGGGAAACCAGGCACCAGCATCAGAACAGAACATGCCATCACCAGCGTGGGTTTATTACCCAGGTGATATATCACTGCCTGAGCGGATATCAATGACGTGACAAAAGCGGTCACGGCAAAATTGAGCAAAGGATTAAAATGACGGTGAGCTATCTCCAGACGGACCGACATACCAACCGCGGATGCCAGAAAAGTCATCGCGAAAATCGTCCAGTCGCCGCCGGCCAGATGAGCAAATGATCCACAGGACAGACCGATCATCAGAATAACGATCCAACGCTCATACCGCACCGGACTAATCTGATCCAGTTTTTTCTGGGCCAGTGTGAAGTCTAGGATCCCTTTTTCCAGCATGATACAAACACGCTGGATCTGCGTGACTACTTTCATATTAATACCACGATCCTGACAACGGCGGGCCGTGGTAATACAGTGTTCCTGATAAACCGTCGTAACAACCAGTGAGTTTGCCGTTAAAGCAACTTCCACTTCATCCATCTGGCAAGCTAGCCCAATTCGCTGCATGATACCTGCAACCAATGTACTTTCGGCACCGTGAGCCAATAACATTTGCCCGGCCTGAGCAATCAAGCGAGAAACCAGTCTCTGTTTGGATACCATGATTCCTTTCCTAATGACAGAAATATAAAAAATGATAAAGCGCTTAGTCTGCACTAAATCACCACAGTAAAAAATGATTTAGACGAAAAAAGCCGCAATTTATTGCGGCTCTGTAACTTAATCAGATAATCACTCTCTCACGTAAATAACGTGCCCGTCATCATCTTCGTCGTCCCAGTCATCATCATCCCAGTCATCCCAACCGTCTTCTGTGACAACGTCCTGACCACTCATCGCTTCTTTGTGGTAATCGTCCCACATAAATTCGACTTTATCTTCTTTCGCTTCAGCCTTACTCTCTTTCGGCAAAGACTCCATAAAATC
The DNA here is from genome assembly GCA_050296215.1 of Vibrio sp. Lineage (GTDB taxonomy): Bacteria > Pseudomonadota > Gammaproteobacteria > Enterobacterales > Vibrionaceae > Vibrio. The sequence goes on along the minus strand of JBNKRC010000198.1, from coordinate 1,147 downwards.
AGCCAGTTTAGTACAAAGCTCTTTGGTACCTTGCTTATTCACAGCTGAAATTTTGAAGTATTCGCCCTTCCAGTCCAAAGCATCTAATACCGACTGAATAATCTCATTCGACTCTTCTTCCGGCATAAGATCGACTTTGTTGAACACCAGCCAGCGAGGCTTTTGTGCAACCTTATCGCTATATTGCTCAAGTTCATCAATGATCACCTGAGCATTCTCCGCGGGATCACTTTGATCAACAGGCAAAATATCAATCATATGCAGCAGAACACGACAACGCTCCAGATGCTTCAGGAAGCGGATACCAAGTCCGACACCTTCCGATGCTCCTTCTATCAGCCCCGGAATATCTGCCACAACAAAGCTCTTACCCGGAACCACGCTCACCACTCCAAGGCTCGGAATCAGCGTGGTAAACGGATAATCGGCCACTTTTGGTTTTGCAGCTGAAACGGCGCGAATGAACGTCGATTTACCTGCGTTCGGCAAGCCCAGCATACCAACATCAGCCAGCAACAGCAGCTCCAGACGAAGTTCACGGACTTCCCCTTTAGTTCCCATCGTTTTTTGACGAGGGGCACGGTTAACCGAAGATTTGAAGCGGGTATTACCCAAACCATGCCAGCCGCCTTTGGCGACCATCACTTTTTTACCATGCTCGGCAACTTCACCAACAATTTCGTTGGTATGTATATCAACCGCGCGAGTACCGACCGGAACTTTCAAAGTAATGTCTTTGCCTCGCTTACCGGTACAGTTGCCGCCACGGCCGTTTTCGCCACGTTCTGCCGCATAAAAACGCTGATAACGGTAGTCAATCAGTGTATTAAGGTTTTCGTCTGCCTGAATATAGACATCACCACCATCACCACCATCACCACCGTCAGGGCCACCTTTGGTAACAAATTTTTCACGCCAGAAACTAACGATACCATTACCGCCGTCTCCCGCTTCAACTTTGATTACCGATTCATCAACGAATTTCATTTTTTACTCCGCAATAAGTGCGTTGCCAAATACATCGCCAGTTAGTTTAGTCTAGCAGATTATGACCATTTTAAACGGTTCACAGCCATCTTAACGACATAACGACTTGCCTTAGGCAACGCACCTAAGTCCGTATTTTTCTTTCTTTTCAATATACAAA
>JBNKRC010000197.1:0-4424 GCA_050296215.1 Vibrio sp. | reverse complement strand
CAGGTGGCCACTCTGGCCGGGCAGGGAGCGCAGTGGATCGTGACCCCGGAGAACTCATTGGTCTTTGGTTCCAAAGCGGATTATCACCGGGTCGCAGAACCCCTGGATAATAATCCGAATCTGGACAGGGTATCCCGTCTGGCTCAACAACATCATGTCTGGCTGATAATCGGCAGTGTGCCGGTGAAAGTGGCTGATAAAGTAACGACCACAAGTGTGGTTTTCGACGCCGACGGCTTATTAGTTGCCCATTATGATAAGATTCATATGTTTGACGTTGATGTGGCTGACGGGCACCAGCATTACCGGGAATCAGAAACCTTTACTCCGGGAAATCAGATAAAAGTGGCCGGCACTCCATTTGGTCACATTGGTTTGTCTGTTTGTTATGATGTGCGTTTCCCTCATCTTTATTCAATGCTGCGCCAGCAGGGGGCTCAGATAATTCTGGTTCCGGCAGCGTTTACGGCAGTAACCGGTCAGGCCCACTGGAAAGCATTGCTGCAAGCGCGGGCAATCGAAACTCAATGCTGGATTGTTGCCGTCAATCAGGCCGGAATCCACCAGGGCGGCCGCGAAACCTGGGGACACTCTATGGTGATTTCCCCTTGGGGAGAAATCGTGGCCGAGGCGGGACAACAGGCAGAAAACTTATTAGTGGATATTGAACTGGACTCATTAGAGCGTATTCGTACCTCAATGCCAATTGATCAACACACAAGATTTGCTAGTCAACTTATTGATAAGAAGAAACCAGAATGACAATTACCCGAATTGAACAATCTCTGTTAGCACCAACCGGCTTAACCGAGCAAACTATTGCCGACACACTGGCGAGTATCGCAACCAGACAAATTGATTATGCTGATATCTACTTTCAATCCAGCTGGCATGAATCTCTGGTTCTGGAAGACGGAATTATCAAAGATGGTTCATTCAATATTGACAGAGGTGTGGGTATCCGTGCGGTTGCCGGTGAGAAAACCGGGTTTGCCTATTCGGATCAAATTACGGCAGAGTCATTAAAACAAAGTGCTATTGCAGCAAGAGGTATCGCTCATCAGGGGCAGAATGCCCGGGTCAAAGCATTTACCCGTCACGATAACCAGAATTATTATGCAGACAGTAATCCGCTTGATAGCTGGGAAAAAGAGCAAAAAACCACACTACTGAAAGAGATGGATGCGTATATCCGAACCAAAGAACCTCTGATTCAGGAAGTAACGATCAGCTTATCCGCCGTTTATGAGCAGATGATGGTGGCGGCGACGGACGGGACTTATGCCGGGGATGTTCGTCCGTTGGTTCGTTTGTCGATTAGTGTGTTGGCACAGAAAGGTGAACGTCGTGAAAGAGGCAGTTCCGGCGGTGGTGGCCGGTTTGGTTATGACTATTTTCTCAATGATGTTCAGGGGCAGGAAGTCGCGTATCAGTTTGCCGATGAAGCGATTCGTCAGGCATTAGTCAATTTAGAGGCAATCGCAGCTCCTGCGGGAACCATGCCGGTGGTGCTTGGTTCCGGTTGGCCCGGAGTACTGCTCCATGAAGCCGTTGGCCATGGGTTAGAAGGTGACTTTAACCGTAAAGAGTCATCGGTATTTTCCGGTAAAGTCGGTCAGCAGGTGACATCAAAGCTGTGTACGATTGTTGATGATGGTACTTTAAGAGATTTGCGCGGTTCGCTAAACGTGGATGATGAAGGGATCAACGGTCAATATAACACCCTGATCGAAAACGGCGTATTGAAAGGATACATGCAGGATAAACTCAATGCCCGTTTAATGGGTGTTGCTCCGACCGGAAATGGCCGCCGTGAATCCTATGCGCATTTACCTATGCCCCGGATGACCAATACTTATATGCTACCGGGAGAGCATTCTCCGGAAGAGATTATTGCTACTGTGAAGAAAGGGATATACGCGCCTAATTTTGGTGGTGGCCAAGTGGATATTACTTCCGGGAAGTTTGTGTTCTCTGCTTCTGAAGCCTATTTGATCGAAAATGGTAAGATCACGGCACCAATTAAAGGGGCGACGTTGGTTGGGTCCGGTATTGAAGCAATGCAACAAGTTTCGATGGTGGGTAACGATTTGGCTATCGACCGGGGGGTTGGTGTCTGTGGTAAATCCGGGCAGAGTGTTCCTGTCGGGGTCGGGCAGCCAACGCTGAAACTTGATGCGTTAACGGTCGGCGGAACGGAGTAGTATTTTCAACCGTTCCATGCGATAGTTGCGCCACAAAAATCGTCTTATTATTTTGGTTAATCTGGAGCTCAGGCTATGTCTCAACAAGATGAATATGTATCAGTGGAAGATCTGATTGAATACCACAAAGAAGAAACGCGCGAAATCATCCAGGCTCTGCTTGAAGATGGAAGTGAGCCTGATTCACTCTATGAAATTGAGCATCATCTTTTTGCTGAAAATTTTGAGCAGTTAGAGAAAGCCGCCGTTGAAGCATTCAAAATGGGATTTGAAGTTTTTGAAGCGGAAGAAACCGAAGATGAAGATGGCAATAAATTGCTTTGTTTCGATGCGATTCAGGAGTCAGCTCTGGATGCCGGTATTATTGACGATCAGGTAGCTAAACTGATTCATTTGGCGGAAAAATTTGACATCATCTATGATGGTTGGGGCACTTACTACGAAGGTGAAGATGCGCTTTATCCGGAAGACGATGAAGATGACGAAGAGTAATTCTGTTTAAGGATGCAGAGGGCCGGTTTGAACAACCGGTCTTTTTTATATTTTCAATCAGCCCCTATGTATGCGTATAATTGGTGAAAATTGATCTAAAGCAAAAAATATGAAATTTTCACTAAAAGGTGACTGGCAAATTTCGCCTTTGTCGGACCTGACTATTCCTCAAGCTGATATTGTTTTTCCTGCGCCGTTGAGTTCGGTTCTGCCGGGGGAGCTCAGTGAAGAGAGTATCGCGCAGCAGGAATGGCATCTGATGCATGATATCGAAGTGGATGAGGTGTTATTGCGCTGTAAAGCGATTGATTTGGTTCTGGAAGGCATCGATTTCTACGCAGAAGTTCGTTTGAATGGGGTGGCGATTTTCGACTGTGATAAGACCCGGGATATCTACCACAAAGAGATTTGTTCTCTTTTGCAACCGGGGAGAAATCGTTTTGAAATACTCTTTTTAGAAGATAGTGACGAGCTGCTTCTGGAAGAAGATCAAGACGACGTTTGCATGCTGGGTTCCCGGCATATCTATGACCGCCGGATGGGCATATGGCGTGAACCTTACCTTGAATTAATCAACCACGTCCGAATGACACATGTTGCTACCGAGCAGGTCTGGCACCATGGAGGCGGTTGTGAATTTATTGTTGATGTCTATTTTGATCTGCTGTCATCAGGGTTAGTTTCCGCTTCCGTTCAATTTAACGGATTAACTTATACTGTGCCTGTTGATATGCGACAAAACAAAGTCAGGGCTATTTTTCAGATAGATGCACCCAAATATTTTTCTTTATCAAGCCCAGAACCCGGTGATCTTTATACTTTGCTGATTGATCTCGACGGGCAGAGTTATCGCGGTGAGATTGGGCTGAGTGAAGATCTTTGTGTCACCCATTTTCCATTATGATCATCGGGTTCGGCTCCGGTTTTGCTGAATCTGAACCCGAATCTCAGGAGTGATGGTTTATTTGATTAACCCGACTTCCCGGTAATATTTTTCTGCGCCCGGGTGAAGTGGTGCTGACAGACCTGCCGAAATCATCTCCTGTTTATTCAGATGTGCCAGGGCCGGGTGAAGCTGTTTGAATGTATCGAAATGTTCGAACACCGATTTTACCAGGCTATATACAATATCATCCGGTACGTCACTGCTGGTTACCAAAGTGGCTGCAACTCCAAAGCTTTTGACTTCCTGATTATTATCACTATACATGCCGGCAGGTATGGTTGTGTGAGTATAGTAGGGGGTATCGGTAATAATCGAATCGATTTGTGGTCCGGTAGCCGGGACAATTTTAGCGTTACAGGCGGTTACGGCTTCCCGGATGGCATTGTTCGGGTGCCCGACTAAATAGATATAGGCATCAATTTTGTTCTCACACAGCGCTTGTGAACGGTCGTTCCCTTTTAACTCTGAGGCTAATTTGAAGCTGGCGTTATTCCAGTTAAATGCATTCATGACAACCTGCATCGTTGCCCTGTCTCCGGAACCGGGGTTGCCTAGGTTGACTCTTTTTCCAGCCAAATCCTGAACCGAATTAATTCCCGAATCTGCACGGGCAATGATATTGAAAGGTTCCGTATACAAAGAAAATACAGCACGCAATTTGTCAAAGGAACCTTCCTTAGAAAAAGGTCCGTTTCCACGGTAAGCGTGATATTGCCAGTCTGACTGTACAATAGCGAAGTCAAAGCTGGCCGAACGAATAGCCTTGATGTTGTAAATGGATC
>JBNKRC010000196.1:0-4436 GCA_050296215.1 Vibrio sp. | reverse complement strand
GCATTTACATGAGGTGGTTAAAACTTATTCTCTCCGCCCCCTTTCTCCCCTTCATTCCATAACAGATGGAGAGCAGACAACAACACATCCTTGAATGCAGTCCATTTTCAGGACGCCTTCCTTAAATTTGGAATGTTCTTGCGTGGAGCGGGTGTGATCCCATAAAAAACAGATCAATTGACAATTTTTATACTTTGGATCGGAACGATACAGAGAGATATCTTCTCCGATCTCGCCGATCAACGTGGAAAATGATTTTTTATTGTCTTTGCGGTATTTGACTTCGATAATTGTATGCACTGATGGTAGATAAAGATCGACCCTGGGGTTTTTCTGGCCCACTGATTCAAGATTTTCTTCATCAGACAGCCCCTCAAACATCGGCGCTAACATCACATAAAGCAGGTTCTGGACATGATACTCACTATCGATATTCCACTTTCTGGGAATTCCGCCTTTGGTCCTGGCTTTGTCTTCCCAGGTCCAACGCTTTAACCCTGCCGGAATATTTTCCAGGAAATTTAAAAGATCCTCCAATTCCCAATTATTGGGCGGAACCAGCGATACGTCCTGATTGATGTTATCAAACACATGAACGTAAAGTGCCAAAGCCACTGATGGCAAATCCGTATCATACTGGTCTTTAAAATCATCAAAAAAATGGTTTATATATTTCTGCTTTGTCTCCTGATCTGCTATCGGAACCTTGTTTTGATAATACAGGTACAAAGCCATGCAGGCCGAAGAAAAAACCTGAACCTCTTCACCATTGATATAGAGTGCCAAATCCAGCTCGTAACCATCCAGACGTCCACTTTTAATCCGCTCGGGCAAAAACCCGGCAATCCACCGGCTGAACTTTTTAGTTAGGTCATCAGCGCAAATCGCATCAATGGCATATTTTACACCAAGCACGCCCCAGATATCGCCAACCCACGGACGCGGCGTTCCATCAATTGTTGCAGCCTGGCCCAGCAATCTGGAAAACTCCTCTGATGATGCCTGCACCTGATTCATACCAAGACCGGATATAGCGCATTTTTGATAAAGAGAAATGGATTGCTCGTCATACGTAAAGGATGTTTCGGGAAGAACGTTCAAGGACACCAGTAAGGCGATCTTAAGCGGATCGGCCCCGGCTTTATCAATCGCTTTATCCAGCAGATGCTCACGCAGAGCATAGATATTGGCAGGGCTTATAGAAACCATTGTGTCTGCCCTATCTTGCCAATCATCACCGAGTCATTCCAGCCTGGCACCTGATTAAGCCAACCGAGATTACGGGCGATCAGATCGGAATAGCTGATGGTCACCGGCATGGGATTTGGGAAGTAACTACGCCAAGAGTGTGATGAGAAATTAAAAAGCTGAGTGCTTAGGTATTTTATGTCTTTGAATGTGGAATCCCTGTGCACATTTAAGATCAGACCACGCGGATGACCATCGCTCGCCTGCTTTAGCTCATTCTGTCCGATCAAATAGACCAGCATTTCATAATTGGAGAGTTTGAGGTATTTACCTCGTGGAGGTGCGTATTTGCCTTTTGTTTCATTAGCGCTGGATGTATCAAACATATGCAGGCCATGATGCTCGGAGATTTTTAAGAACGCATATTCGATATTATATTCCGCGTAGTTTTCAATAATGGCTTTGACCGCGCCAATTTCTTCCCGATTGAATTTCTTAACCGATGCATGAAACACGATGCGAATGGTATCGCCGTGCTGCCAGTTCATACGTTTTTGGATCTTTTCTATGGTATCACTAAGCACGCTTGTTAATGCATCGCAGTAGTCTTCCGGGGGAACAGCTTTTGATGTATTGGAAACCAGATAGCTTCCATCACCGGAAAAGACTGTTGTGATCCCCATAACGCGCTGGCTACCGGAAAACCGGCTTTCTTGTAAATTTGCGCTGCCAATCCCGATGACCAGCTCATGAGAAAGCGTAGGTGATGATTTCAGGAGCCATGGCACACCGCCCATTTTCGCATAAGAAGCCAGCGCCATGTTATTAAGCGAATAGCCCAAAGAATTTTCGCTCTGCGAAAGAAGTTCTAGGGTAAAATCCTGTACCGGGATTTGGTGCAGGAAAAAAATACTTTTTCCGATATAGTATGGATTATCTTCAACGCGTAAGGTTTTAAAGGACTGGCGCACCTGAACAATGGCCAAATCCCACTTCCCGCCATCCTGCGCCTTTTTCTGGATCGCCTTTTCTATGACGCTTTTGTAGGAGCTAACGCTTTCATCGCCTACGGTAAATACCTCGACCCGGCTGGTTCCAATGCTAAATTTTCCTTCCAAGCCGTTAGCAAAATATTTGTGCCCCTGGATGCCTTTCAAAAACTTACGAACAAACTGCTCAACCTGCCCTTTATATTGCTGAAGACAAATAACACATATGGACGGATCATTTTTATCAAATGTGCGCTTTGTATAGGGTCCGTATTGCGTAAATCCCCTTTCCGCCCAATTGGCCTGGCCATTATCATTAAACACAAAGACAGGTTTATCGAGCTGCATACATTTGTTTTGAATATCCCGGGCATCACCTATATTGACCTGAATTCCGCTCAGAACATTAACGCCTTTAGATTTTAAAAACGCATGGAGCTTGTTAATCCTGGTTAGTTTGTTTGCACCGGCATTGAAGGATGATATGGCTACCCTGATCTTCTCAATAATCGCATCGGCCTGGGTTGGATGAGAAAACCATATGTAATCATCAAAGTTTTGCTTGCTGGCCTCCAGATAGACATCCTCCGCGCTTATCACCGCTGGCTTATCGTCCAATGTCTGGTAATGGATGGTTTGACCATCAACACAAGAGACAGCGCCGATGATTTTGCGGTATCCATCATCGCCTTCCTGCGCGATACACCTGCCAGCCAGATCAAACCCTTGGGATATAAAATGGGCACACTTCTTGTTCACAACTGTTTTCGTTGAACAGTCGATAACCAGACTGGGAATGCCATCAATAATTCTGGTATCCAGCTTATACTTGGCAAAGATCGAAAACGGGAAATCATCCTTAATGATGGGAAGCAGAATATTATCATCAGGGCGCAAGCTGACCAGCTCAATCGGCCGGAAGCCTATCGGGTTTCGGGCCAGTCCTTTGAGATACCGAGTCAACCCATCTTTAAACAGGAAACACAAAAGATGAACGTCATCCTTTAAATCAAAGGAGACCACATCCCCTTCCACCAGATAGGTGCCATCGGAGGAGAAAGCAAGGATCTTATCGCCCCGCCTATAGAATGAATGCGTCCCGCGATAATCCTGCCGCAGCTTTTCAAGAACATCTGCTGCAAAAGGGAGCTTCCGCGCCTCAATCAAGGCATCATCCGGTAGGTAAATGGGAAAAGCGTTTAGAGTAATGCTCACAATTTAGCTCTGATATGGTTCATCACGTTGATCTCTCCTTAAATGGCACATCAGTTTGACCATGTTACTACATGAAGTATTTTGGGTTAGAGTAAAGGGAAAACCGGGGATAACTAACTCTTCACCGGCCTGTACTCAAATGTCGCACGAATAATGCCGTGATCGGTTGTCCCATCTTCTTTATGATTGGCTGCGTTCAGGTGATCGTTAAACAACTCCATTCCTTTGAATGCCCAAAGCCGCTTACGGGAATTGTCGTAGAATTCCTGCGATACCAGAATATGATCAAGAGACTCCCGGACGTTCTTATGTATATGTGTATAATAAACATCTCGCAAGCTACGATATTCCTGCAATGTCCCGGCTGTATAAAGTGCGGTATCACTTCCGCCCTTATCCAGACCGGTTAACAGGTAGTTTGGCTGGCCAGTAAGAATATTAACAGTGTTGCTATGCTGTGAATCGTTCAGATCGCCAAGTACGACAACCGGATTTTCATTGCCCTTCATTTCTTCGGTCAGGATCATGCGCAGTGCCGCAGCTTCGGCTGTACGTCGAATGGTGGAGACTGCCGCACCGAGGGTTGAATTGTGTTTTGAATAGTAGTTCTTGTTATTTTTGTACCACTGCTCTAGATAAATCTTTGCGGGTGCCTTGGATTTGAAATGTACCACATAAACAGAGATTATCTTTCCATTAGAGCGCGGTTTAACGCGAAAATGCAAAACCGGCCTAGAAAAGGTTTTTATTGAAACCGAAATATCACTTGTTTGTGGGTCATCACCTCCGCTATTGAGGTTAAATTTTTCGGGAAAATCTGTAATCCACTCAGGATCGCCAACCAGAATTTCTTTACGCACCGCACCCGCACACACGATAGACTCCCCTGCATGACCAGGTGGCACCAATAGTTTGTACTCACTACCAAGTTTCGCTGCTTTGAATACTTCTCTTAGTGCCTTGGCATGCCAGAGCTCCTGAAAGCCCCAGATATCGCTCTCGACAGTATTGATAATCTGGGCGGTCCATACCACCTTTTTATCG
>JBNKRC010000195.1:0-4451 GCA_050296215.1 Vibrio sp. | reverse complement strand
TATGAATTACTTGATCAGCGCCTGAATCTTGCACGCCGTGCACTGGAAACCCGTATCAGTCGTCTGGAAAAAGTGAAAGCCCGTGTCGCTCCGATTTTGTATATGGAAGGAGCCTGTGGTGTGCGCCTGAAAGCTGATGACTCGATTGCGCATATTTTTAAAAATGGCCGTGCCTCGATTTCGCTTGGCTACATTGGTGTACACGAAGCGATTAACGCTCTGTTTGGCGATGAAAGCCATGTTTACGATGATCAGAAGCTGCGTGAAGAAGCGGTGCGTATCGTTCAGACTCTGAAAGATGCGACCGCCAAATGGGCCGCTGAAACAGGCTATGCGTTCAGTCTGTACGGTACACCGAGCGAAAACTTATGTAACCGTTTCTGTCGCCTTGATACCAAACAGTTTGGTGTGATTAAAGGCGTAACCGATAAAGGCTATTATACCAACAGCTTCCATCTGGACGTTGAGAAAAAAGTGAATCCATACGATAAAATTGATTTTGAAATGCCATATCCGGCAATTTCGAGCGGCGGTTTTATCTGTTACGGCGAGTTCCCTAACATGCAGCGCAACGTCGAAGCGTTGGAAAACGTATGGGATTACAGCTACGCCCGAGTGCCATATTACGGAACCAATACACCTATTGATGAGTGTTATGAGTGTGGCTACACCGGGGAGTTCAGTTGTACCAGCAAGGGCTTTGTCTGTCCGAAATGCGGCAACCACGATTCGAGTAAAGTCTCGGTAACCCGCCGCGTCTGTGGTTACTTAGGCAGCCCTGATGCCCGTCCGTTCAACTTCGGTAAACAGGAAGAAGTTAAACGCCGTGTGAAGCATTTGTAGGTCGCTATATGAATTATCACCAATATTATCCGATTGATGTTGTGAACGGTCCGGGAACACGCTGTACTCTGTTTGTTTCCGGCTGTGAGCACCAGTGCCGGGGTTGTTATAACCAGAGTACCTGGTCTCCTAATTCTGGGCACCCATTTACTCGAGAGTTGGAAGATCAGATTATTGCCGATTTACAAGACACTCGTATTAAGCGCCGTGGCTTGTCGATATCTGGTGGTGATCCACTTCATCCTGCAAATATTTCGGCTATACATCAATTAGTATCAAGAGTAAAAGCTGAGTGTCCTGATAAAGATATTTGGCTGTGGACTGGGTATGTGATTGATGAGCTTACCTCAGAACAAAAGGCAATAGTTGATATGATTGATGTCTTGATAGATGGCAAGTTCGAACAAGACAAATATGACCCTGAATTACTTTGGCGTGGCTCAAGTAATCAGATTATCCATCGATTTACCTAAAGTTGTAACTAAAATTGCTCAGTAGTATTAAAGTGAACAACCAGAGGTAATTAACCTCTGGTAATGTTCCCAAAGAAGAAGGTATTCAATTTAAGCTATTCTATTGCCTATACATACCTTAGTTTATAGCTCAATGAAGCAAGGCTCATAATATAGTATTTAACTATATTAATTTATCAATATTTCTAACTGATTTAAGCCAACATACTTAAACTTAAACGTTTGATATTTGCAATACCAAGCTCCATTTCTGTCATCGCAGATGAATTATCCGTGTGTCAAAATCATGAACCTGAACCAATGTTCACATTTGCTCATATCGTGATTTCAGAAACTCCACTAATAAACGTGTTTTTGGTGGAGTAATCTCTGACTGTAGTGGTAAATTTGAGCAGGAATTAGCAGATCCGTCACTGGAATGGCGGGGAAGCAGTAATCAGGTGATTCATTACTTAAACGAATGATACACTTTTGGGTTATCTGATTAGATAGTTGAGTAAACGCTAATATCATTTGATGATGTTAGCGTTTTTGTTTTACGGTTCAGGAATGTCTTCCAGGTGACCATTCTGCGCCACGACCAGCTTACAACAAGGTAAAGGCTGCCAGTTTTCGTCCGTGAGAGGTACGCTGGCGAACAATACCACTTTCTGGCGGACTTTCTCCGGGGATGAATCCGGTTGCCGGTGGTTTTCATAACAGGTCCGGGTCAGGTAATGCATACCCGGATGCTCTATTTTACCGCTGGGCTGAATACGTTTATTGGCAAAGGCGTAGAGATAATCTCCGTCGCTGTATAGAAAATTGGCCGGTCCCAGAGTAGCCAGTTCAGTAAAAATTGTTTCGATTAAATCCATTCGTTCCTGTAATGACGGAACGTTATCACGCCATAATGTCTTAACGGCGGACATCAGATAGCAGAACGCGTATTCAGAATCGGTGCTACCCTCAGGTATAACATCAGTTAATTCAAATTTTTGTTCGATATCCGGCAAGTGGCCGTTATGAGCAAAAATATGGCAGTGTCCGGCAATTTCGAGAGTGAACGGCTGAGTATTTGGCATTGATATTTCGCCAATGGTTGCCCGGCGAATATGCGAAATTGCCATTTGAGTCGGTTGATGACTGGATTGCAGATCGGCCAGTTTGGGACTGAATGCCGCAGGTTGTGATTCTTTGTGCACCTGTGCGATCTTACCATGGTAAGTCGCCATGCCCCAGCCATCGGTATGATGATCGGTCAGCCCTCCACGCGAGCTGAATTCGCCGAGAGATGCCGAAAGCACCGTGTTTATCTTGCTGGATAACGCAAATAATTCGCACATACCTTACCTGCCAATAAAATAGAGAGTTAACGTTTGTTCCATCAAACGCATTTTCCCTGATCAGCCATTTAAAAGAATTGGTACTACCGATTCAATGTTTTATAGTGCTCCTAAACCGGGAGGCTTTCAACAAACGCTTGCTTGGATCAGAAACGAGATCTCATTTTATCCGGGGGAATAGGGTATGGCTGACAGGAGAGTTATTACACGGCATTAAACCGATGGCCTGAAGGAGATATCTGAATGGCAGAAAAGAAAAAAGCCAGTGAGCAAGCTCACTGGCAATAACTAAACATAAGGGCCATTTAAAACAGGGGAGGCCCCAATATCATCGGGATTTGAATTATGCTTCGGCCGCGTCTTCAGCAGTAGCATCAAGACCACGTGGTTTAAGCATTGCGTAACCAAAACCAGTGACTGCTGTACCCGCTGCGATAGCGATTAGGTACATAACTACCGGAGTGATAGCACCTGGGATAAACAGTACGAACAGACCGCCGTGAGGAGCCATCAGTTTAGCACCGAACAGCATAGACAGAGCACCAGTTACCGCACCACCAGCCATAGTACATGGGATTACACGCATTGGATCACGAGCTGCAAATGGGATCGCACCTTCAGAGATGAAGCACAGACCTAGTACGAAAGAAGCGATACCACCTTCACGTTCATCTTCGTTGAATTTGCTCTTAGCAAGGAATGTTGCCAGACCCATACCCAGAGCCGGAACCATACCCGCAGCCATGATTGCCGCCATTGGCAGATATTGCTGAGATGCCAGCAGACCAACACCAAAGGTATAAGCTGCTTTGTTTACCGGACCACCAAGGTCGAAACACATCATTGCGCCAAGAATAATACCTAGCAGAACCGCGTTTGCAGAACCCATGTTGGTCAGGAAGTCAGTCATTGCATTCATGATGCTGGCAACTGGTTCACCAACAACGTAAATCATAACCAGACCAGTAAACAAAGTTGCTACCAGTGGAATGATCAGGATAGGTTTAAGTGCTTCCATTGTTTGTGGAAGTTTAACTTTATCAGCTACGAACTTAGCAGAGTAACCAGCGATGAAACCAGCTGCGATACCACCAAGGAAACCAGAACCGATTGAAGAGGCTAACATACCGCCAACCAGACCAGGTGCAAGCCCCGGACGGTCTGCAATAGAGAACGCGATGTAGCCAGCCAGAACAGGGATCATAAGGGCGAACGCTGAAGCACCACCGATTTTCATTAGTGCAGCAGCTAGTGTGCCTTCTTCCTTAAATGCTTCGATACCGAATACGAAAGATAGTGCGATAATCAAACCACCAGCAACAACAACCGGAAGCATATGAGATACGCCAGTCATCAGGTGTTTGTACACGCCTTTCTTCTCTTCAGTCTGAGATGAGCTGGAAGAAGATGAAGCGGTGAATACCGTTGCCTGAGCAAATGCTTTTTCGAATTCTTGTTCAGTTTTCTTCAGAGCAAGACCAGTGCTTGTTCTGTAAAGTTTTTTACCGTTGAAACGATCAAGTGGAACATCGATATCTGCTGCAATGATAACCAAATCTGCTTCAGCAATTTCTTCTGCAGTTAATTGGTTTTTCGCACCAACAGAACCACGGCGTTCTACTTTAACCTGGTGACCCAGTTTTGCGCCTTTTTCTTCAAGAGCTTCTGCTGCCATGAATGTGTGAGCAACACCAGTAGGACAAGCTGTGATAGCAACGATTTTCTTGCCTGCAGATGCAGCAGGAGCTGCTGAAGTTGCTGCAGAAGCAGAAAGTACTGCTGCTTTTTCTGTTGCCGCTTTTAGGTAAGC
>JBNKRC010000194.1:0-4493 GCA_050296215.1 Vibrio sp. | reverse complement strand
ATGGTCTGGGCGAAGACTACCGTTGGTTAGCTTACCTGTATTCTTTCTGCCTCATCGCTTCATTTGCACTTGGTTTTAACGCGTTTCAGGGTAATACTGTAGCCGGTGCTGCTCAGGACAGCCTGGGAATCGATCGATTATACACCGGTATCTTTCTGGCTATTATCGTTGGTTTCATTATCTACGGTGGTATCAAACGTATCGCTAAAACAGCAGATATTGTCGTTCCGGTGATGGCTGTCGGCTATGTCGCCATAGCTCTGGTCATTATCGCAATGAATATTTCGGAGCTACCACACGTTATCGTCAGCATCGTAAAAAATGCATTCGGTCTGGAAGAAGCCGTAAGCGGTGGTATGGGTGCGGCTCTCGCTCAAGGCCTGCGTCGTGGACTATTCTCCAATGAAGCCGGACTGGGATCGGCACCTAACGTTGCAGCAACCGCAGATGTGCCACATCCTATCAGTCAGGGAATCGCCCAATCATTATCTGTGTTTATCGATACCATGGTGGTATGTAGCTGTACTGCCTTTGTCATCCTGTTAAGTGACGTTTATGTACCAGGAGCAGAAGGCATTGATGGTGTCGTATTGACCCAGCAATCGCTTGTATCTCAGCTAGGCGACTGGGCTCAATACTACCTGACGGCAGCAATCCTGTTATTCTCATTCAGCTCTGTTGTCTATAACTACTACCTGGGTGAAAACGCATTAACTTTTATCACGGATAAAAAATACTTTCTGCATATTCTGCGCTTATCTGTTGTTTCCGTTGTATTCATCGGTGCCGTAGCTCCGGGCGCGACTGCGATTTTCTTCTTCTCCGATCCGCTAATGGGGATCCTAGCTATCGTAAACCTGCTGGCATTAATCATGCTGTTCCCTACTGCAACTCGCCTGATTAGAGATTACCGTAAGAAGTTAAAGCAAGGTCAGGATGAACCGCTCTTCAACCCGGATGATTTTTCTGATCTGGATATCGACCTCACCGCATGGGGTAAGAAATAAAACCACAAATAACCCGACAAACTGTCGGGTTTATTTTTGAGTGCATCACATTTTCATAACGACATAACTTCTCTGTCTCTTATTTACGTCTATATCAATAATAGCCGTGAAATTTTCCTGTTACTGCACACAATGATTTTTACCTGTACGAAGCATAACGTGTAACTCACTCAGGCAATCGTTTTGGAGCAAAAGAGAAGCTATGAAAAAATTGATAACTTTTTATCTTATTGCCGGATTGGGATCTGCACTAACTATCGGAATCCTTTTTTGGATTAACACCCTCGATCAAGATCGCCTCTGGGTGATAGCCCCATTCGGCGCAACAACAATTCTGGTTTTCGGCTCTCCGTACAGTCCGATGGCTCAGCCAAGAAATGTCATTTTAGGGCATATTCTGACCACTGTCATCGGCTTGACTGTCTACCATATTCTGGATGTCTCAGCTCTTTCACTATCGCTTGCACTGGGCATTTCACTTTTTTCTATGCTGATAACACGGACCATGCATCCACCCGCTGGCGGAAACCCGTTAATCATTATGTTAACTGACCAGAATTGGAACTTCTTGGTCACTCCGATTCTCTTTGGCGTATGTACTATCGTTTTGTTCGGCTGGACAGTGCGGAAAGCTCGTGAAAGATACGTGCCGATCTGACAATAACCGTTTGTCCCCAATAGATACAAAAACGCCCGATTCACAGTGTAAACCGGGCGTTAGATCTTAAGGCGTCAACAAGTATTATTTCTTAAGCTTGTAATACACCGTTGATAATGGCGGAATCCGAATCTTAACAGATTGTGGTAATCCTTCGCTCTCAACCTTCGTTGGCTTCAACGTTTTTAATACTTCAAAACCACTACCGGCATACTTTTCATCATCCGTATTCAGAAGTAGTGAATAACTTTGTTTACCTACCACACCCAATCTAAAGCTTTCATGCGGTACAGGCGTAAAGTTACTGACACCCAGGATGCGCTCACCATCTTCACTCATACGTTCATGGGCCAGAATACTTGCATTTGCCGCATCAGAAAGACGCCACTCAAATCCTTCCGGCTCACCATCACATTCATAAAGAGCCTTCTCTTTACAATAGATATGGTTAAGATCCCTGGTCAGATTCTGTACCCCTTGGTGACGTTCATACTCAAGCAAGAACCACTGCAACTGATCATCATGATTCCACTCAGCCGTCTGACCGAATTCCGATCCCATAAAGTTGAGTTTTTTACCCGGCTGACCATACATATAGCCTAAGAATGCACGTAAGTTGGCCGTCTGCTGCCACTCGTCTCCAGGCATTTTTAAGTGTAATGAACGCTTACCGTATACCACTTCATCATGGGAGAGCGAAAGAATATAGTTTTCACTGTGCGCATAAATTAGTGGGAAAGTAATCGTATTGTGATGGTATTTCCGGTGCACCGGATCATGTTGGATATACTCCAGACTATCGTGCATCCAGCCCATGTTCCATTTGAAGCCAAATCCAAGCCCGCCGACAAACGTCGGTGCAGACACGCCGGGATAAGCCGTAGACTCTTCAGCAATCGTCATGGCGTTAGGGAAATGCTTATAGACTTCCTCATTCATCCATTTCAGCATGGCAATTGCATCGTAGTTCTCACGCCCACCATCAATATTAGGAATCCACTGGTCATGACTACGAGAGTAATCCAGATATAACATTGATGCCACGGCATCAACGCGAATACCATCAATATGGAACATCTCAAACCAGTACAGCGCATTTGAAACCAGGAAGCGACGTACATGTTCTTTGCCCATATCATAGATATAGGAGTTCCAGTCCTGATGCCATCCGCGACGCGGATCGGGATCATGGAATAATGGAGTACCGTCAAAATTATTTAAGCCATGCCCGTCGGCCGGGAAGTGCGCAGGTACCCAGTCAAGTACGACACCAATTCCGGACTGGTGACAGAGATCCACAAAATATTTAAAATCGTCCGGAGAACCATAACGACTGGTTGGTGCAAATAATCCAACCGGCTGATATCCCCATGAACCGTAGTATGGGTATTCAGATATTGGCATCAACTCTACATGGGTATACCCCATATCAAGTAAATACGGCACCAATTCATCGGCTAGTTCACGATAAGTTAAGAATTCATTGTCCGGACCACGCTTCCACGAACCTGCATGTAATTCATAGAATGACAACGGTAACTTCCGTTTTTCAGTAACCGGGCGAGCCTGCCATTTTTTATCATTCCACTTATAATTACTGTGATTGTAAGTGACAGAAGCCAGTGACGGGAACTGTTCGGCATAAAATCCCCATGGGTCGGCTTTATGCGGCAGCGCTTCACCACCAGGACCTTTAATTTCATATTTGTACTGAACACCTTCCGCCATATCTGGAATAAAGATCCCCCAAATCCCATAATCCAGACGTTGCATCGGATTCCGACGGCCATCCCAATGGTTAAAACCGCCAATTAAACTGACCGATGACGCATGTGGTGCGTAAACCAGAAAACGTATGCCAGAAATCTGCTTGCCATCACGCTCAAGAGTCACGAATTGAGCACCGTGATGGTGATACATCTTTATCGGTGTATGAAGATCTTCATATTCAGCATAAATGCTATGGTACTGGTACGGATCATCGATAATCTGCTCCACACCATTCCAATCAATAACTAACCGATAATGAGTAAAACGCAGATCCAGGTCTGCCCGAAGAACAAAGCCCCCTTCTTCTTCAGATTGCATTGAATAACGAGAACCATCGTCCAAAAGAACATCGACGCCAGTTGCACCCGGTTTCCAGACTCGCAATACACCTTCCTCAGGTGAAATATACGGACCCAAAAAGCCAAAAGGCTCCGCTAATGAAGCAAAATTAAGTTGATGATAAGCCTGCTCAATTTTTTGTAATTGCGTTGTGGTTGCCAATATCCCTACTCCATAACCAAACGTAAACGTCTATGAATTTTTTATTTATAAGAAATTTCTCATCATAATGCTGATGAGAACAAACCTAGTTAACTGTACCTGACAATGCTTCCAAATAGAGTGACCTAAGCAGTAATTTTATGAAACAACAGTAGTTTACCGTAAAAAAATTCTATTCTCGTGAACGAATCGCACTTATACGTGCTGCAATTCGGTTAACATCATCACGAGAAAATAGTTCTTCCAGATTAGTGTTTAACTTCCGTCGCCAGTTTGGATACTCATCTGTTGTTCCGGGAATGTTAACCGGCTTGTCCATTTCAAGTAAGTCTTCGAGTTGCAGGCTCATTAATGCCGAAGCGCCGGAAGCCAGGTGCAAATGTAAACCTTCGCTTAAATAGCTGTCCATCGGCACTAAGCCCGCGTCACGTCCGACGCCCTCTGGCAGATATCCATGCCATGCCAGTGAATCCAGAATGGCCTGTTTACTGGCTAAACGATCATCAAACAGCGTCTTTAACAGCTTTTCGTCGGGATAAAGCCCGATATCTGCGCCC
>JBNKRC010000193.1:0-4498 GCA_050296215.1 Vibrio sp. | reverse complement strand
GGCTCACCATTTGATCCATTTGATGTCAGGCTGTCAAGTTATCTCGGATGGTTTGGCCTGTTTTAGTTCAACCAAAACACCGGAAGGTGAACACTTCGACTTAAAAACATCAGGGAATTATGCCTTAATGGACAGTCCTTTATTTCAATGGGTCAATATCATGATTGGGAATGTCAAAAACTCACTCAGAGGCAGCAGTCATGCGATAAGTCCCAAGCATTTACCTCGATATTTAGCAGAGTATTGTTTTCGTTTTAATCATCGATTTAATTTAAGAGCGATGTTGCCGAAGTTAGCTCAAACCGCATTAAGGACGCCTGCGATGCCATATCGGCTTTTAAAAATAGCTGAGCTTAGTGGGTAATCAAGAAAATAAATGAGAATTCAATTTCTTAATCAATACATTATCTTATTAAGAACCATGCGAGAGTCGAAATATACTTATGTGACCTAATCACCTTGGCCATGTTACCGCAGTCTATAACCAAAGTGGCGATAAGGTAGAAAGTCACTACTACTCACTCTGCGGCACGGTCACTGGTGACTCATTCTCGAAACAGCCGTTTGGTTACTCGACCAAGCGTAATGACTTCGCCTCGGGGCTGGTTTACTTTGGTTACCGTTTCTACGTTCCGCATCTGGGCCGATGGCTGAACCGAGATCCGTTGCAGGAACAGGGCGGGATTAATCTTTATGCTTATGTCAATGGCGACCCGCTGGGATATGTGGATCCGGATGGGCTAGCCAGATTTGGTTTTCGAAGATTAGACATCGATAGATGGATTTATGATCGCAATGATATTCCTAGTGGAAATAGTAACCTCCACATTGCGCATGAACAGCTATGGTTTGATGATAATCCAATGGAAAACGCAGGTTTTTTTGCTGGAGATGGAAATGGAAATGGTCTTGCACTTTGTGGGGAAGATGGAGATGTGCGTCCTGATTATGGTCATAGTCGAGATGAGTATGATTTTAATGGAAGATCCTATGATGATGATTTAATGCGTGAAGCATTGAATAATATTCGCGATGATTGGAACAAACACCCTTATTGTATTGCAGGTCGAAATTGCCAGAATTTTGCGGATGCCCTAAGAGAAGAATATGAAAGATTGGAAAATTATTAATTTTTATGATCAATATGAGAACAAGAAAATGAGAAAGTATATATATTTTTTCATGGCTATATTTCCTATTGTTATGCATTTGTTTTTGTATATTTTTAGAGATGTTGGCTTGATTTTTTGGGGATTAGAAAGTCTTTATTATTATCCGGTTTGTATGATTGCAAAGCCTATGTGTTACTTTGGTGAAATGGGATTGGTTGATCCAACAGTAGGTGGGAGATTGTTAGCTTTTTTATTATATTTTTTATTTTTATTTTTGCTATTTAGTCTCAAAGATAAGTTATTTAAAAGTAATTGATGTTTTTCAGTCAACATTAATCAGGTGAAGAAAATATCCCAGCCGGGTGGACGCGATATCGAAATTGAATTTGGATCGTGTCCGCGAATTGCCGATAAAATTATTTATCCGGGAGAGCGTGAGTACGATTACGGTTACGATGCGGCAAAACGGCTGGAAACGATTACCGACCCGATGAAGGGGCAGTTTAAAATTGCGCGGGATAAGTCGGGACGTATTACCGGTCTGACCGATGCCAACCAGAACCAAACCTCGTTTACTTATAATGCAGCCGGGCGGTTAACCGGAAAATCGTATGCGGATGGCACATCGGTTAAAATCAATTACGCCCAGTCGGGATTAACCAACAGCAGAACGAATGCACGCGGCATCGTGAAAACCTATACCCATAATGATAAGGGGCAGGTGACAACAATCCGCTATTCAGATGGCACTCCGGGTGTGACACTGAGCTATGACGTACAGGGGCGTTTGAATCAGGTAGAGGATGGCAGCGGGGTTACTCAATACACCTATGCGGCAACCGGCGAATTAGCCTCGATTGACGGGCCACTGAGTAATGACGCTATCGGTTTTGTGTATGATGAATTATACCGGGTTGGTGCGGTAACCATTGACGGTAAAACCAATGCTTCTTACGAATACGATTCGTTGGGGCGCCCTTCGAAGGTTATCGCTCAGGGGAAAACGTTTGAATTCAGTTATACAGACGAGGGTGACAGCGCTGACGCAACAGTAACCTATCCGAACGGGATTACTCAGTCGGTTGAACTGGACAGCATAGGAGATTTAAAAGCCCTCCGTTATCAGAAAGGGGCAACGTTGCTCTCTGATTTTGGTTATGAGTTTGATGTCGCCGGAGATTTGGTCGGCTTACACACCAGCGAGCCGATGCCTTTTGAACCGGGGTCTTATAAGGCAACGTATAACAGCGTTAACCAGATAAAAACCTTTAACGGAGAAGAGGGCGTCTTCACCTACGATGCGGACGGTAACCTGACTTCCGGATTACTGGCGGGCGGCGAAACGTTTACCGCGGCCTACGATGCCGAGAACCGTTTAACATCGATAGCATTTACCTATAGTGGTCACTAATTGGCGGTATTGTACTAAAGTGTGTACCGCATTATTATCTAAATTAGTGCATTTTGTTCAATGTAATCTAGTGCTTGAATCGTCACCCTTGAGAACACTGCTAAGGCGTCATCCCACGATAAGTATGTGCCAAATACCATCGGCTTTACGAATGCTTCGTAACGTTGTTTGTACAGCTCGTTGGTCGCTATTTCGTTCAAGCCATGACGCAATTCTAAAGTTGGATTTTCAACAAATTCTGGATGCTGACGTCCATAGCGCGATACGTCCATCTTCATTCCCTTCGCAATTAATTGAGCCAAGTCTTCAAGTTGAAAAGATTGACTTTGCTGCAAATGATAAGTGTCATAGATATGACGTACTAAAGCCTCATCATCAGCACGCTCTGGGTTACGCGAAAACCTAGCTGTTCTGCGTAACATTGACAATATTTTCTCTGCTTGAGTAGAAATCAACTCGACGGTATTAAAGGATTGTATTTCGGGAGCTTGTTGTAGAGCTTCGTTATGCAATGAGCAGATTGTCATTGGTGCGTAACCTGCTAACAGTTCTGTTTCGATAAACTCCAACTTAATGAAAGGTCTCAAACAGGGAACTTGAGTAAAATTTTGTGTGTATTGCACTGGAATCTCAATGTACCGGTTATCATCACGACTCTTAATATCATCCGAGTTGACTTTGAATATTCCTGTCTCATTAAGCATCTGTGTTAATTCAGTCCGGATTTTTTTTCGATGCTGTCTCATTGCGGACTTTGTTTCGCCGTGTGCACTAGGGAGTACTACGAGTTTAATATCAACATCTTCGGACATTCGATGAAGTTTAATATTTGCTTTCGCTAATGCAGTTCCACCGGCGAAAATCATTTCGTGATGCTCACAAGGAAATTGTGAAAGAACTTTGAGTAACTGAACTACGTAGTAGTCCTTTTCAGCAATCGCCGGGTTTCCTATCCCAAATACATCAGAAACGTCAGAGAAAATTGTAACGTCATTAACTTGCATTAATTTGTCTATTCCCGATTGCCAGTTTACGGGAAAACCGTTTTTTGACCTTAACTTCCATGGAAGCTGGGATCTGAGTGGTAGAGCCTGCAATGTAAGCAGCCGTTAGACCAGAAACCTCATATGGAATTTTAAGACGGTCAAGGGTCTCTATGAGGACACTATCTGGTCCCCCATTTGCTGCAATCATTAAGCGGTTATTGATGCGATTTCGGCGAGCTTTAACATATACACCATAGCCAATTTTCATGATCAGCTCTTTGGCACACATTTGCCGTAAAGCTCTCCCAATTTGATCGTAACCACCAATGTCGCTGAAATCATCACGGATAAACACGTCTCGCTTAGAGCGTTTGATACGTGTTTCGACACGTTCTGCAATCGTCATTTACCTGTCCTCTTTCATCGTGTTCTTTTATTATACAAAGATACGACAAATTCACACGTAAAAATACGACATTTTTAGTCTTGTACCTGTCGTATTTTTGCAGAAGAAAAATAAATCATCATATTCTCCGTATGGCTCAGCTTCCGGTGACTGATTTTCGCAACAGCCGTTTGGTTACTCGATCAAGCGTAATGACTTTGCCTCGGGGCTGGTTTACTTTGCTTCAAGAATTGTCACAATTTCCTTCATTGACTGCTGATATTCATCTTCGTTAGAGTTTTTAAAAATCAACAGGTCGTCGGCAATTGCCGGGTTATCAAGAAGTTCAGGAATATCGAAATTGACATCTTTAATGTATTCGTCCCAGTTGGCGAGCTTCCAGGTATCTCTTGGTGAGTTGCGATCGATCATTCGCTGTTTCACCACATTGATGTCGGTCACCACCCACACGATGGTTAAACGCGCCTCTTTTTCTGCAAGCTGGCTTTTCAGGTTATCAATATATTCCTGATCGCGAATCTCACGTGTAAACGGAGCGTTGATCAGTACGATATCCTCATACTCCAAAGCTTCCATGGCGAGA
>JBNKRC010000192.1:0-4518 GCA_050296215.1 Vibrio sp. | reverse complement strand
GCTCTTTGAGGCTTGCTGGCGGATTCGTCAGATTCTGCTTGTTATATACAAAAGCAAAATAACCATAATCATATGGCACAAAAGTATTGTCGCTCCAGCCTTTCGGTAGCGTCAGGTTATGCGTATCCACCTGATTTTTCGCAAGCAGATAAGTCTGTTTCGCTTCCTCAATTAAGCTGTCGTCCAGCCCCAGGATAATATCAGCTTTGCTGTTCTCACCTTCCAGCTTAAGACGATTGAGAATCGAGACGCCATCATCAAGCGTAACAAACTGCAGATCACAGCCGCATTGCGCTTCAAATGCTTTTTCCACCGCAGGACCAGGTCCCCAGTCCGACGCAAACGAGTCGTAGGTGTAAACCGTTAGTGTTTCCTGCGCCATGGCATACGATGAGGCCAAAATGGCTAAAGCTAATAGAGATTTAGATGTGTTCACTGCTCGCTCTCCTTATTATGAGCGGCACAGGGATGAGGCGGGATGAATTGGATTAATCATACCGGGCCCATTTCCTACGCCAGCATTATCTGGTTCAGGTATACCAATATTGTTGATTGGCACTGCGGGTCCCAAGGTTCGCTTGATCTCAGCATTGGTCTTATTCAAGACCGGTTTGCTCCCCGATGAGTCGGTTAAATATTACTGTTTATTAACTGAATAAGCTACTCACTTACCCGGTGATCATAGCCCCATGGCGCGATTAACGTCTGCTCGATTCCCAGATGATCCAGAACTCTTGCGACCATAAAGTCCACCAGATCATTAATGGTTGATGGCTGATGATAAAATCCCGGAGAGGCCGGCATAATGATCACCCCCATTTGCGACAGCTTGCGCATATTTTCCAGATGGAGGGTTGAGAACGGCGTTTCCCGAACCACCAACAGCAATTGCCCGCGTTCTTTAAGTATCACATCGGCCGCCCTTTCCGTCAGGTTATCCGACATGCCGTGAGCAATGGCCGCCACACTGCCGGCTGAGCAGGGGCACACCAACATTTGCTTGGGTGCCGCCGACCCTGATGCAACCGGAGAAAACCAGTCATCTTTACCACACACGGTGAGTCCGGCGGGATCACACTTAAGATACGCCACCAGAGCGGCTTTTGCCGCTTCCGGCCCGGCCGGTAGTTTCAGACCCTGTTCGGTCGCCAACACGACCCGGGCCGCCGACGAAATTAACAGATAAACGTGGTAATCGGCGGCGATCAGGCACTCGAGCAAGCGCAGCCCGTAAGGCGCACCGGAAGCACCGGTAAAAGCCAGTGTGATTGTTTTTCGTGTACCGGAATATCCCATTTACAGCTCCAGAGCCTCTAATAATTTATTGTGAATACCGCCGAATCCGCCATTGCTCATGATCAGAATCTGGTCACCCGGCTTTGCCACAGCGCAAAGATGAGCCACCAGCTGGTCAATATCATCGCTGACGAAGGCCGGCTGAGCACACTGATCCGCGACATCCTGAACCGACCAGGGAATATTGTCGGGCTGGTACAGACTTACCGTATCGGCCTGTGCTAATGAAGCCGCCAGTGTCTGTTTATGCACACCCAGTTTCATCGTTGCAGAACGGGGTTCAAGCACCACATGGATTTTCTGCTCCCCTACTTTATTACGCAGTCCGCCCAATGTCAGTGCGATTGCCGTGGGATGGTGAGCAAAATCATCATAAACCGAAATACCATTCACCTGCCCTTTCAGTTCCAGACGGCGTTTTGTGTTCACAAAACCGGCTAAAGCCTCACATGCCAGGTCCGGAGTCACACCGACATGACGGGCGGCTGCAACAGCCATCACCGCATTATTCACATTATGATCGCCGACTAAATCCCAGTTAACCTCCCCGACAACCTGATTTTCAAACAAAATCCGGAATGAAGAACCATCAGCGGTCAGTTTTTCAGCGCCCCACTGGCCATCTTCGCCAAAAAACTCGGTTTCACTCCAGCATCCCCGGGCTAAAACATCCGAAATTGCCTCATCTTTTGCCGGAGCAAGAATGCGTCCGTTACCTGGAACGGTTCGCACTAAATGATGAAATTGCCGCTTAATCGCTTCAAGATCATTGAAAATATCAGCATGATCAAACTCAAGGTTGTTTATGATCAGTGTCCGCGGGTGGTAGTGAACAAACTTAGATCGCTTATCAAAAAAAGCACTGTCATATTCGTCCGCTTCTACCACAAAAAATATACTTTCACCCAGTCTGGCTGAAATACCGAAGTTCCCCAGCACACCTCCGACAAGGAAACCGGGCTGGTAACCACACTGTTCTAAAATCCAGGTAATCATACTTGAGGTGGTGGTTTTCCCATGTGTTCCGGATACCGCCACCACCCAGCGATCCTGAAGCAGAAATTCCTGTAACCACTGAGGGCCGGAGACATAACGCAGGTTATGGTTAAGCACATACTCCACACACCGGTTGCCTCGGCTCATAGCATTACCGATCACCACTAAATCAGGTTCAATTTCGAATTGAGAAGGATCATAACCTTTAATAATTTCAATACCTTGAGATTCAAGCATGGTACTCATCGGCGGATAAACATTTTCATCAGATCCCGTGACTTTATGTCCCAGCTGCCGGGCAAGCATCGCAACCCCGCCCATGAATGTGCCGCAAATTCCTAAGATATGTATGTGCATTTATGATTCTCTTTATACGCTTGGTTTACTGCCTACCATTATCCCGATTCAGCCGATAAAAGCGAGTCAGTTTATAGCAAGGAAAATCACGAAAAAAACGCAAAAAAATGGCCCGGATTTTCCCGAATAACGCTCTATTAAAAAATGTGAAGTTGATCGGTTAGTTCATTACCAATAATAAGATTACGCTCATAGAATCGCTCTTAACGTTCAACGCAAAGCATAATGCCTTCCCTCCCATACATGCTAAAGGAAATAACATGTCAAAAATACAGACTCTCGGAGAGTTTATTGTTGAAAAACAAGCGGACTTCCCTCACGCAAGCGGAGATTTATCCTCACTACTTGCTTCCATCCAGTTAGCCACCAAAATCGTTAACCGTGAAATCAATAAAGCGGGATTAGTGGATATCACCGGAGCAGTAGGTACTGAAAATGTTCAGGGCGAAGCGCAACAGAAACTGGATGTTTATGCCAACGACGTATTTAAGGCCGCCCTGGAAGCCCGGGACCGGGTTTGTGGCGTTGCCAGCGAAGAAGAAGACGAAGCCGTCTCGTTTAATAAAGAACTTAACAAAAACGCCAAATATGTTGTGTTAATGGATCCGCTGGATGGTTCGAGCAATATTGATGTTAACGTGTCAGTCGGCACCATTTTTTCTATTTACCGCCGGGTATCGCCAATCGGCACCACCCCCACCGAAGCTGACTTTCTGCAACCGGGACATAAGCAGGTTGCAGCCGGGTATGTAATTTACGGCTCATCCACTATGCTGGTCTATTCAACCGGGAATGGGGTGAACGGCTTCACTTATGATCCGTCCATCGGTTCGTTCTGCTTATCGCATGAAAATATGATGATTCCTGATGAAGGGCGTATTTATTCCATCAACGAAGGCAACTATATCCGCTTTCCTGCCGGCGTGAAGAAATACATCAAGTATTGCCAGGAAAACGTACCGGAAGATAACCGTCCTTACGTTTCACGCTATATCGGCTCTCTGGTTTCCGATTTCCACCGTAACCTGCTGAAAGGCGGCATCTATATGTACCCGAGCATCGCGAACTATCCTCAGGGTAAATTACGTCTGCTGTACGAATGTAATCCGATTGCATTTCTGATGGAGCAGGCCGGTGGTGTGGCGACTGATGGATCTCAACGGATTCTGGACATTGAGCCAACGGAACTTCATCAGCGAGCACCGTTCTTTGTCGGAAGCAAACCTATGGTGGATACATTGCAACAGTTTCTTGATCAATACCGGGACGAAGAGTGAAATTAACGCCCGGTTTAGGACGTTTTTCCTTCTTGGTGAGAAAAGCCGCTGGCACCTGACATGCCAGCGGCTTTTATTCAGAATGTTAAGTAATATGTGCCTAGCAATGAAGACGCATGTTACTTAACCGCTTCAATCAATTATTGGTCGTTCCAACGTGTGATTGATTCAGCAATAACTTCTTTCGCTTCAGCGATATCGCCCCAGCTTTCAACTGTTGTTGTACCGGCCTTCTTCAGATCTTTGTAGTGATTGAAGTGGAATTCGATTTGCTTGATAAGTTGTGCCGGAAGATCTTCCAGAGAGTTGATCGCGTTACCGTTGCTACGGTCGTCAGCAGGAACGACAACAACTTTGTCATCAACTTCGCCGTCATCAACGAATTTCATTACGCCGATAATTTTAGCTTTAAGGAAAACACCGGTTGTCAGAGGTTCGCTGGTGATGATTAGTGCATCAAGCTCATCGCCATCTTCGTCAAGAGTTTGCGGGATAAAACCGTAGTTAGTTGGTTTTGCAAAAATCTGTGGTTCAACGCGATCCAGTTCGAACACAGCAAGCTCACGGTTCCATTCAACTTTGTGGTTGCTAC
>JBNKRC010000191.1:0-4531 GCA_050296215.1 Vibrio sp. | reverse complement strand
GACCAGTATGGCGATAACTGCGATGCGTGTGGTGAAACTTACAGCCCGACAGACCTGATTAATCCTAAGTCGGCAGTATCAGGCGCAACACCGGTGATGAAAGATTCTGAGCATTTCTTCTTCGATCTGCCTCAGTTTGAAAGCATGCTGAAAGAGTGGACCCGCTCCGGTTCGTTACAGTCAGAAACGGCAAACAAAATGCAGGAATGGTTTGAATCCGGCCTGCAACAGTGGGACATTTCCCGCGATGCGCCATATTTCGGCTTTGAAATCCCGGGCGAGAAAAACAAATTCTTCTACGTCTGGCTGGATGCACCGATTGGCTATATGGGTTCATTTAAAAACCTGTGTAACAAACGCGATGATCTGGATTTCGATGAATACTGGAATAAAGACAGCCAGACTGAACTATATCACTTCATCGGAAAAGACATTGTTTACTTCCACAGCCTGTTCTGGCCGGCGATGCTGGAAGGCTCCGGCTTCCGAAAACCAAACAACGTCTTCGTTCACGGGTATGTCACAGTAAACGGCGCGAAAATGTCGAAATCCAAAGGGACATTTATCAAAGCGAGTACTTACTTAGAGCATCTGGATCCGGAATGCCTTCGTTACTACTACGCTGCTAAGCTGAACAGCCGCATTGATGATCTCGATCTGAATCTGGAAGATTTCACTCAACGTGTTAACGCTGACGTGGTGAACAAGATCGTTAACCTGGCATCCCGTAATGCCGGATTCATCAGCAAACGCTTTGACGGTCAGCTGTCAGCAAGCTTTGCTGAACCGGCCCTGTACCAAGAGTTTGCAGACGCCGAAGAACGCATCGCAGGATTTTACGAAACCCGCGAATTTGCCCGCGCGATTCGCGAAATCACGGCACTGGCGGATAAAGCAAACCAGTATGTTGATGAAAAAGCACCGTGGGTTGTGGCAAAACAAGAAGGCAAAGATCAGGAACTTCAGGACATCTGTTCTGTTGGTCTGAACCTGT
Organism: Vibrio sp.; assembly: GCA_050296215.1. GTDB lineage: Bacteria > Pseudomonadota > Gammaproteobacteria > Enterobacterales > Vibrionaceae > Vibrio. Next base: position 3,537 of record JBNKRC010000191.1, on the reverse strand, counting down.
TCCGCGTACTTATCACCTACCTGAAACCGGTGATGCCGGAACTGGCCGCTCGCAGTGAAGCGTTCCTCAATCAGGAACTGACCTGGGACGCCATCAAAACACCACTGACAGCGCACGAAATTACCCAATTCAAGGCCCTGTTTAACCGCATCGACAGCAAAAATATTGAAGCGATGATTGAAGCATCAAAAGAAGATGCAGCTCAGGAAGCCGCTGCAAGTCAGGCTGCCAAACCGGAAGAAACTGAATTGAGTAAAGATCCGATCGCAGATGAGATCGAGTTTGATGATTTCGCTAAAGTAGACATGCGAATCGCTAAAATTATTTCATGTGAGTCGGTACCTAAAGCAGACAAACTACTTAAATTCCAGCTTGATATCGGCGGTGAAATTCGTCAGGTATTCTCTGGAATTAAAGCGGCTTACAAACCGGAAGATCTGGTCGGCAAGTACACGGTTATGGTGGCAAACCTTAAACCACGTAAGATGAAGTTTGGCATGTCTGAAGGCATGATTTTAGCCGCAGGACCTGGCGGCAGCGAATTATGGATTCTTGAACCTCACGAAGGCGCTCAGCCTGGTATGCGGGTCATGTAATACCCATTTCCAGCGGAATATAAAAACCCCTGTTACGAACGATTCGGCAGGGGTTTTATTTTATCTGATTGTCACTCACCAATATAAATAATAATGCACCATAAAAGAGCGTGAATAATGTTAAATAATAGTTAAACACCTGATTATTATGAATATTATTTATGGCACTATCTATGCTAATAATAAAGAAAAATTGAAACAATTTTCATGGGTAAACATATCAAAAGGAGTTGGCTATGTTTGTGGTGATTTCAATCCTAATATCATTAAGTATTTTAGGCTTTATGTTTTATCTGGCCAAGCAACGAGAGACAACTCTGCAACGTAAATACGAACTTCTGATCGTCCTGCGCCAGGTATTGTATCTGTGCCGTCAACATCGTGGTGCCACTCACCGTGCGCTCGTTTTTAGCGAGAATCGTAGTGCTGAATTAAATCATCTGCACGATCATATGCGTGAAAAAACAAATCATCTAATTTCGATAGCTCATTTAGATAACAAACCGATGTACCGGGTATTACAGCTAAAATTAAAAGCACTGATGAAAGACTGGAATGAGCGTACGGTGGCCCGTAACCAGATGATCCACGGTAAAGCTATCCGTCATTGTATGTTTTTAATGGACGAAGTGATGCTGGCCTGGCTGGTAGAAGTTAATCGGGAAGATCTCAGCGATGAGTATCATATGAACTGGCAACAAATCATTGACACCATGGATGCCCTGACTCAGCTACGCATCAGCATTGAAGATATGGGAAGTCACGACGGAAGATTACGCCTACAACACTACTCCGATGTAGTAAGACGTAAACTCAATCAGCTAAGCCTGATCCACCCGATGAGCATCTCATCTCCGGCCTGCGCGAAAGCCATGGACATTCTCGGCAGCATTCACGACAACCCGGGGTATGATATCGACCTCGAAAAAATGTATGAACTAACGGGTGACATTTCACTCGCAGTAGCCCATGTCTATGATCAAATGCTCAGCGAATTAACGGAAAGTTTATATGTCCCGCTCCCAAAGTTACTGATAGCCTGATCAGCAATACGCATGAGGCTGAATCCAAGGATAAGAAGGAATAGAGGCGCTCTATTCCTTTATCATACCTGATGACCGAAACAGTTAAGCAAACTTTCATCTACCGCTTTCAGAACAACCCGCCGGGTAATGAGTCCGACCAGTTTACCTTCATCGATCACGGGATAAGCCTTATGTCTTCCTGCTGTCATTTTCTCTGCCACCTCAATAATGGGCGTATCAGATTCAACAGCCACAACATTGGTCGTCATACAGTCCTTCACCTGGTAACTGTCCTGGCAGTAGTAACTGACTTTAACCAGTTTATCAAGAAGATCATATTCGGATAAAAAACCCACAACCATTCTTTGCTCATCCACCACCGGTCCACCGATAAACTCAGAATGGATCACTTTTTCCAGCGCGGCAGAAAGAGACATATCTGCGGTAAAAGTGACGGGTTGTTTTATCATATAATCTTTAACTTTTTGCGATTCCATAACTGTCTCCTAATACCTCAACAAATGAGGTTACCTGAGTAATTGTGAACCAAAATTTAAAGATTACTAAATGGAATGAATCTATTTCATTCATTGATGAGATCTATCAAGTAAAATTCCACACCAACGGAAAGGTACGGTTTAAATCAGTTCAGCATACTTGTCATGGGTAATGCTAAGCAACGCAACAAACTCTTCAAGCAGCTCATCATCACCGACCGGGCTACCGGCTTTAACCTGAGAATCAACATCAAGTGCAAGAGCACACAATTTGTCTGCTCCGAAACTTGCCGCACTGCTTTTTAAAGCATGGCTGATCTCTCCCAATTGCTTACTTCTTTCAGCTTGCGGACATTCGGTCAATATTGCCATGTAACTCGACAACTCACCGACAAAAATGTCGAGTAGCATAGGAATGTTTTCTTGGCCGATTTCATTTGCAAGCTGTTGTATTTTTTCCTGGTTTAATATATCCACTTAAACACTCTCTTTGCTATTCCACATCTGCAATTTTCGATAAATTGTTGAAGGACTTACTTCAAGTTTAGACGCTGCTTTCGGAATATTCCCATCACAAACTTCAATTGCCCGTTCAATCGCCATTTTTTCCGTTAACCACAGTGGATAAACATCCTTAACAGAGAGAGAATTATCTTCCACAGGTGATGACTCGTTCAACCGTTCCGGTGTTAAACCGACCGGTCTGTTTAGTGGCGGAGGTAACATCTCAAGGCTGACCTCTTTCCCTTGATTGAGTACTACGACATTACGTAACACATTCTGTAGCTGGCGTACATTTCCGGGCCATTCGTAATGAGTGAATTGTTCAATGACTTCCGGGGCCAAACGAATAAATTCTTTACCTTCTTCTTTCGCCATGTATCCCAATAGCGAATAAGCAATCTCAATCACATCGTCACCGCGTTCTCTGAGTGGCGGTAAATGGAGTGGAATCACATACAACCGGTAATATAAATCCTCCCGGAAACGCCCTTCTTCCACTTCCTTCCACGGATCCCGGTTGGTAGCACAAACAAACCGGACATCAACACTTTTCATTTTTGATGAGCCGACTTTCTGGAACGTACCGGTCTGGATAAAACGCAATAACTTAGTCTGCAAATCTAAGTCCATTTCACACAGTTCATCGAGGAAAAGAGTGCCGCCATCAGCCAGCTCCGCTGCCCCTTCCCTGTCGGTAGCAGCTCCGGTAAATGCCCCTTTAACGTGCCCGAATAATTCACTTTCAATCAAATCTTTAGGAATAGCCGCACAGTTAATGGCAATAAAAGGCTTATCACCTCGCTTACTTGCAGCATGAATGGCTTCTGCACAGACCTCTTTCCCGGTACCACTTTCACCGGTAATAAAAATACTGGCTTTGCTCGAAGCCGCAGAGTCAATGGTACGATAAACAGC
>JBNKRC010000190.1:0-4543 GCA_050296215.1 Vibrio sp. | reverse complement strand
GGAGTTTATATCGATTGCTCTGAGGATGATATTAACTTCAACGACTTTTATATCTCTGTGATGGATCTGCCTTCAATCGATTCACTGGATATAAGTGACCTTAGCGGACTTGAACGTTTTCTGGAATTTTATCCGGCTAAATTTGGTGGAAAAAAACTGGAGGTTAAGAATAAAGATCATGCTCTGGAAAAGATTAAGAACGCTTTATTGACGTTGGATTTTTACATTGGGAACAAGTCAAACTTTGCAAGGTGGCATATTGAGTTTAGTCAGAGAACGAAGGATTCGATCGAAGACAACCCCAATTCACTTATGACCCAAATTCTGGTGGCGATAGATTTTTTTGATGGATTACTCGTTAACAAATCAGCGCGAGGACTTTCTCTTACTGCCGGACAAGATGGCCCGATAGACGGCATTGCGCAGGAAGATATCAACTACGAAGCGTTATATCCAATAGCGCATTATGAGTATTCGGGAATACCCGGAATCAGCATTGCCAGACAGGTTGTTTCACCGATTGTTAAAGACGATAAGAAGTTGTGTTCACTGCCAGCTCACTGGAATCAGTTTGAAGTCAGGAACATTTCTGATGATGTTAAAATTGTTACTTTGGTTCAGGCATTCGAGAACCTGCATGGTTCGACTTATCGAAAAAGCAGGGATGGCATGCAGGATTCTGCGTGTTTTTTAACGAAAAATCCCATCAAGCAGAAAAATACCTGCGTTAATTTAGCGGCAGATGATCAGCAATTCACTGGTGTATCATTAACGAGTGATTCTCCTTATGCTGCGGACATTGAAGGCGAGGTGGCGTACGGAGTTGTGACCACTGCTGAGTCTTTGCAGTCAGGGCAAATCACTGTGACGGTTAAGCCATCTGTTTACACCAGCAAAGTCGGCAAGCAGGTTTCTTCTGCTTTGATGACCGGGCGTACAAATTGTCACTTTGATCATGGAATTTATAGCGGACGCGAAAGCCTGAGTTCGCTTGTCTGTGTGCAGATAGAACTGCAGCCGGGAGAGACGGTTGATCTCCGTTTTGTTCAGGTAATGGATCACAGCAAAATCTGGATAGATACTCTTTTATCAGAAAAAGCCTATGTCAACTACTTCCCGGATGAGTTGAGAGCAAGTGCCATCATTCAGGAACTTCTGCCACAGCTAGACGCGATTGAAGAAAAGATTGTTCAGCAGCAAAATGAGTTCCTCCACAGAGCGGAAGAAGCGATCGAAGATGCTCATTGTGCAGAGCAGTTTTCTACCATGGCTATGAATACGCTCTCCTTCCTTGCCGAGTCGACCGTATGGGATAAAAAAGACCGCTTCTTAGTCAAGGAGTGTGTTGATTACCCGTTCTTTAATTCCCTTGATGTCTATTTTTATGGTTCATTTTCTCTGATGTATCTGTTGCCTGAACTTGACGGCAAAGTAATGGAAGCGTTTTCAGACGCTATTCTTGCGGCAGACGGTACGATACGCCGCTATTGGGAATATGAAGATAAACCTTATGCAGAATTAATCGATTCTAAGTATGAGGGGATAAGGGCCGTTCGTGGGGCCGTCATCCATGACTTGGGTAGTCCTTTTGATATTAATCCGGATGCTTATAGCTGGCATAATGTTAAGGAGTGGAAGGATCTGGCGCCTAAATATATTCTCATGGTGTACCGCCATTATCAGCGCACCAAGAATGTGGAAGTGGTGAAGTACTGCTGGCCAGCCGTGAAGGAAAGCATTCGTTTTCTGTCCGGTTTAATTGAAGAAGGCGATACATTGCCATTAACTCATGGTACAGATGACACCTTTGATAACTTATCTTCCCACGGTATTTCAATTTACTGTGCAAGTCTTTGGGCTGCCGGATTAAAAGTGGCCGCAGAGTTGGCTAAAATTATGGGAGAAGAGTCATTAGCCGGTCAATACTCTGACAACTCTCAGGCCGCGCTTACCACGCTGGAACGAAGCTTGTGGGATGAGAGAAAGGGCTACTATCATTTCTTTGTTACCCCAATCCAGGCTAAACACCTGACCGGCTCTGACTTTGAGCCACTGGCGTCTATTGGCCTGATTTTGTCCGGCGACGAAGTAGCAGACAAAAATATTTTAAATGCGTATTTAGATGATTTTGATTGTGAGTCTTCGCTTTCGCGAATTGAGCAACGATTGCAGAAAAAGAAAATCTTGTTAAATACGGCACCGCTGGCATTTACCCGAGAGTATCAGGTCATGATTCTGGATTCAGACAATAGTTTCGGCGATGCTCTTGTCGCGGATACGTATTTGAAACTGGTTGGTGCGGACGGTTTATTTCCGGCTGATCGCGTTTGTCGTTCACTTGATTTTTTATATGAGACGAACTTTATTCTCAACAGTCCTAATTTAGGTGTTGCCAACATGACGTTGTCCAACGGACTACCTCATGAGGCCTTTCAAGCTCAGGATGTCTGGGGGGGAATTCAGTTTAGTGTCGCAACCGCGTTAAAAATGTCAGGCAAAAATGATAAGGCTGAGACACTGTTGAATACGGTATACAATACACTTTACCATTCGGCAAAAATTCCTTTTGCGGCACCAGAGGGATTCAATTGTTCAGTTCCTATAACGGTAGAGGATCTGTCTGAAGAATTTCAGGTAAGCGATGATATGGCATCTGGTTGGTACTGCCAGTTGAAAGCGATATCTGCAATAAAAGATGATGGACGAGTCAGTCCGGATCTGGCTCATCGTAAGCCGGATTTTTTACAGGTTTTTGCACCGATTGATCATGATGACGTTCAGGTATCTGAAAAACTATACATATGGCTGGTAAACCGCGGGATGCGATATACGGCTGGCCGTTATTTTAGACCTGGAATGATCTTTTCTTATCTATATAAATAATTCTAATGTTATAAGAGGTTGATTTTATTCAACCTCTTTTTTTCTTCACTTATATTGAGTTGTCTGTTATTAATGATGTAAGTAAAGTCTGCTATTAGCTTTTGGTGATAATATGAGCAAAACGGAAAAGGTAAAGCAACCTACAGCTTATGATGTAGCTAAGTTAGCAAAAGTGTCCCCAAGTACGGTATCAAGGTACTTAAATCGAACTTCATTCGTCTCAAATGATAAAAGTGAACAAATTGAGCAGGCCATGCGAGAGCTGGATTTCAAACCTCAGCTTGTTGCAAATAAACTCGGACAGGGGCGAACCATGACAATTGGGGTTTTGGCTCAAAATCCTGATAGCCCTTACACCAGTAATATTCTTATCGATATGGAGAAAGTGCTTGCTGAGCACGGTTATTCGTTATTGATATCAGCAAATAGCTGGCAGAAAAAACTCGTATCCTATTCTATGGAATATCTCTTAAACAGTAATGTTGATGGCCTTATCATCATTGCCGGAAATGTCAGCGAAGAACTCATCAGAAAGTGCGCCGCTCAGATTCCGGTTGTTGCTCTGGGCTACAGTATCGAAGGAGAAAATATTCAGTCGATCCGCCTGGACAATACGCTTGGTGGTTATTTAGCGACGTTGCATTTGATACAGCTGGGACATGTTAATATTGCCCACATCAAGGGGCTACCAAATCATGATGACGCATTTTGTCGTTTAAAAGGCTACGAGAGGGCGTTGCTGGAGTCGGGGATCGATCTAAAAGAAAAGTTGCTGCTGGATGGCGATTTCAGTCTTCAAACCGGCTACGATAAAACCGTTGAGTTAATTAATTCAAAGGTCTTTTTTTCCGCAATATTTGCCGCGAATGATTTGACTGCGTACGGAGCGGTAAAAGCTCTGCACGATCACGGTATGCGAGTTCCTGAAGATGTCTCCGTTGTCGGGTTTGATGATCTCGCCATCTCATCTTTTTTTACACCTTCACTGACCACACTCAGACAGCCGCTTGAAGAGCTCGGTGCTCTTAGTGCTCATTGTATCTTAGGTCTGTTAGTTGGCGAACATCGACAAGTCAGAGTACCGCCAATCAATTTAATTGCCAGAGAGTCAACCAAATCTCGCTATAAATAGTGGTTTACTGTTTGATTGATTCGTTGATTATCGTAAGAAAAACTGCTGATAAATCGACGGGAACGAAAGTGATACGATAGGGTAGTTTCAGAATAACGTTTCAATCCGCCTTATAAAAGGCGGATTGAATTAGCAAAGTGCGATCTTATCTATTGAGAGACGCTGTCATCAAGGAAGCTTACCGCCCAGAAGAAAGGAGCGTTCCAGTTAACGGTCACTTCATTCAATGTCCAGGCTCCGATTTCATCTTTCCAACAAGTCTGTCCAATACATTTCCCTTTCATCGCTGATGCAACCGGATCGCTGAAGTTAATAGAGTTAGGACCTCCTGATATCACCCCCGGCGGAACACGTGGAGAGTTCTGATCAACCTGATGAGCCCAGAATCGGTGATGAGGATTTAGTAACGGACGGGTCCCGTAGCCTGACACATAAGATTGGTCAAGGGGGTTTCGTCCCAGAATATAGTCCATTGCGTCAATCATGGCTTGTTTATACTTAGGATCTTTAGTGAAGTCGTAGGCGATT
>JBNKRC010000189.1:0-4582 GCA_050296215.1 Vibrio sp. | reverse complement strand
CTGGCCAGAAATCCCCGGTATGGTTTGGGCTGGCATCATAGTCATTTACTATTTAACAATTATTCTATTCCGGTTTCCTGCAATAACCCGAATCATGCTGGGTATCACAGCAGGTTTGTTTATCGCTATCGCTTTTGGTAATCGGATTCTTTGCGAGTCAGACAGGATTTATCTTCCTGATCAGAATACTACCATAAACATAAAAGTTGACAGCTCTTTTACACAAAATAGTTTTGGATTTAGTGGTATCGCACAGATTATACAGATCAACGATAGCCTTTTACCCTGGTATTTGCAGCCAAGGGTGAAATTATATACTCCGGTTAAGTTACAGTCGGGAGACACTGCCTGTTTTAAGGTAAAAATAAAGCCCATTTATGGTCAGTTGAATCAGGCCGGTATGGATAGCGAGAGATACTATTTCAGTCAAAATGTGTTAGCTAGGGCATTTGTGGTAGGAGGTTCTCCATTTTATGTGCAGCACCGTCCAAGCAGGCGGATAGTTTTAATGGAGCGGGTATCTGATGTTATTGCGCATTTTCCTCACCATAATCTGATAATGGCGCTGGCATTTGCTGACAGAAGCGGGATTTCTGAGCAGCAGTGGCGACAGCTTAAATCAAGCGGGCTGGCTCATCTCATTGCTATTTCCGGCCTGCATATCTCTATCGCTTTTACTTTCGGTATATTGTTGTTTTCGCTGTCTGGTAGCTGGCTCAAGCGAGGATACTGGATCCATCGTTGTTGTGGTCTGCTGATGGCGTTCTGTTACAGCTGGTTAGCTGATTTTACATTACCGACGCAGAGAGCACTGATCATGCTGGTTGCCAGTTTCCTTCTGATGGCTGTCAATATTCGCCTTTGCTACTGGCAGAGAATGTTGCTGGTGATCGGATGTGTCCTGATATTCAATCCCAATGCTTCCGTTAATTCGAGCTTTTGGCTTTCTTTTATCGCGGTACTTTGCGTGAGCTACGTCGTTTTTAATGGTAGTCAGGCCGTTTCGATCCAGGCACGAGCGGGCGGATGGATTAAAAGTCATCTGTTGCTCACTCTGTTAATGATGCCTTTGGCTGCATTGCTTTTTGGCGGATTCAGCCTTGTAGCGCCATTTTATAATATGGTGTTCATTCCGTGGTTTGGCATGGTCGTCATACCGCTTATGTTTATTTCGTTAGCATTCACGTTCATAGTCCCGTCATTGTCCGGCCTGTTATGGAATATGGTGGATTATACGTTGCAGCCATTAGACTGGTTAACTCCGCTAGCTGCCGATTACTGGTTAATCGTTCCGGAATCGTGGTTATATTTCGCCACCCTTATCATTGTCATCATATTACTCAGGCATCTGCTGATCATTCGCTGGGGTATTCTCGCCATATTACTCGGCTTTATCTCGCTGGCTGATGATAAAAGAGACAGCTGGAGCCTGGATGTTCTGGATGTGGGGCAGGGATTAGCGGTATTAATCGGAAAAAATGAACACTACCTCTTATATGATACGGGCGCTGCCTGGGATACGGGGAGTGCCGCAGACTTTGTGATTACCCCTTTGCTCGAAAAATGGGGGGTGTGGAAACTGGATGCGCTTATCCTCAGTCATCTCGATAATGACCATGCGGGCGGACGGACTAAGGTGGAACAGCGCTGGCACCCCGGGCTTAAATTAACCAGCCAGAAATTTGATGGATATCTGTCATGTATTGCCGGTATGCATTGGCACTGGCAGGGACTGGATATTCGCGTACTTTGGCCTCCGCAACCAACGTTATTTAAAAACAATCAGTTTTCCTGTGTTGTCAAAATTATTGATCATAAATATCGCCATTCGGTGTTGCTGGCCGGTGATATTGAAGCCGAAGCAGAAATGCTTCTGCTTAAGCAGGAAAGCAATGTGATGAGCGATATTTTACTTGTACCTCACCATGGAAGCCACAGTTCTTCTACGCAAGCCTTTGTAAAAGCGGTTTCTCCTCAATGGGCACTGGCATCACTGGCAAAAAATAGTCGCTGGCAATTTCCTGCACCAGAGGTGAAATCCCGCTATCTGCAATCTGGGGCTGAGTGGTTAGATACTGGAGAAGCGGGGCAGATATCGGTTCGTTTTACTAAAAATGAAAAGATGATCAGCAGCATGCGCAGAACGGATTCCCTGTTTAGCTATTCGCCTTGGTATAGGCAGATGCTGCGTAAACAGGTAGAATGACGGCAGATTTTATTATTAGATTTTATATGGTTTTTTATGTCTAAAGAACGAGACGACGCTACGTGGACAACCTTTAAGCGATTATGGACATATATTCGTGACTATAAAATGGGTTTGGTGGTCGCAGGTTTTGCGTTAGTGATTAACGCGGTATCTGATACCTATATGATATCCCTGCTTAAACCACTTCTTGATGAAGGGTTCGGTTCCGCTGAGAGTGATTTTCTGCGCAAGCTCCCATTTATCATTTTAGGGGTGATGCTGGTACGTAGTTTAAGCGGATTTATTTCTACTTATTGCCTTAGCTGGGTATCAGGCAATGTTGTGATGCTGATGCGCCGGAAAGTGTTTAATCAATTTATGCATATGCCGGTCAGCTTTTTTGATCAGGAGTCGACCGGAAAACTTTTGTCCCGGATCACCTATGACTCGGAACAGATTGCTACGGCGACCAGTCAGGCACTGGTGAATATCGTGCGCGAAACCGCCAGCATAACCGGTTTATTAGTGTTGATGTTCTGGAACAGCTGGCAGCTCTCTTTAGTACTCGTTGTGATTGTGCCGGTTGTTGCGGCGGCGGTTTCTATTGTATCCAAGCGTTTTCGCAAGATTTCTAAAAATATGCAGACCACTATGGGTGAAGTGACTTCGTCGGCTGAACAGATGCTGAAAGGGCATAAGGTCGTATTGAGTTACGGAGGTCACGAGGTAGAGCGGCAACGTTTTGATTCGGTGAGTAACCGTATGCGTCAGCAGTCGATGAAACTGGCAACCGCCCAGGCGGTGGCTAATCCGGTTATCCAACTGATTGCGTCTCTGGCACTGTTTGTAGTGCTTTTCCTTGCGAGTATGGAAGAGTTTAAAGAGCAACTGACTCCCGGGACGTTTACCGTGGTATTTTCCGCAATGTTTGCTTTACGCCGGCCTATCAACGGATTAACCAATGTTATGTCGCCTTTCCAGCGCGGCATCGCCGCCAGCCAGACTCTGTTCGGTATTATTGATTTAGATCGGGAAAAAGATCAGGGTGAACTTGAGACAAGACGGGCTAAAGGCAATATTGAAGTAAAAAATGTCAGCTTCACTTATGCCGGTAAGGATTCGGCCGCACTCTCGGATCTCTCCTTTACCCTGCCTCAAGGGAAAACTCTGGCATTGGTTGGCCGTTCAGGTTCCGGGAAAAGTACCATTGCCAGCCTGTTGACCCGTTTTTATGATATTGATTCAGGGCAGATACTGCTTGATGGGATTGATATTAACGATTACAAGCTCACCAACCTGCGTGCTCAGTTTGGTATCGTTTCACAGAATGTGCACTTATTTAATGACACCATTGCGAACAATATCGCTTATGCCGCATCAGATAAATATTCGCGGGAGGATATCGAGAAAGCGGCACAACTGGCGCACTGTATGGAATTTATCCAGAATATGCCTGATGGTCTGGACACCATGATTGGTGAAAACGGTGCAAGTTTATCCGGTGGTCAGCGTCAGCGCGTTGCCATTGCCCGCGCACTGTTACGTGATACGCCTGTCCTGATTCTGGATGAAGCGACTTCTGCTCTGGATACGGAATCAGAGCGGGCGATTCAGGCTGCACTGGAAACATTACAGCGCAACAAGACCGTCCTGGTGATCGCTCACCGGTTGTCGACAATCGAAGATGCGGATGAAATTCTGGTGATTGACGGCGGCAAAGTGGTTGAACGCGGTAATCACTCCGAACTGCTGGCAGCAAACGGTGCCTATGCGCAGCTCCATCAAGTTCAGGCTGGTGAGTAGTGATAGACAAGTTATGGTTTTCCCGGTCCTGGACTGCCTGTCTGGCTTGGCATTTACTGTGGCCTTTGAGTTGTCTGTTTAAAGTTATCAGCGAGCGACGTAAGCGGGCCTACCTGACCGGGGCAAAAAGCAGTTACCGTGCTCCGGTACCAGTTATTGTGGTGGGTAACATCACGGCCGGCGGCAATGGTAAGACGCCGTTGGTTATCTGGCTGGTTGAGGTCTTGCAGAAACTTGGCTATAAGCCGGGTGTTGTTTCCCGCGGCTATGGCGGGACGGCCCCCTGTTATCCATTAATTGTGACTGCTTCGACCCCCGCAACTCATTGTGGTGATGAACCGAAATTAATTGCTCAGCGAACTCAGGCTCCGGTGGTCGTGAGCCCGGTTCGCAGTGAAGCCGCTCAGCTTCTTTTAACCTGTGGCGTGGATGTGATCATTGCCGACGATGGATTACAACATTATGCCTTGCAGCGTGATATTGAATTCATTGTCGTTGACGGACAGCGTCGCTTCGGTAACGAAAAGTTATTGCCGCTTGGCCCTCTCAGAGAGCCTGTTTCCCGTTGTCAGCAGGTTGACTTTGTTATTA
>JBNKRC010000188.1:0-4586 GCA_050296215.1 Vibrio sp. | reverse complement strand
AGGGCGAGCTTAAGTTTAATTTGTGAGGAATAAATTGGAGTTAGTCCGACAAAATAGGAGTAAAAAGGTGATATTTTCTTTCAAAAATAACTGTTTAGATTGTAATATCCTTTTTATCGGGAACGATATGAAAATCTAATGGAGCTGACTTAAAGATCAGTTGAGCCGGTGGCTTTCAAGCCAGTTCGTGAAATACGTACAGTGACTATTTGAAGGAATAAATAATGAATATAATTTGGGCAACGAGTGAAGCCGCACCTTACGCCAAAACTGGTGGGCTTGCTGACGTTTCGTACTCTCTACCATATGCGTTGGCGGAAAATGGACATAATGTTTCGGTTTTTATGCCTTATTATCCCCAGGTTATGGGCGAGAAATGTGCCGATACTGAACTCGTATATGATCTACTGGGCGTACCTCTTGGGGATGGTCACGAGCAGTGGGCTCGGATTCGACAGCATAAGGTCAACGAAAACCTCTCTTTCTACTTCATTGAATGTGACAAATATTTTGATCGTCCGAAACTTTATGACTGGCAGGGGCATGAATACTCCGATAATGCTGAACGCTTTATCTTCCTGAGCAGGGCGATCATGCAGGCGGTACTTGCGCTGGATATTGACGTTGATGTTTTACACGCGAATGATTGGCACACTGCTTTATGTAATGTGTACCTGAGAAGCCATCTGTACGATTCATATAGTAATTTCAGTAAAGCCAAATCAGTAATGACCATTCATAATATCGGCTATCAGGGTGTATTCGATAAATCGAATCTTTACTGGACCGGTCTTGGCTGGGATTACTTTAATTTTCAGTGTCTGGAGTTTTACGATCAGCTCAACTTCCTTAAAGCCGGTGTATTAACGTCGGATATCGTTACCACGGTTAGCCCGACTTATGCAGAAGAAATTCTATCGCGTGAATATGGGTTTGGTTTGCAGAGCGCACTTCAGCACCGTGCTGTTCAGGGTAAATTACGTGGCATTATTAACGGTATCGACATACAGGAATGGGATCCTGAAACCGATACCTTGATTCCTGAGAATTTCACTTCTGAAGATTTGTCCGGTAAAGCGGTATGTAAAGCTGAGCTTCAGAAGGAGTTTGGTTTAGAGCTTAACCCCGACATTCCTGTTTATGGTGTGGTGTCCCGGCTTGCAGAACAAAAAGGGCTGGATGTTTTCCTCGAATGCATTGATGAAATGTTACGTGAGGATGATGTCCAGTTTGTTGTTGTAGGCTCCGGTGAGCTTTGGCAGGAGGAGGCTCTGGCTCACTATGCCCGGACTTACCCCGGCAAATTTGGTTGTTACGTTGGTTACAGCAATAAACTGGCACACATGGTTGAAGCGGGTGCCGATTTCTTTGTCATGCCGTCCCGCTATGAACCTTGTGGTCTTAACCAAATGTATAGCATGAGATACGGTACGATTCCTATTGTCCGTGCAACGGGCGGGCTGGAAGATACAGTAAACAATTACTCGGCAAGCAATCTTGGCCAGGCAACGGGCTTTAAGTTTTATAACCTTGACGCAGAAGCGTTGAGGGGAACAATGCGCTGGGCAGGTTCTATTTATGCTAATGATCATGCAGCAATTGAAAAAATGATCATTAATGGCATGACCACAGACTTCTCGTGGCACGGTACAGCCGTGGAATATGAAGAGCTCTACAAGCATGCGAAAAGCCGCTTCTGAGTTGTTACGCAGGCTATATCCCCACCATGGGAATATAGCCTTTCTTTCCCTCTATTACCTCTTTTAACCTCCTTTTTAACCAGAACTTTTTCTGTATGGCTCATGTTGCGGTTGGCTGATTATCCCCTATGCTTAGATTGCAAGGTTTAGTTTAATTGAGGGCTAGATTATGAAAGTGAAAATGGCTTCTGTTGTATTCATCTCTGTCGCTGTTTCTGCGGGATCTTATGCGGCAGGAATGGGTAACGGAAGAGGAGATGGTGATAATCTTCCGCGAATGGCATCGTATGAAACGTTCGATATGAACAGTGACGGCATGATCACCAGAGAAGAATTTGAAAAAGTAAGAACTGAACGAGTCAGAGAGCGTACCGAAGAGGGTACGATGATGAGAAATATGGATCAGGCTCCGGCATTCGAAGCGCTGGACCGGAATCGTGACGGCGTGATAACCCGTGAAGAATATATGTTACATCAGCAAAAGCGAATGACAGACAATCGGACCCAGAAGAATCAGAGTCAGAGGGGCGGTATGCAAATGGGTAACGGTGGCTCAGGAAAGAATAAATGATCAACAAGAATAAGAAGATAACTTAATAAATATGCGACCAGTCCGACGCAATTTACCGGTTATCGGAACTATTCTCATAAAAGTCATTCCTACCAGGAGGCCAATTATGAATTACCAACGTATTTTAGTTGCTCTGGAACTGTCCGAAGACAGTAAAGTGCTGATAGACAGAGCAATTGCGATAGCAAAACCTGCCAATGCTGAGATCTCTTTTATTCATATCGATGAAACATTTGGTGAAACTTATGAAGATCTGATGGATATACAAGCGGATCCTACATTGCGACCTCTGAATGAATCTTCGAATGAGCAATTGCATTATCTTCAACAATACACAGACTATCCGGTTACTCATTTTTTTGTTGGTACAGGTAATTTGAGCGATAAGCTTAGTAATACAATCAAAGAGAATGAGTATGATTTATTAATCTGCGGTCATCATCATAACTTCTGGAGCAATATTGTTTCTTACTCAAGAAACCTGATTAATAAGTCTCCTATTGATATTCTGGTTGTACCTATCTAGTCACTCAGCAATCAGCGGGATCGCTATGACGTATCGGCGGCTTTGATGGATGATCGAAGCTGCTGAGGCGTCCTGCTCTCTGACAAATGCCGGGACGTGTGGCAGATTCCCGGGGTAGATCACTAAATCGGATAAGTAATGTTTAGAAGATAACCAACTGATATGAAATTGGTTATTTACTGGGCAAACGAATGCGATTTTATAAAAAAGCGCTTTTCATTCCTAAAATTTGTGGCATAGTAAACGGGATTTCCGATGCTGCGGGCATCGTATAATGGCTATTACCTCAGCCTTCCAAGCTGATGATGCGGGTTCGATTCCCGCTGCCCGCTCCAAGCTTTTCTTATTTACTTCTCTTCTTTGATAAAAATCTGCGTTATATGCCGGTGATCAGAAAATCTATAGCTGCGATAATTTCGTCGCGAAACGTACTAATGTCATCTATAGGATCACTTAATAGTTTGCCTGGAACACTTGCCATTTGATGAGTGAGAATTACTAAGCGAGTATTTAGTGTGTCAAGTCATTCACTTTGTACATCGACAAAGAATGAATAATACCATTCTAGTAAAGTTTCTGGTCATCTGAATGGATGTGATGGAACAAACATACAAGGGCATGGATGTCCTTTCTCTCTAAATAAAAAGCAAGCGAACAGGGATGTCTTGAGCGGTTTGTGGAATCATGTCCATTTAGATCAACAATTTTTCCCGTTTGGTATAACTTCTTTCTCAAGAGCTTTCTCCATCGTGGCTGATAGATTTATGTTTACCGTTTCGCTTGAGCAAGTAATTCACTGTTAAGACTTAAGTTTGTAGCCCTATTGGGAGCTTGCGAATTAAGAGTCTTTCTCATAAAGTTACCTCATGCGCATAAATATTGCGCACTACGTTTAGGCAATCGAAAGGTATATAACAAGTCGTTTGTCTTCTGTAGCACTTTAGAAGCCTGGTGATCCTGGTGACATAGTTCAGTTTGTTTTTTCGCAAGCCTGAGTTAGTCAGGATAACTAACTCGTCTCATTGTACTGAAAATGGTAATATCTTTTATATCAAATTGATAATGAACTATCGTCATGAAACTTAATCAATACCTGGAAAAAATCGAACAAGGCAAGGCGATAAATCTTGACCGTTTTATCGAAAGCCTCCCGTTCGCGGATGCTTTCGAGTGGCGAAATATCTACCGGGCGGTACGGGGACGTGGCGGATATCAGTTGATGATTATCGATGAGGATAAACATCGGGCATTGTATTTACCAGATGTTCAGGACCGAATTGACGCAGCAAAAAATGGCCGATCTCACGATATTGCCTGTAGTTATGCGCATATTCTGGTGCTAAACCGACTGTGCCAATCCGATATTCCTTTTGTGGTGGTATCTGATGAGAATGGTTTTAAAACCGAAGGCAAGCTGATCGGAAAACAAGCGGTGATTATTGAAAACGTAGAGAACTTTTATCGTTTCCGAACGTTTTTATCCATTCTCCAGCGTCTAGACTTAATCGAGAATTGCGATATTTTGTTGGGAGCCGGGAATCAGATTTGTGACCGAGTAAATCACCCGTTTCTTGCTGAATATGAGGTTATCTACTGTGCTCAGGATCTCGACTTAGGTGGTTTAACCATCTATCAGACACTCAAAAAATCACTTCCCCAATGCGATTGGCTGGCTCCGCTTAATTGGGAAGTCTATAGAAATAAATTCAGGTTATCTCCCAAAAATGCCGCTCAGTTGGCCAAAGCTATCGCTCTTGCGCGTAAGCTGGGCCTGACTCAAGAAGCGGAT
>JBNKRC010000187.1:0-4587 GCA_050296215.1 Vibrio sp. | reverse complement strand
GTCATCTTCCCCGTACTTGTCTTTGGCTTCCTGTTCGGTCAGGCCGATAGCACCGATTGGCGGGTGACTGAATACGACGGTAGGAACTAATGAGTAATCCATCTTCGCATTCGGTTTATGATTAAATAGACGTTCAGAAAGCTGGCGGCCTGCTTTGACCGCGACGGGCGTCAGTTCAATGCCACCTTCCATGATGTCACCGACACAGTAGATACCTTTGACATTGGTTTCCTGATATTCATCGACTTTGATGTAGCCCTGAGCATTGGTTTCGACACCGGCTACCGCAAGATTAATTGCATCAGTTGTCGGTTCACGGCCGATGGCCCAGATCAGAGTATCGACCTGATAGCTTTCACCATTTTCCAGATGCAGGGTAAAACTGCCATCCTGCTCTTTGATGACTTCTTTCGGTACTGAATGTGTGTGCAATTCAGGCCCTTCGTTGGTCATCACTTCGGTTAAGGTGTCGATAATCATCGGATCGAAACTACGCAGAGGCGACTCTTTACGCACAAAAAGGTGGGTTTCGGTGCCCAGTGCATTAAGAACTCCGGCGATCTCGACCGCAATATAACCGGCCCCGACTACGGCGACCCGTTTAGGCTGTGCTTGCAGTTCAAAGAAACCATTCGAATCAATGCCGTATTCTGCCCCCGGAATGGCGGGAATCGACGGACGTCCGCCGACGGCAATCAGAATATGCTCTGCTGTATAGTGCTCACCGTTGACTTCAACAGTCTTAGCATCAACAAATTTAGCAAAGCCTTTAATCACGGTAATGTCATTGTTGCTGAGAGCATGATTATAAGCCTGATGAATGCGGCTGATATAAGCCTGGCGGCTTTCAACCAGTTTTGCCCAGTCAAAGCCATTCACGCTGACATCAAAACCATAATCTTTGGCATACAGATGCATCGCTTCAGCAATCTGAGCACCATGCCACATTACTTTTTTCGGCACACAACCCACGTTTACGCAGGTTCCGCCCAGATCTTTCGCTTCTATCAGCGCGACTTTTGCACCATACATCGCTGCCCGGTTCGCAGAGGCGATGCCGCCGCTGCCGCCACCGATACAGATATAATCAAAATGTGTTGCCATTACTTTCTCCGTTAAGTCTGTTGCTACAGATCTGATTGGTATTTTTATTCCGGAACGACCCAGTCCACTTTCCAGTGTCCGGTTACCGGAGCAATTGTTTCCTTGAGCCAGGGAAGAAGTGACTGCATCTGACTTTCCAGCTTCCAGGGCGGATTGATCACAATCATACCTGAAGCGGTCATGCCCCGTTCGTTGGTATCCGGACTGACGCCTAACTCAATTTGTAAGATTTTGCGAATGCCCAACGATTTCAGACCATCCAGCATATCATCAATATCACAACGATTAACTACCGGATACCAGATAGCGTAGATGCCAGTCGCCCAGCGTTTATAGCTGGCTGCAATCGCATTGACCACATCGCGATACTCTTTAGCCAGTTCATAAGGGGGATCGATCAGCACCAGACCGCGGCGTTCTTTGGGCGGAAGGCTGGCTTTAAGACGTTGAAAACCATCTTCTTTATAGATTTGGACCTGACGGTCGCGATGAAATTCCTGCTCTAGAAGCGGATAGTCACTTGGGTGCAGTTCGGTCAGAACCATGCGGTCCTGCCGACGCATATGAGAACGGGCAATACGCGGTGAACCCGGATAATAGCGCAGTTCTCCGTCACTATTGAGCTGTCTGATGGCATCAATATAGCTATCAAGCTCTTGAGGTAAGTTATCCTGTTGCCATAACCGGGCGATTCCCTGTTTATATTCTCCGGTTTTTTCTGACCACTCATGAGTCAGGTCGTAGCGTCCTACACCGGAGTGAGTATCGTGATAAACAAAGGGTTTTTCTTTTTGTTGCAGAGCAGACAGAATCAGGCTTTGTACGATATGTTTAACCACATCAGCGTGATTTCCCGCATGAAAACTGTGACGATAACTTAGCAAAATGTGCTCTCTGGCCCGGAATGGCAGGCGTTGTTGATTCGGAATTAGGTTGATTCTGATTATATACCCAAATAAACCTGAGATGCAGTGCTCAGGCTTCATCAGCGGGTTCAATTCAAGGAATATAATGGGTGGGAACAGGCATCTATTTAAAAGTTATATATACACTACCATTGAATATTGCATTATCTACCTATATTTACTATTTAAGCGTCAGTTGCATCTGGCGCTGCATTGTCTTCATACAAAAGGAATGATTTATGTCTAACCCACTTCTTACCTTTACGGACTTGCCTCCGTTCGCCAGCATTAAACCTGAGTATGTCAAGCCAGCGATTGAAGAGGCGATTGCCCATTGCCGCAAAGTGACGGAACAGGTCCTTGAAGGTAATACCCATCCGACCTGGGAAAATCTTGTGGCTCCTATTGAGGAAGTGGATGACCGTCTGAGCCGTATCTGGTCTCCGGTCAGTCATATGAATTCAGTGGTAAACAGTGAAGAGTTGCGTGAAGCGTATGAAAGCTGCCTGCCGCTTCTGTCTGAATACGGCACCTGGGTTGGTCAGCATAAAGGTCTGTTTGAAGCTTACAAAGCATTAAAGACGAGTGACGAATTCAGCCAGTTAACGCCGGCGCAGCAGAAGACCATCACCAATGAGTTACGCGATTTTCAGTTATCGGGTATTGGTCTGCCATTAGCGGAACAAAAACGTTATGGTGAAATCAGCAAACGGATGTCGGAGCTGGGTTCGAAGTTTTCTAATAACGTACTTGATGCCACGATGGGCTGGACCAAACATATCACCGATGAGGCTGAGCTGGCCGGTATGCCGGAAAGTGCGTTAGCGGCAGCCAAAGCGACCGCCGAAGCGAAGGGGCTGGAAGGATACTTACTGACCTTAGAAATGCCATCGTATCTTCCGGTGATGACTTACTGTGATAACCAGGTGCTACGTAAAGAGATGTATGAAGCTTACGTGACCCGCGCGTCTGATCGCGGACCGAACGCCGGTAAATGGGATAACAGTGAGGTCATTGCCGAGCAACTTAAGCTGCGTTATGAAATCTCAAAAATGCTTGGTTTTAATAATTTCAGCGAAAAGTCACTGGCAACCAAGATGGCTGAAACACCGGATCAGGTGTTGGGCTTTCTGAATGATTTAGCCAAACGCGCCAAACCACAGGGTGAGCGCGAAGTTCAGGAATTACGCGAATTTGCCGGACAGGAATTTGGCGTAACGGAATTAAACCTTTGGGATATTGCATACTACAGCGAGAAGCAGAAACAGCACTTGTTTGAGATTTCTGATGAACAGCTGCGTCCGTATTTCCCGGAATCCAAAGTAATCAGTGGTCTGTTTGAAGTGCTGAACCGTGTGTTCGGTATGTCGGTGAAAGAGCGAGAAGGTGTTGAAACCTGGCATGATTCTGTGCGCTTCTTTGATATTTTCGATGCGAAGGATCAGCTTCGTGGCAGCTTCTATCTGGATCTTTATGCCCGCGAACATAAACGGGGCGGAGCGTGGATGGATGACTGCCGTGGCCGCCGTATCACGGCTGCCGGTGAACTGCAGACTCCGGTGGCGTATCTGACCTGTAACTTTAACAAACCGGTTGGTGATAAACCGGCGCTGTTTACTCATGATGAAGTGGTGACGATGTTCCACGAATTTGGTCACGGGATTCATCATATGTTAACTCAGGTTACCGTCGGAGCGGTTGCCGGAATCAACGGTGTGCCATGGGATGCAGTGGAACTGCCAAGTCAGTTCTTAGAAAACTGGTGCTGGGAAGAAGAAGCACTGGCCTTTATCTCCGGTCATTATGAAACGGGTGAACCGTTACCAAAAGAGATGTTAGATAAAATGCTGGCGGCGAAGAACTTCCAGTCCGCCATGTTTATCCTGCGTCAGCTTGAATTTGGTCTGTTCGATTTCACGCTGCACACCAACTATGATCCGGAAGAGGGTCCGCGCGTACTGGAAACTCTGGCTGAAGTAAAAGCCAAAGTATCGGTGCTGCCTGCTCTTGAGTGGAATCGCTTCTCACACAGCTTCAGCCATATCTTTGCCGGTGGTTACAGTGCGGGTTACTACAGCTACTTATGGGCTGAAGTGCTTTCGTCGGATGCTTTCTCGCGCTTTGAAGAAGAGGGTATTTTTAATAAAGATACCGGTGCCAGCTTCCTCGGCCATATTCTGGAAATGGGCGGCAGCGAAGAGCCAATGGAACTGTTTAAACGTTTCCGGGGGCGTGAGCCGGAAATCGATGCGCTGCTGAGACATTCGGGTATTGCCGATTAATCAGCGGTGTTTGTGCGAAATAATCAAGGGGCCTTATCATTTTGGCCCCTTTATTTTTGTTTTTTTACCCAAGACAACTTATATATTTATTATCTCCTTTGTACCTGAAGTCGGGTAACGGTTTGATTAATACCATTCTAGTAAAGTTTCTGGTCATCTGAATGGATGTGATGGAACAAACATACAAGGGCATGGATGCCCTTTCTCTCTAAATAAAGAGCAAGCGAACAGGGATGTCTTGAGCGGTTTGTGGAATCATGTCCATTTAGATCAACAATTTTTCCCGTTTGGTATAA
>JBNKRC010000186.1:0-4586 GCA_050296215.1 Vibrio sp. | reverse complement strand
GACGGTGATTATGCTGCCAACAACGGCGGCTGGCAGTGGTGTGCGTCAACGGGATGCGATGGTCAGCCTTATTTCCGGATTTTTAACCCGGTATCACAGGGTGAGAAGTTTGATCCTAAAGGCGAATTTGTCCGGTTCTGGATACCAGAGTTAGAAAATGTCCCCGAACAGTTTATTCATGCACCATGGAAGTGGACGAGTGTCAGTAGCTTGTCATATCCTGCTCCGATAGTTGATCATAAAGAGCAAAGAGCGATAACCTTATCAATCTATAAAGAGGCAAAGGATAACGAAACGGATGCGACGTAGTTTATTGCTTGTAATGCTGTTGATTAGTCACTGGGCGAATGCTCTGACTTTTGCACTGCCGCAGAATGGCAGCAATATTGTGGGAAGTATTCAGTACCATGAAATTGTTAAAGGCGAAACACTGGCAAAAATTGCAGATGATTTTAATGTTGGTTTTCTGGCCTTAATGGCAGCAAATCCGGGAGTAGATCCGTTCCTTCCGCAACCGGGGTATGTATTGACCATACCGACGGAAATTATATTACCACCATACCCCTACGAGGGAATTATCGTCAATCTGGCCGAATTGCGACTCTATTATTTCGAACCAGAACAACGTCTGGTGCATATTTTCCCGGTCGGAATCGGGCGAATTGGCCGGGATACGCCGGTGATGGAGACCAAAATTGTTCAGAAGCGGCCTAATCCGACCTGGACACCCACGCAAACAATCCGTAGCGAATATCTTAGAAAAGGTATCACATTGCCGGATGTGATACCGGCCGGGAAGGATAATCCGCTGGGGCTGTTTGCTTTGCGTCTTGGGTACGGATCCGGTGAGTATCTGATTCATGGTACCAATAAAGATTTCGGAATCGGATTGCGCGTCAGTTCTGGCTGTATGCGGATGAATCCGCCGGATATTGAATGGTTATTTCATCATGTTGAAGTCGGTCTGAAGGTTCGGGTGATTAATGAACCGATTAAGATATCTCTGGAACCGGATCGTAGTGTGATGATGGAAGTCCATGAACCATTAACCCGCAGTGACGGAGTGAAGGCAACGTTGGCAATGCCGCAGGAATTAAGCTGGTGGCTGGATGAATTTCACCAGTCTGACAGTAAGGCCAGAGCGGCGATCATTACTCAGAATGGAATACCATTAGAAGTTGCGGGTGAAAATTAATATAAAAAAGAAAATAAAAAAGGTTAGCTCATAATGATGCTAACCTTTTTCTTACCACTTATAACACTATTGTTATTTAGTGTATGACTGAGCAATATTATCAATGCGTTCGTTAGCGCGGTCTGCAGATTCCTGTGCTGCTGTTGCGGCATCCTTAGCTGAAGACACTTCTGATGCAAGAGTGCGTTGTTGGCTGGTTAGTGAAGTAACCTGATCACTCAGCATGCTAACTTTGTTGCTGAGCTCTGCCAGAGCGGAAGTTGTTGCTTCGTCCGGACCGGATGCACAGCCAGAAAGAAGAATAACGGATGATGCTGCTGCAAGTAACACTTTATTCATAGTGAACTCCTTGAGTAATTTATAAGAATTAATGTTGTTCGCATCCCTGAAATGATACGCACGACCAACGCTATTACAAAACTATTGTAGCATTATTATTTCTGTTAAGAAGTCAGAGCAATATAATAATATTGAAAAACTTAGGTGGATTTGTGACTCAGATGGAGAAAGTCTCATTATTGATTATTTGAAATAGCGGGATGGGTGTTTCTCTTTTTGTATTCACTTCCCGGGTTATAAGCTATTATAGCGCGTTTGGATTTACCGATGCGCTGACGTTGCCTGCAACGCCTATCGGGGAATCATTAATTATCAAATTCATTCTATGGGAGAATCCTTTGCAGTTTAAAGAGTTAGGCTTAGATAATCGCTTACTAAAAAATTTGAATCATTATGCATTTGCAAAAGTTACGGAAATTCAGCAGGTAGCTATTCCGGTTGCGATTGCCGGTAAGGATATATTGGCGTCTTCCAAGACCGGTTCGGGAAAAACACTGGCCTTTGTCTTACCTATGCTGCATAAGGCGCTGAAGACCAAAGCTCTTTCGGCAAAAGATCCCCGTGGTGTAATTCTCGCTCCAACGCGGGAACTGGCAAAACAGGTATATGGCGAGTTACGTTCGATGATGGGAGGCCTTAGTTATGAGGCAGCCCTGATTGTGGGTGGCGAAAATTTTAATGATCAGGTCAAAGCACTAAGACGTTATCCTCGTTTTATCGTTGCGACCCCCGGACGTTTAGCGGATCACCTGGAACATCGTTCACTATTTCTCGATGGTGTTGAAACATTAATTCTTGATGAAGCGGACCGGATGCTGGATTTGGGATTTGAGAAAGAATTGATGAAGATCCACCGGGCGGCAAAACATCGTCGCCGCCAGACGTTAATGTTTTCTGCCACGATTGGTCACGCATCGGTTAATGATATGGCAGCTCAAATGCTGGTCGATCCTAAGCGGATTGCGGTTGGTCATGAGAATGAACAGCATGCCGACATTACGCAGCGTTTTATCCTTTGTGATCATCTAGATCATAAAGAGGCGATTCTTGATCGTTTGCTGGAACAGGAAGAATACCGTCAGTTAATCATCTTTACTGCGACCCGTTCGGATACAGAGCGGCTGACAGAAAAACTGAACGAGGCGAAATTAAAAGCTGTCGCACTCAGTGGTGAATTAAATCAGGTGAAACGTAATACCATTATGAGTCAGTTTGAGCGAGGGGTGTTTAAGATCCTGGTGACGACAGATATTGCTTCCCGTGGACTGGATATCAGTAACGTGACTCATGTGATCAATTTCGATATGCCGAAACATACTGAGGAGTATGTTCACCGTGTTGGCAGAACCGGACGTGCCGGAAATCATGGTGATGCGATTTCTTTAATCGGGCCGAAAGACTGGATTAGTTTTAAAAATATTGAAGCGTATCTGGCACAGACGATAACGTTTACTGAACTGGACGGGCTGAAAGGCAAGTTTAAGGGGATCAAACCAAAGGTGTCCTTTAAAACAAGAGCGCAGTCTGCGGCTAAGCCTAAGCAAACAAAAGCACCGAAAAAAACCGTGGCCAAGAAACTTGACAAAGGTTTTTACAAAAATGTTCCGGTTGGCGATTCGGTCTTTATTCCTAAGAAGAAAAAGCCGGAAAACAGCGACGAAAGTTAGTCCTTTTCGGACGATAATCCTGAACTAAGCAATCGGAGGCCTTGATTTTAAAGGCCTCCGATTTTTTTAGTTGTAATGTAACCGACATTTCTTCTTTCACAAATCTGGAACTGACTTTGCAAATCAATGTTGATATGCACCATTTTATTCGTGATCTGTCATTGAGGTTTAAACTTACTGAAACATAACTGTCATAATTGCAGCCTAAAGTGGCACCCGTTGAATCAAAACACAAAGGCATCTGCCACTTAAGGACTTAGTGATGAAAAAAACATTTATCGGTGCAATCGCTCTATTTTCTGCTCTATCAGTGAACGTAGCATCAGCGAAAGAAACGATTTCTGCTGTAGGCTCAAGCAGCGTTACTCCGCTTATGGAAGTTTTTGCTGAGACTTATATGAAAACTAACTCAAATGTTTTCATTGAAGTACAAGGCCCTGGCTCATCTGCTGGTGTGAAAGCCGCGAAAAACGAAAGTGCTGATATCGGTATGTCTTCGCGTAATCTGAAGGATTCTGAAAAAGAGCCTGCATTAGTTGAAGAAGTGATTGCCCGTGATGGTATCGCAGTGGTTGTTAACCCTAAAAACAGTGTTAGCGGTCTGACTTCTGAGCAAATCTCAGAAATCTACAAAGGTAAACTAACTAACTGGAAACAAGTTGGTGGTGAAGACAAACCAATCGTAGCAATTACTCGTGATACAGCTTCTGGTACTCGTGGTGCTTTTGAAGAAATCATGGAACTGAAGATGAAGATTAACGGCAAAAAAGTTTCTGCTATCTCTCAACGTGCTCAGGTTGCAAATGGTAACGGTGGTCTGAAAACCATGGTCGCATCTAACCCATATGCAATCGGTTATATCTCTTTGGGTTCAGTTGATAATACTGTTCACGCTCTGGCGGTAGACGGTGCTGATGCAAGCGTTGCTAATGTTAAAGCAGGTACTTACAAAGTTGCTCGTCCTTTCCTTGTTCTTTACAAAGAAGGTCGTTCGTCAGCTGAAACTAAAAAGTTCCTGGACTGGATGCTATCTGATGAAGCACAGGAAATCGTAGGTTCACACGGTTATATCGCGGTTAACTAATTATTTTTCAAATTTTATTTTTATGCTCAGTCAACATTTGTTGCCTGAGCATTTCCCACTTCAGTCATGCTGACTTAGTGAGATATTTACTATGACCATCGCAACTACTAATAGTGAAAAGTATATGAAAGACAAATCGACACTTGCTTTTCGTTCAGAAAAGCGGGCACTGAAAGCGCAAAAGCGCATCGATTGGAAAGAACGCTTTTTTCACGCTTTATTTTTGACCAGTGCCGTTATCGGTATTGTGTCACTGTTTATTATTGCTTACTTCATCGTTGGCGAAAGCCTTCCTGCTTTT
>JBNKRC010000185.1:0-4658 GCA_050296215.1 Vibrio sp. | reverse complement strand
TCTGGTTATGTTGCACATCTCGGTGGCATACAAGGAATACCGGCAGCTCAGGCAACACAACCCCGACATCAATTTGTTGCAGACCGAGTTTCCCGGCTAACTCACTATGAGTAATAACAATACCGCTACCGGTCCGTGCCAGCTCAATCTGAATCGGCATAAAGTCACTTCGAATTCGAAAATCTTTATTATGAAGATCCCACCCCATCGCGCGTCCGCCCTGCTCGATCTGCCTGTCCCGGTCATACCCAAGCACCCGGAGAAAAATGTTTTACGCTATTTTCTCCGAGTGGATTTAGGTATAGAACGATTAAGAAGATCAAAGTCCCGATTTTTCGAGAAAAAGACTTCGAGCCTCACAAACACACCCGGATTAATTTTATAGTCGTACTCTCTTGGCACATCAATTTTTGGAACAACGGATAGATATAGCCAGTTTTTGTAAATATTCTGCAGCCAGGTAAAGGAGATCCAATAGTTGGTAAGTGGTCTGGATTCTCCGGGATCGATACTCATACCGGTCGAATACTCCAGCAAATGATTGTTGTTAATCCGGTCGGAAAGCCCTACGTGAGACAATAACCCCCAGCTGTGACTATCATAAAGATACTGAGCATTGGAACCAACGGTAACTATTTTCGATATGCCTTCATCAACAGGATGATAGAAATTCAGCCCGCTCGACAAGCCGGCGCCTATGGAATGATAGTAATAAACCTCTTGCTTAAACTGAACAACCCAACTGTCTGATGCATTCTCGACCCGACGCAGTTCGGCACGTGTAAACGGATCTATCGGAAGTTTAACTTTCACTCCGACGTCAAAACGAGCCTTCCAGTGACTCCATAAGCCATCTTGTACACTCACGCCCCCAATTGCACCGTTGGTTTCTGCACTCTGATTGGCTGATACTAAATCACGTTCTTTACTTTCAAGAGAATCCTGATCATTAGGATCGGTTTCGAAAATCAAATGCCATTTGCGCTGAGTATTCGGAAGATCAATACGCACGGAAACACTGGAATCGGAAACATAACCTCCGAGATGACTGTATTCCTCCATCGTACGTAACCGGATATAACTGCGATTTGGCAGAACCTCTTCGCCTTCAGTTGTCGTCAAACCCTGATCAATATAGGTGCCAAAATCATTGACGGTCGTTCCAAGGTAATCTTTGGTATAATCGATCCAGAGAGATTCGTTCTTAGGCTCCGGCTGTTGATCTGAAGATGAGCTATTTTCCGTTTTTTCATTGTTATTCGTCTCTGCCGGTTCGCTCTGAGCCAGCGCCACATGCGGTACAGCCAAACCGTACAGACAAAGCGTAAGTGGCATTTTAAATGGCGTCGTAAGACTCTTCCTGATGCTACTTAAGAGCTGATACACAAGTGGGTTCCGATAATTCAACGCTTCTCTCTTCCGTTATTTTACAACCATTAATGTCATTATAGTTTACCGTAATAATTCAGTAACAGGTGTCATTCAGACGCCCCGACATGCTTTTGTTTAGCGGCCACGCTTTTGATAAATATGGGTATATCAGGAAAACTGAATCAAAGATATGAAAAAGAGGCGGGAATTGCGTATCTTTCCGCAGATTATTTTCTTAATACCCCCATCAAACAAAAGCCAGATCACTGACAACCGGTAATCTGACTTATTTTCATCACAACAGTTTGCAATCGTTACCAATAAAATAACGAATTAATAGGTGACCGTTAATCGGGAACCACTTGGATCCCATTCCATTTTTTTATAGTCACCGGCAGGAATAATGATTTTAGTTAATGCATCCTTGCTCTCATCGGTAAAAACCGGAGCTTGCCCGACATTCGCTTGTGTCGGATGGCTTATCAAACGATAAGTATCTACATAACAGCTATAACCAGGTAAAGACTGAACTTCGTGTGATTCAAGAATTAAACAAGCCGACTCATCTTCAACTGAGTCTTTGAATTTTTTACAGTATTCATCTGTTTCGAAACCAAGATTTTCTAAATACTCTCTCTCTGCCATTACTTGTCCCACAACAACATCTCCTCACAATCTGCAAGCAACACAAAAAACCACCTTATCAAGGATGGCAATCACCGACTGAGGTAACGCCCTTACTCAAGTCTTTCAGGCCGCCAAATAAAATCGGTTTCAATTCAACAGTACACATATTGAGCCGTACGGTAAATCAGGTCAATGAGTAGTATGCGGATATTAGGGAGTTTTTGATTACGGACAATTTTTTACTTCAGTCGCATAACAATTTGAACAATACTTAAACACCTAACTCTCGGTCTTTCCGAATCGGGCGAACAACCAGCGCGGTGCGAGAACACAAAGTCCCCCAAGCAATCCGGTGAAGTAAACCAGTGTTAACAGACTTTTCGCCACCGTCAACACACTGCTTATGATGACCAGCCGTAACGATAAATAGAGATGACGCCCCTGCTCACCCAGAGACGTCAGTAATGCCATTGCGTCCTGATAATGGTAACCGGATGGCGACATATCAAAAAGGGGCAGTCCGTCAGAATAGTGCATGACTGCGGGAATGCTGTATAACAGCATAAAACCGTATACCACATTTGTCGCAGCAAACAGAAGTAAGACTAACTTCCCCGAAATACGACATTGTGTTTTCCGATACATATCACTTCCCTGTAATAACAATAGTTATTCTCAAGAAATACGCTCAGTCCAAGCAGCGTTCAAACAAATGCACAAACTAACTGCCTGTCAGTTTTCTGCGGCCTCAACCAAACGACGTTTAATCGCCATTGCCGGTGTTGCCACTTTGGATTCGCTCAGTCTTTGCTTCATAAACCCTTTGGTATAATCAACCGTGAGCGTATATGGAATGGCTTCGCGAACATGTTTCAGTGACGGCGTTTGCCCAAGTGGAGATACCATGAACCGACTAGTGGTATGTGGTGCCATTTTCAGGTTTTTCGGCAAATTGTAAGAAATGGGGCCGCCGTATATCGAAATTTTTGCTGAATGGATCGTAATGAACTGATTCGACGTATTCTCTAAAACTAAATAATGGGACGGACCAATATAACTCATCGTCAAATCTGCGTTATTTACCTGATACGTTTCCGCATTGCTATCATATTGTGAATTACATATGCGAACCTTCATCGGCTGCCCGTCAGGCGTGTCGCTGTCCACCCTGAATGGCACACCAAAACCGGTCGCCATACGGGCCTGACCGTCGAGAAAATACTCTAACTGATTCTCAAGTTTCTCCTGATTATCAATGATTTTTGCCACCGTCCCCACATCAATGAACTTATCCCAGGACTTGTGCATTTTTCTGATCCAGGCAGCGGATAAAAAATCATTGGCACATTCATCGAACTGGAACGCAAAATTATGCGATCTCTGTTTTTTAATCACATAATCCTGGATAACCGCAGGCAGACCATGAACAATATAATCCTCGATATCTGCTAACGGACTCAAGCCTGACAATTCAAAACGGCCATGGCTATCTTCCTGCTGATAGTGAGACTGATATTCTCTGGAAAACGACATCGTTTCCGGCTGAATAGTCCAAATCATGGATGAATTTATCTCAAACGTCGGAGAAGTCCACATTACCGTAGCTTCAGGTGGTGCAAGCGTATTCTCATTGCTGATCACGCGCACCTTATCATTTGCATATTCAACAGAACCATCGGCATTCCGAATGATTCTTCGTGTAGCAAAATTCACCAGTTCAGTGATCTCTTCATTGGTCAAATCCGGCTTAGGAATATTGAGTTCCAGAGGCTGGGTAATATCGATTTTGGGCTCGGAATCCGGTGCTGAACACCCAACCAGAGCGATTGCCGCAAATAAATAAGACGCTCGTATATTTAGACCCATAGAAGACTCTCTTTGAATATTATTTCAGGTTTCTGACTCAGACAACGCCTGCTATTGAACATGTATGTATTATAGTTCATATAGTTATTATTAGCCGTAATGTCACATGACACTAATCACATCAATTACCAAACAAAATGAGATACAGCATACTTATTCGGCTAAAAAATTCTCTCAGCCTGCCTATAACGCAATCTCCAGTTTCTCCGGAGCTGCCTCATAACAAATCCGGATATGGCCTCGTCCCGCATCACCAAAAACCTCACCTGGTGCCACGCCGAATTTTGCATTTTTGATCATATCCAGAATAAAGAGCTGACTGTTATCGGTCAGACCATCGACTTTCAGAAACGCATAAAGCGTAGCCGGCATATCATATAAGGTAAGACCCTGAATAAATGCCGGAGCACAATAAACGTTAAATCAATGAGGTTAGTGATTGTCGAGCTCAGCACCGGCTACTCGCGAATCGTGACTTCCTGCTCATCGGACTTTGGCTTCAGAAGACGAACAGCCGCTTTCTTCGGATAGTAGCTCCCTTCTTCATGACAACCACACTTTACGTGGCGAACACGGCTGGCGAGAACTTTAAACAATCTCACTTCTGTTATGCGATAGGTTTCCACCGCACTGTAAGCGTGTTGATGTAATTTCTGCAGTATGGCCGTTCTTTTACACAGACTCAGCCCTGACTTTTGTGCATCAGAATTTAATAGTTCAAAAAAAGCATCCACATCTGCTTTTGATTCTATTGCGTCAAATCCAAATATTTCATAATGCTGATCGTATACTTC
>JBNKRC010000184.1:0-4677 GCA_050296215.1 Vibrio sp. | reverse complement strand
CTGGCCAGTCTATTGCTCAAGATTACCTTTCCCTACCTCTGGTTTATCACTTTTGTTGCATTGTCCGGCGCAATTCTTAATACGATGGGGCAGTTTGCCGTTTCTTCTTTTACGCCGGTATTCCTTAATGTGATGATCATCGGCTGTGCCTGGTTTGTATCCCCCCGGCTGACCCAGCCTGAAATTGGCCTGGCGCTGGGAGTATTTCTTGGCGGGCTGGTGCAGTTTCTGTTTCAATTGCCTTTTTTATATAAACAGCAGGTATTGGTTAAGCCCAAATGGGGCTGGCATGATCCTGGGATCGTCAGAATTCGTACTCTAATGATCCCTGCACTGTTTGGTGTTTCCGTCAGTCAGATAAATCTGCTGTTCGATACCTTTATCGCCAGTTTTCTACAAACCGGCTCTATTAGCTGGCTTTATTATTCTGATCGCCTTCTGGAGTTTCCGCTGGGTATTTTTGGTATTGCTATCGCTACCGTTATTCTTCCCGCTCTTTCGCGTAAACATGTAGATGCGGAACGTGATTCGTTCTCCGAGACGATGGACTGGGGAGTTCGGATGGTCTGTTTACTCGGCATTCCCGCGATGTTTGGCCTGATGGTGTTAGCCAAGCCAATGATTATGGTGCTGTTTATGCGTGGTGAATTTGGTGTGGCGGATGTTGAGCAGGCTTCACTTTCTTTACTGGCCTATGGTGCCGGGCTGATTAACTTTATGCTGATTAAAATTCTGGCTCCCGGCTATTATTCACGACAGGATACTAAGACACCGGTTAAATATGGCATTGTGGCAATGGTTTCCAACATGGTGTTCAACGCCATTTTTGCCTGGTTTTACGGATATATCGGACTTGCAATAGCGACCTCATTGTCGGCTTTTATTAACATGACTTTATTATATCGTGGTTTACATCTGGCCAATGTCTACAAACTTCACCGTACGTCATTCTTCATTATTTTACGGATTGTGGTGGCCGGCGGTATTATGGCGGCTGTACTGTTTTATATTTTGCAGGATACCGGTACCTGGGCAAGCTGGGGACAGCTTACCCGGACCTGGCATTTGCTGATTTTGATAGCCATTGGCGGCATCTCTTATCTTTTGGCATTACTTGCTCTGGGAATTCGGCCAAAACATCTGAAGACAGAGTAAATGCGATTAGTATATAATCCGTCGGTTTCACCACTTGAGAAATAACAACAGCAGGTTGTAAGCGTAGTTCATGGAATTGATTCGCGGTATTCACAATATTCAGCCACAGCATAAAGGTTGTGTATTGACCATTGGTAATTTTGATGGTGTGCATTTAGGGCATCAGGCAGTATTAAATCAGGTTGCCGCTAAGGCTGAGCAACTCGGTTTGCCTTCGGTTGTGATGACTTTTGAACCTCAGCCAATGGAATTGTTTGGCAAAGAAAATTCCCCGGCACGCTTAACCCGGTTACGCGATAAATTTGTTCAGCTTAGTAAATTAAGTATTGATCGTTTGTTGTGTGTCAATTTTAACCTTCAATTTGCCAATATAGAGGCAGAAGCTTTTATCCGAGACTTGTTGGTGGAACGATTGGGTGTTAAGTTTCTCATCATCGGCGACGATTTCTGTTTTGGCCGGGGAAGAAGTGGTGACTTTGCTATGTTGCAACAGGCTGGCAAAGAGTTTGGATTTGAGGTGGTCAGCACACACAGCTTCTGTCTGGATTCTCTTCGGGTCAGCAGTACGGCGATTCGTGAAGCGCTCGCTCACGATAAGCTAGACGTTGCCGCGCAAATGCTGGGCCGTCATTATAGTATTGCGGGCAGGGTTTCTCACGGGAGAAAACTCGGACGTACAATCGGTTTTCCGACGGCTAATATCCCGCTTAAGCGATGTGTTTCACCGGTTTCCGGTGTTTATGTCGTTGAAGTAAACGGATTATCAAATTCTCCGGTTGGCGGCGTGGCTAATATCGGTCAGCGCCCAACGGTAAATGGAGTACGCCAGCAGCTGGAAGTGCATTTGTTCGGTTTTTCGGGCAATTTGTATGGAAAACAACTGGAAGTGGTACTGTTACACAAGCTGCGAGATGAACGAAAATTCGAGTCATTCGACGCTTTAAAACAACAAATCGAATCAGACGCTGAAGCAGCAAGGGTGTGGCTGCTTCAACGTGAGAGTTAATCGCCTTACGCGATCAACATAATGTCTAACTCCGCCCAAATGAACGGAATTAAGAATCAATGAGTGAGTATAAAGATACCCTGAACCTGCCTGAGACAGGGTTTCCCATGCGCGGCAATCTGGCGCAACGTGAGCCAGATATGCTTAAACGTTGGTACGACCAGGATCTGTACGGTGCAATCCGTACTGCGAAAAAAGGTAAGAAATCTTTTATTTTGCACGATGGTCCTCCATACGCGAACGGTGACATTCATATCGGTCACGCACTGAACAAGATTCTTAAAGACATTATTATCAAATCTAAAACCTTGTCTGGCTTTGATGCACCATATGTTCCGGGCTGGGACTGCCACGGTCTGCCAATTGAACTGATGGTCGAGAAAAAAGTCGGTAAGCCAGGGCAAAAGGTTACGGCAGCGGAATTCCGTGAAAAATGTCGTGCTTATGCGCAAAGCCAGGTTGATGGTCAGCGTGAAAGTTTTAAGCGCCTTGGTATCTTGGGTGAGTGGGATAAGCCTTACCGCACCATGGATTTCGCGACTGAAGCGAACATCATCCGAGCCTTAGGAAAGATTGCGGATAACGGCCACTTACTGAAAGGTTTTAAACCGGTTCACTGGTGTACTGATTGTGGTTCGGCTCTGGCTGAAGCGGAAGTTGAATATAAAGACAAAGTTTCACCGTCGATTGACGTACGCTTTAAAGCGGCCGATGAAACCGCGCTGCTGGCGAAATTCTCGTTTGAAGGCGGACAGGGTGAAGGTGACATCTCTATTGTTATCTGGACAACCACCCCTTGGACTCTGCCTGCTAACCGTGCGGTGTGTCTGCGTGAAGATCTTGAGTATGTTCTAATTCAGATTAACGGCGACAAACCTGAGCGTATTATTGTTGCAAGCGAACTGGCGAAAGATGTGATTGCCCGTGCCGGTATCGAAGATTATCAGGTACTGGGTTATGCCAAAGGTTCTGATATCGAGCTTTTGCAATTCCAGCACCCGTTTTACGACTTCACTGTACCGGCGATCTTAGGTGATCACGTTACGACTGATTCAGGTACCGGTGTGGTTCACACGGCTCCGGGCCATGGTCAGGAAGATTTTGTGGTCGGTCAGAAATACGGTCTGGAAGTTGCCAACCCGGTTGGTTCAAATGGTGTTTACCTGCCTGATACCGAGATCTTTGCCGGTCAGCATGTCTTCAAAGCGAATGCCAACGTGGTTGAGCTGTTGAAAGAAAAAGGTGCATTGTTACACCACGTTGACTATACCCACAGTTACCCGCACTGCTGGCGCCATAAGAGCCCGATTATTTTCCGTGCGACACCACAATGGTTTGTGTCTATGGATCAGGCGGGTCTGCGTGCTAAAGCATTAGAAGCAATCAAAGGTGTACAGTGGATGCCTGAATGGGGTCAGAGCCGCATTGAAGGCATGATCGAAGGTCGTCCTGAATGGTGTATCTCCCGTCAGCGTACCTGGGGTGTGCCAATTGCACTGTTTGTCCATAAAGAGACGGCAGAACTTCACCCGGATACAATTGACTTAGTTGAAAAAGTCGCCCTTCTGGTTGAGGAAAAAGGCATTCAGGCCTGGTGGGATGTTGAACCTGAAGCGTTACTTGGTGCAGACGATGCGGCTAAGTACGAAAAAGTACTGGATACTCTCGACGTATGGTTCGATTCCGGCGTAACTCACTATGCGGTCGTTGATAAGCGCGAAGAGTTCCATGGCGCTGAACCGGATATGTATCTTGAAGGTTCTGACCAACACCGTGGCTGGTTCCAGTCTTCTTTGATTTCAGCGGTAGCGATGAAAGGCAAAGCACCTTACAACCAGGTTCTGACTCACGGTTTCGTTGTCGATGGTCAGGGCCGTAAGATGTCTAAGTCGATTGGTAGCGTTGTGTCACCAAAAGATGTTACCAACAAACTTGGTGCGGATATCCTGCGTCTGTGGGTGGCTTCGACGGATTACACCGGCGAAGTAGCGGTTTCTGATGAAATCCTGAAACGCAGTGCGGATGCGTACCGTCGTATCCGTAACACGGCGCGTTTCTTCCTGGCGAACCTGAACGGCTTTAACCCTGAAACGGATATGGTTCCTGCTGAAGAGATGGTGGCACTGGATCGCTGGGCTGTTGGTCAGGCGCTGGCTGCTCAGGAAGAAATCATCAAAGCATACGATGAATATAACACTCACGCCGTAGTACAGCGTTTGATGCAGTTCTGTTCTATTGAGATGGGTTCATTCTATCTTGATGTGATTAAAGACCGTCAGTACACCGCGAAGCGTGGTGGTCATGCGCAGCGTAGCTGTCAGACAGCGCTTTACTACATTGTTGAAGCATTAGTTCGCTGGATGGCGCCGATCATGTCGTTCACCGCTGATGAAATCTGGAATGAAATGCCTGCGTTGTTACCTTCTGGTGACAAGCGTGAACAGTTCGTATTTGTTTCAGACTGGTACGAAGGGTTATTTGCGCTGTCAGATGATGAAGCACTGAACAATGAATTC
>JBNKRC010000183.1:0-4717 GCA_050296215.1 Vibrio sp. | reverse complement strand
GGTTGACGTTTTTCGTAATTCACAGGCGTATTTTGTTGTTTATCAATCCGTGGCCGAGGTTTTATCAGTGGCCCGCGATAATGAGGCTCTGAAGTCGCTTAAACCGTTTGATGTGGTGGTGACATGCAAATCTGAATCGCCAGACTATGATTTTGTGTCGAGATATTTTTGGCCGGCAAATGGTGGTGATGAAGATCCGGTAACCGGCTCAATTCATACCGGGCTGGCTCCATTCTGGGCAGAGCGGCTTGGGAAAAATGAGCTGGTTGCCTGTCAGGCTTCCGCCAGAGGAGGCTTACTTGACTGCGTCGTTGTGGATGACAGGGTGCTGATCTCCGGCAACGCGGTACAGTATCTGAGCGGTACCATTACCGTTTAGTGAAGAAAAAGTGAATCGCTAATGGCAACCACAATGCCTCAAAGCCGGGCATTGTGGTTGAAAGTTAAATGCTATTTCGCATCCAATGTGAGGCGAACTTCACTTTGTCCCGAATTCGCTTTCCGGCCGCTGAGCAGGAATACGCGGGCAGGATCGATATTTAACCGGTTAACCAGGTAAGACTTCACGTTTTTTGCGCGATCAAGCGCCAGACTTTGCAACTGTTCCGGAGAGACAACCTGAGCATTAAGCAGCTGGTTATACATCGTGGCATATAACCGTGTCTCAACTTCCTGCGCGTCAGCAGGTTGTGTTTCCGTAGTGAGCTGATCGGTGATGATTTTACGCTGCTCTTCGACCGACTGATTCAGCGTTCGTGTATATAGTGTCGCGACGGCTGTTCTGGCAGTTTCATCGCCGGAGATATAACTCGCGGTCAGTGAAGCATGGTTTGTCACTCCCAGTTCGCCCAACTGTTGTTTAAGAGCTTGTTCTGCAAGAACGCTGGCATCGGCGGCAGGATTCATGCTGCCTTCCGCATTTACGGTGAGTTGCGGGCGTTTATTCAGTGCGTCCGCCAGAATTTGCAGGCGTTTATATTCACTTTCCCTGATGACAGACTGACCGGCGGCGAAGGTGACTTTATCTAATTGTTCGTCACTTCCGACCAGATTTGCCAGCAGAGAAAATGGCGCTGTTACGGCTTTGGTGACAATATTTTTTACGGCGTTCCAGATGATATTACCAAATCCGAAACTTGGGTCATTTACGTCGCCGGATACATCGACACCTAAAGCAATCACGCCATCACGATCTTGTAACAGGGCGATAGCCAGTTTAACCGGCAGGTCTGTCGCAAGGTTTGAGTTACTTGGCTTGCCAAGTTTCAGCTGATCTATATTGACGTGATTGGCGCCTTTCAGCAGTCCCTTATCGAGGTAGTATTGTAGTGTCAGGGACATCTGGCCTTTATCAATGTAATAGCCTGCATAGGTGCCTGAATAAGGGTTGACGGATGTCAGCTCGGCATTTTTTATATCCAGAACCAAATCCAGATAAGGTTCATCCTGTAGCGGATTAATTTCTCCGCTAAGACGGATCGGTGCATATTGGTCTATTTTCCCCTGTAATTCGACTTTGGCCGGTGTCTGACTGGCTGAACTGATTTCCGATATCGAGCCTTGCAGAGACCGGATACTTGAGGAAAAACTCGGGGTTAACGAAAAGTCAGAAAAATAGGTTGAGCCATCGTCAATATTGATACTGCCTATACTCAGATTAAGCGGTGCGGATGTTGGCGAGGAGGGTGTCCCGGTCGTTTGCGGTTCATTCGCTGCAATATCCTGTTCTTTCTGAGCATTATTAGAGGCTGAGGCTGAGGTGATATCCCCGATATTGGTGGTATGGTCTTTGTTAATCGTGACTTTTGCATAAGGCTGGAGCAGATCAACCCGGCCTACAGACAGGGCATTATTCTGCATAGAATAAGCGATTTTGCTGAGCTTCATCGATTGCCATGAAAGTAAGGGTTCGTTGTTTACGGGATCGTTGATGGCGAGCGTATTAACTTTGAGTGATCCGTTAAAATCTGCTTTTCCGGACTGCCATGCACTGGTGATGTCCCCCTCGGTAGAGAGATAACCGCTGTTTAACTTGATATTAGCGTAGGGTGTCAGATAAGGACGCAGTGCAGTCAGGTCGAAATTCGTCATTGCAAGGTGTGATGAAAGGCTATTAGCCGATAAATCAACCTGTCCCTTTCCGGTCAGAGCACCGCTATGCTTGCTATTATTGGTTTGTCCTGCTGATGATGAGCGGCTGTAGGCTTCGAGCGACCACTGATAATCAACCGGTTTGTGGAAGTCGCTGAATATATTGCGGAGTTCAACCTTGACCGGGGCTACCTGCCACTGTTCGCCTTTGGCAAAGGAATTATCACGTAAGGCAACACTTCCGTTCAGGTCGACTTTTTTCACGGAGACAAGCCAGGGGGTGCTCTGAGCCGAAGCCGGGGCCGTTGTCTTCGATGACGGAGCCTCTGATGACGCCGGTGTAAAAAGATCAGCCAAATCAAGTCCCTGCGGGTTTAATACCGCATCCGCATGCAACCGGTTAAGAGAAATATTGTTGACCGTTACTGAGTTATCCGCCGACTGCACGTTAATACCATCAATACCGAGTGTGGCAAGAGTGAGCTTGGGATGGGTGTTATCGCTCAGGCTAAGCTGATCAATTGTAACGCTGGCCGGAGTTACCGAATAGGTGAGCGATTCGTCTTTCTGGTTAACGTGCAGCGTTGCGTTGGCCGTCAGAATCCCGCTGTCCAGTTTTGCTTTAATCTGATCCCTCACATATGGCCAGATGTCAGTTAAATCGAATTGGTTTAACGTCAGGTTTGCATTGGCGAGTAACGGGAATAATTGGAACTGGCCTTGTAGCAGCACAGACTGATCATCATGACTCTGCGCCGAGAAGGTCAGTTGATTGACAGGAGCCTGATCCTGCTCAGCGTCAGATTTAAGGATGGTGGCAATATCTAGCGCAGTTAATTCAAGATCAATCTTGTGATAGCTGAACTGTGCCTGTTGCACCCGGTCGGAATAGTTTGCGCTGCCATCGACAATGGCTATCCGTTGCGCCCGGAATGAGGGGGCTGACTCCGGTTTTTGTTCTGCTTCTGGTTTTTCCGGTGCAGATTCTGAGCTTAGCCGGTTAACAATGCCGGTGAAATTAAACTCGTTGCCGTGTTCGCCATTTAAATAAGCAATATTGGCCGAAGGCCGCGTGAGCACGATATCTTTTACCGTCGGTACCAATGTCGTCAGACTGCGCCAGAATTCAACCTGTGCTTCAAGGCGGGAAAATGAGAACAGTTTGCCGGTCTGCTCTTCACTGACATTCGCAACGGCAAAATTATTGACGTCGACGCGAAGCAGAAACGGATTAATATGGATTTCACCGACAGAGACTTCCCGGCCCAGCATGTCACTGAGTTTTTCCGGCAGCTGTTTCTCAAGCACCGCTGGTAACGCTAAGCCGAGCAGAACAAGGTAAAGGCCGTAAAGCAAAACCAGATAGGTGGCAATACGCTGGTATTTAGGTAATTGCCGGAATTTGAGTTTCCAGGAACTGAGAGATATTTTCATTGTTATTCTGCTCTTGTTGGTTGCACCACCTCTATATTATTAATACTTTGAAAGAAATATTCTACGTGTAAGATAAGTTTGTTATGAGGAAGACGACATTGTCTTCCTCCATTCGGAGAACTTTAGTGTGGGGAAGCATCCCTGAGGAGAGAGCATGAATAACAAAATTTCAGGTGGCTGCATGTGCGGTAAAGTCAGATTTACTGTTGAAGATGATTTCCAGCATTTCTTTTTATGTTATTGCGAGCAGTGCCGGAAAATGACCGGATCAGCTCATGCAAGTAACCTTTTTACCCGGCCGGATAATATAACCTGGGAAAAAGGTGAAGAGTTTGTGCAGCGCTATGTTCATCCCACCAGAGCTTTTTCTAAGGTTTTTTGTACTCAATGTGGTTCCGGTTTACCGTTTATGTCTAAAAGTGGTAAAGCACTGATTGTTCCTGCCGGTAGTCTCGATTCTGAACCAACAAAACGCCCTGATGCGCAGATTTTCTGCAGTGAAGAAACTCAGTGGCATCAAACTGGGTCTCAGGCGCCTAAATTTGACAAATTCGCGAAATAAAGATAAACATCCGCGAATCTATGGGGCGGTAAGGATAATCAGAAGAACCGTTATGAGTCATCAGAAAACAGAAGTCGATCCACTGGTTTGCCCGTTGTGTGGAGAACTGAATGCCTGCGTGAATTTATCGACAAAGGATGTGACTAAGTCGTGCTGGTGCAACGACCCGACAATCACCTTTCCACAGGAACTGCTTGCTATGGTTCCTGCAGATGTTAAGGGTAAAGCCTGTATTTGTAAGGCGTGCGTGATTAAGTTTCACGAAAGTAAACTAACGGCATTGTAAACGCATCTTGAGGTGACTCTGGTATAACTATGCTATTTAAGTTCTATACTTAATGTGAGTCAGTAGAGAGGATGAGATCGTTTATAGGGGGATTTATGTTTCAGGTGCATCGGGAAAGTGATAATCGTTTACATATCACTATGAGTGGCAAGTTAGATACCGAAAAAATGGCTAAGGCTTTGGATGATCTGATTGAAAGATCGGAAGGTATTGAGAACGGAAAAATGCTGTTTGATGTGGTTAATTATCACTTACCGTCATTCGGCGCGATTGAACTGGAATTATCCCGGTTTCCTACCTTATTCCGATGGATCAGGCACTTCAGAAGAGTTGCCGTGTTATCG
>JBNKRC010000182.1:0-4745 GCA_050296215.1 Vibrio sp. | reverse complement strand
AAGCCTGAAAGGCTATGCGCGCGAAGATGATGAAAAATATTACTTAATTGATATTCATGAAGGTATCGAAGATACCCTGACCATTTTTGAAAATCAGCTAAAACGCCATAGCGTAACCAAGGAATATCAGGAATTACCTAAAATTTACGCCCAGCCAAATGCATTACAGCAAGTCTGGACAAATCTGATATCCAACGCGCTCGATGCGATCCGGGGTAAAACCGGTGAAATTCATGTCGAAACCCGCCAGTTTGAACATGATGGAAAACAGTTTATCGAAATCAGCATTGAGGATAATGGTTCGGGTATAGACCAGGCGCTGCAGGATAAAATATTTGAACTGAATTTCACTACTAAAAAAGAAGGGAATTTTGGTTTAGGTATCGGCCTATCCGTTTGCCAACAAATCGTCCGGCAACACAATGGCGTGATCAGGATTGAATCCGAGCCCGGTGTCGGAACTAAAGTAATAGTCACAATTCCGGTTAGTCATTCTGTCGGGAATTCACAGAATAAGGAGACGTTATGCAGCCAAAACATTTAATTTTGTGTGTTGATGATGAGCGGGAAATTCTGGACAGTGTCAGCCAGGATTTGGAATATTTTGAATCTTCCTTCTACCTTGAGTCTGCCCTGTCAGTTGATGAGGCTCAACAGGTACTCGAAGATTACCGGCAACGGAATATTCCTCTGGCACTCATTTTATGCGATCACATTATGCCGCAAAAAAATGGTATTCAATTCCTGATTGAACTCCACAGTAACCCCTTATATCTGAAAAGCCGTAAGTTACTACTGACCGGTCAGGCCGGGCTGGATGACACGGTAGAAGCCATCAATCTGGCGCACCTGGATTTCTATATAAGTAAGCCCTGGGAAGGGGATAACCTGAGAGAGATCATTAAAACGCAGCTAACTCAATACATCATTGAAACTGAATCGGATTTGATGCCCTGGATGGCAGTACTCGATAAAGCGGCACTACTCAATGCGATGTCAGAAAAACGGATGAGTTTTGGCGAATAATGCAGACATATCGTATGCTAAGTCACTGAATTCTGTTGATGATGGTGGATATTCAGTCTACAGTGTCAGTTTATACATAAGATTGACACATTTTATCTGGCATCAATGAGGAGAATGCATATATCATATTCATTTCGTTGATGTTGAACAGTATTCAAAACGACAAGACTTAAAGGTATATAGGTTTCAATATGCGCAAAATATTTAGTTTGGCAGCGATCGCATTAATGTCTGCTCCTACTTTCGCAGCAGCAACTGCTATCGATCCGACCAGCCCGGCTGTAATGAGCAACTTTAATTATGATTATGTAGAAGCTCGTATCGGTGTCAGTCCAGCAACTTACGGTGCCGGCTTTAGCAAATCTGTTCACCCGAATGCCCACTTAGTTGCAACGATCGATTCTGAACTTGAAGGCGACTATGATGCATCCGCGGGCCTGGCTTTCCATGCTCCGCTAAATAACTGGGCTGACTTTACCGGTGAAATGAAACTACGTTTTCTTGACTACACAAACAGTAGCGATTCTGACACCGGTATCGAACTGAATCTTGGTGTACGTCAATGGTTAGGGCCTCAGCTGGAAGTGGGTGGTAAAGCCGGTTATGTCACCATTAACAGTAGTGATGACTGGGTTGGTAACCTCTATGCGCGTTTCCATTCAACAGAACTTTTCTCTGTTGCTATTGAAGCTAACTTTAATGGCTACGATAAAATGGACGATGATCAGATCCTGATGTCAGTCCGCTTCAAATACTGATTCATAGCAGCAGGCTGAAATAACGGTAATTCAACCAGAGTGTGTTGTTCATACTCTGGTTTTTTATTTTTGGCTGAGATAAAAAAAGGCCGCCCCGGTTTGAGCCAAGGCGGCTAAGAAGACTATAAAAGCCTAACAAGAACGAGAATGTATCGCTCTTATTAATGCTAATTGCGTGCCAACTTTTACATTAATCTTAACTTGTTGAATTTCAATGAATTAAGGATATTACGTACCCTATAGATCAAATAAACAGAAAAGATATGAACCACAATCGTGCCATATGCACCAAATTAGTTAAAAATTAAATGCGACTTGCCATTGATGTGTATCATTTGCACTTCCGTATCAAATACTTCTCGCACTAATGGCTCACATACCACCTTTTTAACCAAATCAAAGGCAACAAGCTTCCCGCCATCCAGGAGTAAAGCCTTATCCGCATAATGCAGAGTCCGATTCAAATCGTGATTAGCCATAATGACACTGATACCAAATCCCGCAACCTCATCAACCAGTTCATACAGCAAACGCTCCTGACCGATATCAAGTGCGGCAGCGGGTTCATCCAGCAGTAATAACCGGGATTCAGGATTAAGCGTCGGCCACACCTGTAAACAGATACCGGCCAGGCGTACTCGCTGCCATTCGCCGCCAGATAAGTGCAGTATCGAATGACCTAATTTATTTAATAACGACAGACGCCGGCACAGATATTCTACGACCCGTTCAAACTCTTCATTATTATTGTTACCGGGTCTCGACAACTGAAGGTACTGATGTGCTTCAATATGAAAACCCGGCCGCTCATTCTGGGCTAAAAAGGCTCTGAGATATGCCTGCCGCTCTACTCCCTGGTTAAGGAGCTGACAACCGGCCAGTTCCACGCTCCCGGTCACCGGAATCATACCGGCTAATCCGTTTAATAACGTACTTTTCCCACTGCCGTTCGGACCGATGATATGTAGTTTTTCACCCTGATTGAGAGAAAATGAAATCGGATCGAGTCTGTTATCTACCGCCAGATTATCAACGTGCATCATAGTTTCTGACCAGCATCCAAATAAATACAGGTGCGCCAAATAATGTTGTAACAACCCCCAGTGGCAATTCAGCATTGGGTAACACTATCCGGGCAATAAGATCGGAAAAAAGCAGGAATGCCGCTCCGGCCAGTACCGATGTCGGTAATAAATAACGGTTCTCCGTACCGAGCAGCAAGCGGATCATATGCGGTACAACCAGTCCGACGAAACCAACAATTCCGGCCAGTGCAACCGAGACGCCGACTAAGACCGACACCGCAATAATCAGTTTCCAGCGGATGCTATGTACATCAACGCCTAATTGCCG
Source organism: Vibrio sp. (assembly GCA_050296215.1). Classification (GTDB taxonomy): domain Bacteria; phylum Pseudomonadota; class Gammaproteobacteria; order Enterobacterales; family Vibrionaceae; genus Vibrio. Next base: position 1,608 of record JBNKRC010000182.1, on the reverse strand, counting down.
GGCATGAACTTCTCCGAGCATGATTTTATCCAGTTTTATCGACTGCCTGATGATCCACGCTATCACGAACAATGGGAAGATCAGCATACCCAACTGAGCATAACTCACTCCCCCCAGGCTGCCCATTAACCAGTACATTAACTGACGCAAACTTAACTCATCGGAAAAATAGAACGCGAGTGTAACGAACGAGCTGGATATAATGCCGAGAGCAACCCCGACTAATAATAAACGTGTCGTGGTCAAACGGGTGACCCTGGCCATTGTCACCAGAATAAGGGTAAAGCTCATTGCACCGAGAATCGCACCCAGACTGTATCCCAGCGTCGTGGCGGCGCCCGGGATAAAGGTAATCAACAAAACCATTGCAACACTGGCACCGCCCGAAACGCCAATCACGCCAGGTTCGGCTAATACGTTACGTAACAAAATTTGCAGTGTTGCACCGCTGATGGCCAGAGCACCTCCGACAACCATCGCACTCAGCAGTCTCGGGACACGCAACTGCATCAGCAACTGTTGCTCTAACGGATTCAGTCCGTCAAAAGGGTTGATGACCAAATCACCGACAAAAAGATAAACAATGACTAACATCAGGATGGCGATAATCATCCCTCTGATTGCAAAAATCCAACGCTGACGTTTACGGTGAGTGAGCTGAGCAAGATTATAATCAGTCATAGACAAGCTGATCTTGCTCAAACCGGGTAGCAACTTTACATACCATCAGAGCAGCCCGCTCACCGACATCGACGTTGATATTAGGGAATACAATTGCTTCACCTTCATTTTTAGCCAGGAGGGGCTTATCACCGTCATGACCAAAAACTTCACCGTGAACAAAGGTAGTAAAGTTAGCAACATCTTCATCGAATAAGAAACCAAAATCATCATGCATACGGATAATCACCCGGCTGACCCGGTAGACAACAGCGTGACGTGGTGGCTCGCCCGAATCCCGGCCAGAAATAAAATCACGTAATGCCTGATTAAACGCATTGAGACGACTTAAATCATTTTGCCCCAGACGGGCTGCCTTTCCTAATTCAATGGTGAGTGCCTTTGCCTGATAGGATGCGGCCGTGTACCAACTGAAAGTACATGAAGGCGCATTGGACAAGATCACGGCATCCTGCTCTGCCCGTTCAATAAAATCAAACAGTATCTTATCTCTTACCGGATAACGGGATTTGGGGCTAACCGCAAACGTATAGTGGCGCGATGCTCGGATGGCACAATGCAGGTCAAAATGCCAGCGTGATTCAACCGGCGTATTGCGCCAGAAACCCTGCACAATAATTTTTAAATTATCCGCGAGCACCAGTTCTTTAGAACTCTCTCTTGGCTGATCGTCAAACAGACGATTTAAATTTTCGTCGATATAACGCTCATTCTGCCGGATTGCTTCAATATTGGCGATAATGAACAGGCAGCGGTGAGCAATCTTAAGCTGACCGCTTTCCAAATCGGAGACAATGGTATTAACCAGTTCAATCGGTGCTGTTTCATTGCCGTGGATACCAACAGATATGACAAGACTGACATTCGTCGCCTGACGCGGTTCCAAGCGCAGAATCCCAGTACTTTCGACATAAGCCGTTCCTGAAG
>JBNKRC010000181.1:0-4786 GCA_050296215.1 Vibrio sp. | reverse complement strand
GGTACTTCAAACCGCCACGGTGCGAAGAGCATCACTCAGGTTGAGATCATGCCAATGCCACCGAAAAAACGTCCGGCGAACATGCCTTGGCCACAATATCCGATGATCCTGCGCACCTCGACTTCTCACGAAGAAGGTTGTGAACGTCACTGGAATATTCTGACCAAAGAATTTATCGGTAACGATAAAGGCGAAGTAACCGGTCTGCGTCTGGCTGACATCGTATGGAAAGATGCCGCTCCGGGTGAACGCCCAGCTTTCGAAGAAGTCGCAGGCAGTGAGCGCGTTATCCCATGTGATATGGCATTCCTGGCTATGGGCTTCTTACATCCGGAACCAACCGGTGTGCTTGCTCAGCTGGATATCAAACTTGATGATCGCGGAAACGTAGCAACAGAAGGCTTCCAGACTAACCAGAAAGGTGTATTCGCTGCTGGTGATATGCGTACCGGTCAGTCTCTGATTGTGCGTTGTATCAATGAAGGTCGCGAATGTGCCCGTTCAGTTGATGAATACCTGATGGGTAACAGCAACCTTGAAGCGAAAGCAAGTTCATTAATGCTTTCAGACTAACCAGTCTCTCCTTCCAGAGAATATAAATTTGGTCAGTAGCTTGCTACTGACCTTTTTTATTGCCCATGCTAAACTCCGGCAGTATCTATACCCCCCAAATTTAACAAAGAGAACCACTATGAAGATCGGAATTATCGGCGCAATGGAACAAGAAGTTGCCATCCTGAAATCATCACTTAACCACCTCAAAGAGGAAAATAAAGCAGGTGCCAACTACTTTTCTGGTCAGATTAATGGTGTTGATGTCGTTCTTCTTCAGTCAGGTATCGGCAAAGTTGCAGCGGCTATCGGTACAACATTACTTATTGATAACTACCAGCCAGATTTAATTATCAACACAGGTTCTGCAGGTGGTTTTGATTCATCACTTACGATGGGTGATGTGGTGATTTCGTCTGAAGTACGACATCATGATGCCGACGTAACTGCATTCGGCTACGAAATTGGTCAGATGGCAGGTCAGCCGGCCGCCTTCACAGCAGATGAAAAACTGATTTCTGTGGCAGAAGCTGCGGTTGAATCTGCAGAAGGAAAACATGCGGTTAAAGGTTTGATCTGCACCGGTGATGCATTTGTATGCACCGCAGAAAAACAGCAGTTTATTCGCGACAACTTCCCAAGTGCCGTTGCCGTTGAAATGGAAGCCTCTGCGATAGCACAAACCTGCTATCAGTTTAATGTGCCATTTGTGGTAGTCCGTGCGATCTCTGATGTGGCAAATAAAGAATCACCGATGTCATTTGAAGAATTTTTGCCGCTGGCAGCACAAAGCTCATCAGAAATGGTGCTGAAAATGATTTCTCTGCTGAAATAACAATAGAGTGATGAGCCCGAAATTTTTGGATGTGTTAACTACCTTCAGTCCGCTCCTGATTATGTGGGGAACTGTACTGCTCAACATAGTGATTCCACTAAACTATTCGGCACACCCTGCCCGGTTATGGAATCGTTTTGCCCTGATCCTGGCACAAAAAGTTAATACTCACCGCAGCCATAGCCAGGACCAGATATCGGGTACTCTGGCTTGTGGCTTAATGCTCCTTCCGGCTCTGGCCATACTGATCGCATTTCAAACGCTGACCTGGCAGGATGCCTATTATCAGTTTGCTTTACTCTTCCTCGCTCTTGACTGGCGTAACCAGCTCCAGTTGGCTAATAAAATGTGTCAGTGGATGAGCAAAGAAGATAAAGCCAGTGCCCGCGCAGAACTCGCCCCGGTATTAAATCGCGAGGTCGGAACTCTCTCCATACTCGGACTGGGAAAGGCGACTGTTGAAACGGTAATCGCAGGACAAAGCCGTCAGGTTATCGGAGTCCTTTTCTGGTTTGCTCTGACAGGTGGGACTGGCGCATTTTTCTATCGTCTGATCTGTGAACTACACCGGGCCTGGTCTCCTTCTAAGCCCGGATTCAGACCATTCGGCTCAGCCTGTGCGAATTTGATGTTGTTGCTTGAGTGGATTCCGGTCAGGCTATTCCTGTTATTACTGATCGCAGGCCGTGAAATGAGTGTGCTTTATTTCCAGGCAAAACAGCAATACTCCAGCTGGATCTCTCCCAGTCAGGGCTATCTGCTTGCAGCCATTGGTCACAAGTTCCAGCTCTCTCTGGGCGGTCCTGCTATTTATAAAAACAAAGGACAGGACAGTAAATCGGTACGGACCAAACTCGGCGGACGTATTGCTCCGGCTCCGCTGCATATTTCTCAGGTAATGAGACTCCTTAACCAACGCACACTTTGGTGGCTGGCAATCCAAAGTATACTGATGATATCGGGTGTAATGATCACCAATGTATAAAGCGATTCTGATTACCATTGTCATGCTTATCAATCCATGTTGGGCAAACTCCTATCAGCGAATTATCACTCTGGCTCCTCACGCGACCGAGATCGCCTTCGCAGCAGGGCTAGGCAATAAAATCATTGCGGTGAGTGAGCTGAGTGACTACCCGCCGCAAACGGCGAAACTGGAAAAAGTAGCCAGCTATCAGGGAATAAAACTGGAAAGAATCGTAGCGTTACAGCCGGATTTGGTCATTGCCTGGCCGGCCGGGAATCCGGTGCGGGAAATCGAAAAACTCAAACAGCTCGGCATTGAAGTTTATCAGGCAAATATTACCACATTAGACGAAATCGCCGACAATATTGAATCTCTGAGTCGTTACGCCGACAATCCTGCCACAGGCTTACGCAACGCCGCACAATTCAGAAAGCAGCTTCATCAGTTGCAGTTGAAATATCAACACAGAACGGCGGTAAACTACTTTTATCAGCTTAGCGAAAAACCGATCATCACCATGGCGCAAAACAGCTGGCCCAGTGAAGTATTTCACATTTGTGGCGGCAACAATATCTTTGCCAACAGTCCGGCCCCCTATCCGCAGGTAAGTATCGAACAGGTGCTGATTGCCAAACCAGACGTGATCTTCAATTCACATCATGCAGTAAAAAACGGGGACATGTGGCAATCCTGGACCGATATTCCGGCCGTCGAAAAACATCAGCTATGGACACTGAATGCGGACTGGCTTAATCGCCCGACGCCAAGGTCATTAAAGGCAATTCAGCAGGTATGTGAATATTTGGATGAAGCCCGGGAAAACCACTAACACTCGCTGATAATTTTTCGTACAATGCGTTTCGTTTCTAACCCATGACTTTTAATCCGGATATGCTGCTTTATTTTATCGACCTTTTCGGTACCGCTGTTTTTGCTGTTTCAGGCGTAATTTTAGCCGGTCGTTTACGTATGGATCCTTTTGGTGTTGTCGTCCTCGCAAGCGTCACTGCTATCGGTGGCGGAACAATGCGGGATATGGCACTCGGGGCAACTCCGGTATTCTGGATTACCGATACCACTTACCTGTGGGTCATACTGATAACCTGCCTGCTCACTATGATTTTCGTTCGTCGTCCTAAAAGGCTTCCATGGTGGATACTTCCCGTGTGCGATGCAATTGGTTTGTCGGTATTTGTCGGAATTGGTGTAGAGAAGGCGCTGATATATCAGGATTCTTTTCTGATTGCGATCATCATGGGCGTACTTACCGGCTGTGGCGGCGGGATCATACGCGATATTCTAGCCCGCGAAGTGCCGATGGTGCTCAGAAGCGAGGTCTACGCCACGGCATGCATTGTTGGCGGCGTATTCCATACTACCGCACTCGCTTTAGGTTATGAGCGTCCTACGGCTATTTTAGCCGGGGTGATATCGACGTTAATTATTCGTCTCGGAGCCATCCGCTGGCATCTGTCTCTGCCGATTTTTGCGTTAAACCGTTAATTCAGCCATTGAACAATCGTCTGATGGTGTTCCTGCCACAACAGTTTGAGAGCCATCAGCATCGACATAATAATCACCAGCGGGCGAATCCATTTTTGCCCTTTGGTGGCCACAAACTTAGCCCCCAGTCTGGCCCCGATAAACTGCCCGATTGCCATGGTAAATCCAATCTGCCAGATCACCATACCTGACATGATAAAAAAGCTTAATGCGCTGATATTGGAAGTAAAGTTCAGCACCTTAGTTCTGGCAGTGGCCTCCACCAGAGTCAGCTTACCAATTACCACAAAGCAAACGGCAAACAGTGCCCCGGTACCCGGGCCAAAAAAGCCATCATAAAAACCTATCGATGTTCCGACACATAAAGCAAATAAGCCGTCGCTTAAAGTCGGCTTTTCTGCTTCAGCCGAGGGCTTTCCTGAAAAGAGCAGAAAATAGAGAGAAATAGCGATAAGCAGAACCGGAATCAGGCTATTCAGTAGCTCAGCCTCGATCACCTGTACCAGTTCGGCCCCGATGGCAGCACCGGTAAAAGTGAAAACTATTGCCATTCGCATCTGCTTAAGAGAAACCAGTCCTGAACGGACAAAATAATAGGTTGCAGAAAAACTGCCGAAAGAGCTTTGCAGTTTATTAGTCGCCAGAGCATTCGTGGTCGGAATCCCGGCTGCCAATAATGCCGGTAAGGTAATTAACCCGCCGCCGCCAGCCATCGCATCAATAAACCCGGCAAAACCACCTGCTACAAATAAGAAAAGAAAAATATCGAGAGAAAAATCCATGATCAAGCCAACAACGTCGAAAAGATCACATTATCACTTAGATTGAGATTTGTGTAGAAATACCAAATGGGAAAACTCATTGATCTAAAACTTTATCAGGAAGGTATAATTTCAGGTAATTAAACAAAAAGCCCGCTGTAAACAGCG
>JBNKRC010000180.1:0-4837 GCA_050296215.1 Vibrio sp. | reverse complement strand
GAGTAAATGGTATTACTGCTTCCTTTCACGCCCGGTTTGGCCAGCAGGTTCATTCGCTCCTGATTAAATAAAGCGCCCAGCGTCTGTTGGTTGCGTTCATCGTGCCAATATTGCCAGATACTCTGATTACTTTCGGTAAGCAGCACCACTTTAAGTTCATTCTTACTAAAAAAAACCGGCAACTGACAGGCATGTTTTAAAAACATATGTTCATAGGCACGGGTGCGAGCCCGGGCTATTTTGTCCTGATTATCATGACGGGTCCGCTGTGTTTCGGTTTGCAGGCTTTCCCGGATAATCTCTTTTACTACGTTTGAATTATCAATTTTGATGGTGCGCAGAAATTTCACCGAGTCGGTTTCATCGATATCTTCAATACCCAGGATCCGATATAAAACCGGGTGTTCAATACCTTCAATATCAAGCTTTTTCGCTAATTCGGTAAACCGGACTTCAATATTGCCGCCAAGGCTGTATTCAAAGATTCCCGGAACTTTAAAACGAGCCCCGGAAGGGGAGAGATCAGCGGTGACGGCATAGATTTTCTGATTATCGGATAGCCTTATTTCAGCCTGTGAAGCGAGGCGGAGACGATTTTCCCTGCGTTTTAAATCATAACCCAGATGAATGGCTTCTAATTCAAACGGACATTCTTCCTTTTTCTCCTCAGAGGTAACCTCTAAGCCACGTTCACGCATGACACGGAAGTTATTCCGGGTTTTATATAATGCTTCCCAGACCCCATCGGTATAGGAACCAAATTTTTTCATATAGCGGTGATAATCATTGAACGCGACATCATCAAACCAGTGAGCGATACCATTGAATTCATATAGCCGGCACTCGCCTGCCACCCGGCCCCGCAGATCAACACTACGTTTGCATGGAGTCATAAGGCGATGAAGTTCCATTTTTACCAACAGTTTAGTGGCTGGTGATTTTCCTCTGGTGACCTGAATGAGTAACTCTTCAAAGTCATCGGAGTTATAGGTTGGAATTAATCGTTCTGCCAGAGATAGAATTTCAGCTTGCTGCATAGTTTTTTGTTAAGGTATACCACTAGGATTGATATCGGCATTAAGTTTACGATCTTTAGCTGTCAATTGCGCCTTTTCAAAACAAGAGTCGCCAGAAGTAAATGATTCATCACATATCTTATATAAAAGAGGGAATATGGCTACCAAAGTAAAACGAGCCTACGTCTGTAATGATTGCGGTGCTGATTTCCCCCGTTGGCAGGGACAGTGCAGTGCTTGTGGTGCCTGGAATACGATTTCTGAGGTGAGATTAGCCGCAACGGCAAAAGGCGCTGTCGGTCAGCGGCATACCGGCTATGCCGGTGCGGCCGGTGAAAACAAAGTTCAGATTTTGTCAGAAATTGATTTACAGGATGTGCCGCGTTTCACCAGTGGTTTTGCTGAACTGGACCGGGTTTTGGGCGGAGGTATCGTACCTGGAGCCGCTATTCTGGTCGGTGGTAGTCCCGGGGCGGGGAAATCGACCCTGTTGTTACAGACCATGTGTTATCTGGCCGGGAAAATGCCAACCCTGTATATCACCGGAGAAGAATCGTTACAGCAGGTGGCGATGAGGGCCTCAAGGCTGGGCTTACCTAATGATAAATTAAAAATACTGTCTGAAACCAGTGTCGATAATATCTGTCTGGCTGCCGATAAAGAAAAGCCGAAAATCATGGTTATCGACTCCATTCAGGTCATGCATGTTGCTGACGTGCAGTCATCGCCGGGTACGGTGGCTCAGGTCAGGGAATCTGCCAGCGCATTAACCCGTTATGCCAAGCAAAATAATGTCGCGGTGTTTATTGTCGGTCACGTCACTAAAGACGGAACTCTGGCCGGGCCGAAGGTGTTAGAACATATTATCGACTGTTCTGTACTGCTTGATGGAGGCACAGACAGCCGTTTCCGAACCATGCGCAGCCATAAAAACCGCTTTGGTGCGGTGAACGAACTCGGTGTGTTTGCGATGACGGGGCAGGGAATGAGAGAGGTAAAGAACCCCTCTGCGATCTTTTTATCGCGGGGAGAGGAAGAAACCTCGGGTAGTTCGGTCATGGTGGTATGGGAGGGAACCCGTCCGCTGCTGGTGGAGATTCAGGCGCTTGTGGATTATTCACAACTTGCCAATCCGAGACGGGTGGCTGTTGGCCTGGAACAAAACCGCCTTTCTTTATTGTTGGCGGTACTGCACAAACACGGTGGGCTACAAATGTCCGATCAGGATGTGTTTGTTAACGTGGTTGGTGGGGTAAAAGTAACCGAGACCAGTGCTGATTTAGCCTTAGTCATGGCGCTGTTGTCCAGTTTTAAAGATCGGCCTTTAGCCAAAGATGTGGTGATTTTCGGTGAAGTGGGACTGGCCGGTGAAATCAGACCGGTACCCAGTGGTCAGGAACGGCTAAATGAAGCCTTTAAGCATGGCTTCAGAAAAGCTATTATTCCCGCATCTAATATGCCTAAAGGTGGTATAGAAGGAATGCAGATCCACGCAGTGAAAAAATTGTCGGATGCTATTAGCGCATTTGATGAACTTTAATTGCATGGAGAGTGAGCAAAATAGTAAGCGGAGACTAAACTTATTGAGTCCGCTTATCAGTGAATATATTGAGCCGGATTCGGTAAAGGATGCGGTTAAAATAATTTAAACCAAAGTGTTCGCGGGGCTATCAGTCTTGACAGATTATGGTATACTCTGCGCGCACTTTATACCTTATTAACAGAGTAAGACAATGACTGACTTATCAAAATACAGAAACATTGGTATTTTCGCGCACGTTGATGCGGGTAAAACTACCACTACTGAACGTATTCTAAAGCTAACTGGTATGATCCATAAACTTGGTGAAGTACATGACGGTGAATCTACTACAGACTTCATGGAACAGGAAGCTGAGCGTGGTATTACAATCCAATCAGCAGCGGTAAGTTGTTTCTGGAAAGACCACCGTTTTAACGTAATTGACACCCCGGGACACGTTGACTTTACAGTTGAAGTATATCGTTCTCTTAAAGTTCTTGACGGCGGTATCGGTGTATTCTGTGGTTCAGGTGGTGTTGAACCTCAGTCTGAAACTAACTGGCGTTATGCGAACGATTCAGAAGTTTCTCGTCTGATCTTCGTAAACAAACTTGACCGTATGGGTGCAGATTTCTACCGTGTTGTTGAGCAAGTGAAAAAAGTACTGGGTGCAAACCCACTTGTTATGACTCTACCAATCGGTATCGAAGAGAATTTCGTTGGTGTGGTTGACGTTCTTAACCGTCAGGCATACGTATGGGATGACTCAGGTCTGCCAGAAAACTACGAAATCAAAGAAGTTCCTGCTGATATGGTTGACGATGTTGAACAATATCGCGAAGAACTGATCGAAACTGCAGTTGAGCAGGACGACGAGCTGATGATGGCTTATATGGAAGGTGAAGAGCCTTCAATCGAAGACATCAAACGTTGTATCCGTAAAGGTACTCGTGACCTGGCATTCTTCCCAACATTCTGTGGTTCTGCGTTCAAAAACAAAGGTATCCAGCTTGTTCTGGACGCTGTTGTTGATTACCTGCCAGCTCCAACAGAAGTTGATCCACAACCTCTTATGGATGAAGAAGGCAACGAAACTGGCGAACACGCTATCGTTTCTGCAGACGAAACATTCAAAGCTCTTGCATTCAAGATCATGGATGACCGTTTCGGTGCTCTGACTTTCGTTCGTATTTACTCAGGTAAACTGAACAAAGGCGACACCATTCTTAACTCGTTCACTGGTAAAACTGAACGTGTTGGCCGTATGGTTGAAATGCAGGCTGATGACCGTAAAGAACTTACCAGCGCACAAGCGGGTGATATCATCGCTATCGTTGGTATGAAGAACGTTCAGACCGGTCACACTCTGTGTGATCCAAAACACCCATGTACTCTTGAACCAATGGTGTTCCCAACTCCGGTTATCGAGATCGCTGTTAAACCTAAAGATAAAGGTTCAACAGAGAAAATGGGTATCGCGATCGGTAAAATGGTTGCAGAAGATCCATCATTCCAGGTTGAGACTGATGAAGATTCAGGCGAAACTATCCTGAAAGGTATGGGTGAACTTCACCTGGATATCAAAGTAGATATCCTGAAACGTACTTACGGCGTTGAGCTTGAAGTAGGTAAACCACAGGTAGCTTACCGTGAAACTATCACTCAACCAGTTGAAGATAGCTACACGCACAAGAAACAGTCTGGTGGTTCTGGTCAGTTCGGTAAGATCGATTACCGTATCAAACCAGGCGAACAGAACTCTGGCTTCAAGTTCACTTCAACAGTTGTTGGTGGTAACGTGCCTAAAGAATTCTGGCCTGCAATCGAGAAAGGTTTCGCATCAATGATGGAAGAGGGTGTTCTTGCTGGATTCCCAACTCTTGACGTTGAAGTTGAGCTATTCGACGGTGGTTTCCACGCAGTTGACTCATCTGCAATCGCATTTGAAATCGCAGCGAAAGGCGCATTCCGTCAGTCTATGCCAAAAGCGGGCCCACAACTTCTTGAGCCAATCATGAAAGTTGACGTGTTCACTCCTGAAGATCACGTTGGTGACGTTATCGGTGACCTTAACCGTCGTCGTGGTCAAGTTAACAACATGGGTGATAGAAGCGGTAACAAAATCGTTGATGCATTCGTTCCACTTTCTGAGATGTTTGGATACTCAACTGACCTTCGTTCAAATACACAAGGTCGTGCTACTTATTCTATGGAATTTGATCACTATGAAGAAGTTCCAAGAAATGTATCTGAAGAGATTATCAAAAAACGTAACGGATAATTTTAATTATCTACTTCT
>JBNKRC010000179.1:0-4935 GCA_050296215.1 Vibrio sp. | reverse complement strand
AAACTGAAACATTAATTTCACCAATAGATAGGAAATCCAGGAGAAATAACTCATGAAATTTAGTTGGAAAGGCGTAATCACATCCGGACTTGTTTTATCCGGTACTCTGGCCTCTTCGGTCTGGGCTGAATCTCTTCCGGGAAAAGGAATCACTGTGCAACCGGTACAATCAACCGTTGCTGAAGAAACCTTTCAGACACTGATAGTTAATAAAGCGATGGAAGCACTTGGCTACAACGTCCTGCCGACCAAAGAAGTCGATTACAACGTTGGCTATACCTCAATTGCGGAAGGCGATGCCACCTATCTGGCCGTAGGCTGGTTCCCGCTGCACCAAGGCAAATACGAAAAAGCCGGTGGTGCCGACAAGTTCTTTGTAAACGGTGATTACATCTCTGGTGCCGCTCAGGGCTATCTGATTGATAAAAAAACGGCTGAAAAATATGGTATTACCAATATTGGTCAGCTTACCGATCCGAAACTGGCAAAACTGTTTGATGCCAATGGTGACGGCAAAGCAGATCTGACCGGTTGTAACCCGGGATGGGGTTGTGAAGGGGTTATTGAACATCAGCTTGATGCATTCAAACTACGTAACACGGTAACTCACAATCAGGGTAACTATGCCGCTATCATTGCCGACACCATCTCCCGCTACAAAAAAGGTGAGCCGATCCTTTATTACACATGGACACCTTACTGGGTAAGTGGTGTTTTAGTACCCGGAAAAGATGTGGTCTGGCTGCAAGTGCCGTTCTCTGCTCTGCCGGGTGATCGTGCCAATGTCGATACCACGCTGCCTAATGGTAAAAACTACGGCTTCCAGATGAACAGCATGAAAATTGTTGCGAACAAGAAATTTGCCGAACAGAACCCGGCAGCAGAAAAACTGTTTACTGTTATGAAACTAAACATCAATGACGTAAGTGCTGAAAACATGATGATGAGCCAGGGTAAAAACAGCTCAGAAGACATTGAAGCGCATGCGAATGGATGGATAAAAGCGCACCAGAAATTATTTAATTCCTGGATCGAGCAGGCTAAAGCCGCAGCAAAATAATACGCTTCCGAGGCTGCTGTTAAGCAGCCTCAATAAGACGCATAGGCACATAGATTGGAAAGCAGGAGTTAACTATGGATATGCATGACGAAGTTCTGATCGCACTCAGGCAGATTATTCGCTCGACCGAGCTTTATTCAAAAAAGATCAAAAAGGAGTATGGATTAACCAGTCCACAACTTCTTTTGCTGCGTGCAATAGAACAAACTGAAGGAATGACGATTCGTCAGCTTTCCGATACAGCCAATATGAGTCAGGCAACAGCAACCAGCATTCTCGATCGTCTGGAAGCCGGAGGCTTGATTATACGGGTTCGCGACACGCAGGATAAACGTAAAGTTCATGCCAATCTCACCGATAAAGGCCACACCATTTTAAAAGCAGCGCCTCAAATGATGCAGCATGACGTAATAACCCAATTTGATCAGTTGGAAAACTGGGAGCAGAGCCTGATTCTGTCCTCCGTGCAACGCCTTGCTTCTATGATGAATGATGCACAGACACCATCAGACATTAATGCTAAATCCGAAATACCTCCCGACTCCGACTCCATGCTGTTATAAACTGCATTACTGAAAGCAGATAATAATTCAGCAGTAACACCTTATCGTCATGATATTCAAATTATTCTTCAATATCAGGATTGAAATTCATCCGATTTGCTTTATGTTGTTTGCAGCATAAATTGTTGTTTTTGGAGCTGACCATTGCGCGACTTCCCTGAACTTTCCTCTTACATAGAATCACTGTCAAATAGTGATGAGACACAACAGGCACAGCTTCTTGATACCTACATAGAAAGCGGGCTGGATGCCAGCTCACTTGCCCTGATCCTGGAAGCTTTTCCTCTGGAACAACGTATCCGGTTATGGCGTGGGCTGCCTCTTGAGATGCATATTGAATCTCTGACCGAAATGCGTGCTGATGTACGTATCTCGATCATTAATGAGTTAAGCGATACTGAACTCAAGCTGACCTTAGCCAAACTGGATAACCTTTCACTGATTGAATGGGAAGATTCATTACCGGATGAAATAGTCAGTGAAGCATTACGCTTAATCAGCCGGGATGAACTAGAACTTTATGATCAGGCTAATCAGTTCAGTGACAATGAGGTCGGCCACTGGGCGGATCAGAAAGTTTATACCCTGCCGTTCGGAATCAGTGTGAATCGGGCTAAATCGTTACTGGAGCGCTATCATTATGAATCCCCTCAGTACATCTACCTGATAAATAAAGCAAAACAGTTCCGAGGGCTGGTGCTTTATTCAGATCTACTGGTCGCAGACGATTCCGCCCGGTTAAAAAATCTGGTTAAAGATGACATCTTAACCGTGAGTGCTCATCAATCATTGTCTGATACCGTCGAACTTTTTGAACACGCCGAGCTGTCCGAGTTGCCGGTCATTGGTGACAATCACATTTTGGTCGGGTGTGTTGACTGGCAGTTTGCGATCAGCGTACAACGTGAACTGTACGAAGAACTGCTGATGGCCGGGACCGGTATCAATGAAGATGATGACCTCTTTGCTCCTATCAGAAAAGGGGCACAAAAACGTGGTTTATGGCTGGGAATTAATTTAATTACGGCCATCTTTGCCTCGGTGACTATCGGGCTGTTTGAAAATGTCATTGCGCAGGTCGTTGCGCTGGCCGTGTTAATGCCGATTGTTGCATCAATGGGAGGAATTGCCGGAAGCCAGACCCTGACTCTGATGGTCCGGGCAATGGCGTTGAGTCAGATAACCAAAGGGAACCGTCTGACTTTCTTAAAAAATGAGCTGGGGATTGGAGCACTCAACGGCGTAGTATGGGCAGTGATCATCGGCAGTATCGCAGGAATTTGGTATCACTCCTTTTTACTGGGTACCACTATCGCCTTTGCCATCGTCGTCAACATCGCAACCGCGGCCCTGTTCGGCGTGCTTATACCAATCATTCTGGACAAATTAAAGCTGGACCCCGCACTGGCAGGGTCGGTGATTTTAACTACGGTCACCGATGTGGTTGGCTTTTTTGCTTTCCTCGGGACGGCAAGCATTTTATTACTCTAGCAACCTCCTTTAAAAATCTACATGGGCATACAGACCGACTTCTTTTCCGTCGACATAAGGAAAAACGTAGCTGAAATATCCCATGTTTTTAACCGTAATCAGATACTGAATGCCGGTTGCCAGCAGCGCGCCGGCAGCAACGTCATGCCAGTAGTGGTGATCAGATTCTACCCGGCTGTAACCCACAACCGCAGCAAGCGTATAGGCGGGAATACCATAAGCGGCACCGTAGCGAAACTGCAGGTAAGCTGCCCCCTGAGTCGCCGCCGAAGTGTGACCCGACGGGAATGAATTATTATCCGAACCATCAGGTCTTCTTTCATCAATGGTAAATTTTAGCAAGTGCGTTGCACCAGCAGTATAAACCGCCCCTTCAGCAAGCTGACCAAGTCCTTGATTATCTCCCTTTAACATTGAGACTATCGCAGCAGAAGCAGGAATTCCGATTTGGGCTATATCACCAAATGTTTCTAAATCTTTATTGTTGGCAAAACCCGAACATGACACGAAAACACAACATAATGCGATCAAATATCTCAGCATAGAACTACACTCATTCCCCTGACAAAGCCTTTAAGCAGCTTCTGAAACAATAACCTGAATAACTATTTATTAGCGTTGGTATTAAAATGAGGAATAAGTGTAAAGTTGCAATATGACAGCCCTATAATGTACCAAGTTCAAAAAATGAACAAACAAGGTAATTATCAGAGATATATAGCAAAACCAAGACATTCATCACATATGATTATGGATTAAATAGCCCCCTACCTGTCAGAACCGGTTTATAGGGAGGAGGTCAGACACACAGATCGTATTCGGAACAAAAATAATGTCGGTTCGTAACCTAAAAGCCAACAATAAAAGACCTTGCCTGTGTGAATGCGAACGGCTGTTTCTCAAAGCGTGCACGTAATCGTTTTGCTACATCCTAAAGATTAAGCTTGGGATGAGCCTCAATCCGTTAGCCAATTTATAGCTGTCGCCACAAAAAATTTTTGTCTGAGTGCCGCCACTTTGTCGCCACTTACCAATTTTCAAGCATAAAAAGAGCCACAAAAAGTGGCTCTGAATCTATCGATTTTTCTGTTGATACAACCAATTTATGGTTGTTTCAATATTTTCCGAACAATCACGCTCTTATTCTTTACCGAAAACATTATTCTCTTGCTCTCTCACCCTGATAAATGTCGTCCTCTTCGTTAGCTCTTTAAGCTCCGCCGCGCCTAGGTATGTACAGGTTGAACGCACTCCGCCAAGGATATCCTGAATGGTATTTTCCACGCTTCCACGGTATGGCAATAGTACGGTTTTTCCTTCAGCTGCACGGTAGTTGGCTACACCGCCGGAATGCTTGTCCATCGCAGACTGAGAAGACATTCCGTAGAATTTCACGAAGGCTTCACCATCTTTTTCCACCAGCTCACCACCGGATTCTTCGTGCCCGGCCAGCATACCACCGAGCATAACGAAATCCGCGCCACCGCCGAACGCTTTGGACACATCTCCCGGACAGGTGCAGCCACCGTCACCAATGATACGCCCGCCCAGGCCGTGTGCTGCATCCGCACACTCAATGATGGCAGAAAGCTGAGGGTAGCCCACGCCGGTTTTAACCCGGGTAGTACAAACCGAGCCGGGGCCGATACCGACTTTAACAATATCAGCACCGGCCAGAATCAGCTCTTCGGGAACGAATACGCAGTAGGAGCCAATCACTTTACGACCGCTTTCCCGTGCGTCGACCAGTTCCTTGATGCGCAGGCCGTGCACTTCGCTCATGACGAAATCCAGGTACTCCATCCCTTTGGGACGCTGCTG
>JBNKRC010000178.1:0-5005 GCA_050296215.1 Vibrio sp. | reverse complement strand
CGCTCTTCCGATCTCTCTTAGCAGCGCATCAATATCAATATCACGGACATGCTGCTCCGAGTAAGTGTCGTTGGCGGTTTTAGAGACACTGATGTTCAGATCTTTTTCAGTAATGATTTCACCATCAGACATCACCACACCGCGCTGGATGCGGTTTTTTAATGAGCGAACGTTCCCGGGCCACTGATATTGCAGCATGGCTTCAATCGCTGCAGGTGAAAACGACTTGGGTGATTCCGGAGTGGTATAATGCTGAAGAAAATGATTGGCCAGCAGTTCTATATCTTCTCTGCGCTCTCTCAACGCCGGAATATGGAGCACCAGTATATTGAGACGATGGTAGAGATCTTCTCTGAATGTACCCTTGTTGACGGCTTGTTCTAAGTTTACATGTGAAGCAAAAATTACCCGACAGTCAACTGGGATCAGGGAACCGCCACTCAGGCGTTCAATGACATGATCATCAAGAAATTTCAATAAATTTATCTGCGCTTCTATGCTTAAGTCACCGATCTCATCCAGAAACAGAGTACCGTGATTCGCTCTTTCGATATATCCGATGTGTCTTTTCCCAGCCCCGGTAAATGCGCCTTTTTCATAACCAAACAGCTCTGCCTGGAGTAAGTTTGCCGGTAATGCAGCACAGTTCACCGAAATAAAGGGCCCTTGCGCCCGATTTGAATGTTCATGCAGCCAGCGAGCGCACAAGCCTTTTCCCGTCCCGGTTTCTCCACATATTAAAACGGTTGCGTCAACGTTTGCGACTTTGGTCAGGATGGTCTCCATCTTCTTGACGGCAGGGGAGTAACCAAAGAAATAATCCCTCTCTTGCTTTTCCGGGCAGAGAGTTTCGTCGGCCCGGCGTCTCAGATTCACCATTCCAAGCGCATGCCCCAAGGTATGCCCCAGCATGGGCCAGTTTATTGGTGAATGGTGGTAATCAACGAAATATGATGGGTTATGCTTAACAAATTGATATTCTTTGAATCGATTGTCGAGTGAAATAGCAACCCAGACGAGGTTTTCATTAAGTGCATTAATGCGGGTTAGTGCCGAGTATATTGACTGTTGCTTCTCTTCTGTCATTACAGCTATAGCGATGCTTATATTCCTTTTATTGATCGCTTCGATAGCCTGATGACAGGAAGTCGCACATACACATTCCCACCCCAGATCGGAAAGGTGTTTTTCATACTCGAGCGTCCCTTCGGCTAAATTAAGTAATAAAACCGGCCTGCGCTCTATAGTGTGTGACTTAGCCAATTTAGTCATAAACAACGACAATACCCGGGGATACAAGAAAAACTGAAATAAACAGATTGCTTAAGCTAATTATAGTCGATCAGGCCGGTTCTGTAGTGAGCATCCGAAACGATTAAGCACCACCTGAAAGCCCCATGGAAATGGGAACCAAAGCCGCAGGGGTATTATTTCTGCACCGATCCCGACTGCCCGGTGATTTACTTCGGACTGGATGACTCAGTTATTAAGGCTGAGTCTCTTCGTACTGCGGTCGGGATTAAGTCAGTATCGGATGATGCTTTAGTTTTCTATTGCTTTGGAATAACGAAAGCCCAGGCAATAAGCGATCCGCTTATCCGGCAGTTTGTAGTTGAAGAGAAAAAGAACGGAAATTGTGCCTGCAAAACCCGGAATCCCTCAGGAAAGTGCTGCCTGGCAGATTTTCCTAGAGGTAAGCGGGACTGAGCTGACAGACTCAATGGTGCCTTTTACGCCACCACTTGTGTATTTCTTCAACGGCTAAAAGGCTCAGAGCAATGAGCAGAAGCCGGACCCACTGACTCAGAGATATCGGCTGAATTTGCAGAATATCACTGAGACCGGGTGTATAGGTTGCCGCGATATGTACCAGTTGGGCGAGTGGTACGGCACACATCAGAAACAGGTTGGTTTTGACTGACTGGGTGAAAAGTGAACGGGTTTCTGAGCGGCTGTTCAGTGCATGAATATTGCCAAAAAGAATCATCAGCATAAGGGTTAAATTTCTGGCGTGTTCGACGCTTTCTCCGGAGCGCAGATCCAGATAGTAACTGACAAACGCTAAGCCGCCCATTACGGTGCCGGAAATCAGAACATGCTCAATCAGTTTTTTATCAAATACCGGTTCACCCGGGTTTCTCGGCATATGGGTCAGTTCATTTCCTTCTTTTGGCTCAAATGCCAGCGCCACATCCTGCAGGCCGTTGGCGACAAGATTCAGCCAGAGCAGCTGGACAGCGATCATCGGCATCGGCAGTCCGGCGGTAACGGTCAGGAAAAACAGCAGAATGGCGGAAAATCCGGTGGCGATCAGCAGGGCAATAACCTTGCGGATATTGTTATAGACAACCCGGCCCTGTTCAATACCGGATACAATAGATGCAAAGTTATCATCGGTAATGATAAGATCGGCGGTTTCCTTGGCGACATCGGTTCCCCGTTTACCCATCGCAATACCGGTATTTGCCCGCCGCATCGCCGGGGCATCGTTAACGCCGTCACCGGTGACGGCAACAAAGTGATTCTGGCGCATAAAGCTGTCGACAATCAACTCTTTCTGCTGAGGCTCGATGCGGGCAAATACCCGCACCGGACGAATAAGCTCGTCCAGAGCCGCCTGCCCCTTCGTCATTACTTCATTAATCATGCTTCCGGTCACGACCGGAGCATTGTCCTGACAAAGCCCAAGCTCCTTGGCAATGGATTTAGCGGTAGCAGGGTGATCGCCGGTTACCATGGCGACTTCAATACCGGCCGAACGGCAGCGTTCCAGAGCCGGATATGCTTCTCTGCGAACCGGATCGATCATGGCGACCATACCGAGAAAACACATCTGCTCCAGCTTGCGGTGACCGGTTTCGATAATTTCTCTTTTCGCCAGGGCGATGATCCGATATCCCTGTGTAGCGAGAGATTCAAACTGTGCTTCGAGAAAGTCCCTTTCAATTTCGACCGGTCCCTGTTCCGTTTGCATCTGGTCACACATCGAGAGAATTTTTTCCGGGCTGCCTTTGGCGTAAAGCCATGCGGTGTCGCCGTCGAGATTCACACTGCCGCTGTATGCCTTTTCCGGCTCATACGGAATGAGTTCAAGCTGAATCTGTTCGCGGCGGAGATCTTTTATCGACATCCCCAGTTTCGTCGCCAGCACCAGAAACGCAATATCAACGATATCTCCGTCTGATACCCATTCTCCCCCCGCATAATTGAGATGACTTTCATTTGCCAGAACTCCGGCGATACACAACTGGCGCAAATGATCTTTTTCTGTATCGCCGCAGATCTCGCCATCAGGAGATATACCTTCACCGCTGACCGGATAGATTTTATTATCAGGCAAAACGACCTGCTGGATTGTGAGTTCATTGACCGTTAATGTGCCGGTTTTATCGGAACAGATAAAGGTACATGATCCGAGTCCTTCCACGGCGACAAGCTTACGTATGATGACATTCGCTCTCGCCATGCGTCGCATACCGATAGCAAGCGCGACCGTCAGAGCTGCAGGCAACCCTTCCGGAATCACGGAGACGGCCAGCCCGATTGTCATCAGAATGATGGCTTCTCTGTCGTAATTACCTTTTAACAGCATCATCAGGGTTAAGGCTACTATCGCGACAAAGATGCCGCCGGTAACCTGATAGGTAAAACTGCGGATTCTGATGATTAAAGGCGGTTCCGATACTCGTTCCTGAGTCACATGGCTGGCAATCTTACCAATTTCGGTATTTGTCGCGGTGGCGGTCACGAGCGCTTGTGCACGTCCATGGGTGATCATGGTACTGGCGAAACACTGGTTAACCCGGTCGGATAATGGCGCGTCGTCAGGCACCTGTGCCAGTGCGCTTTTACTCACGGCCAGTGATTCACCCGTCAGCAATGATTCGTCCGTGGCGAGATTGTGGCTGGTTAGCAGCAGGACATCGGCTGGTACTTTATCTCCGGAGGAGAGTATCACCAGATCGCCCGGCACGATTTCCTCGATATTGATCGTCTGACCGATACCATCCCGGATAACGTGGGTTTCTCCCTTGACCATATTGCGTAGTGCCGCAGCGGAGCGTTGTGCGGAGTATTCCTGTATGGTTCCGATAATGGCATTTAGAACGAGAACCGCAAGGATAAAAAGGCCGCTTGGATTCTGACCAAGAACAAAGGAAATCACGGCTGCAACAACCAGAATATAAATAAACGGACTGAGAAACTGACGTAAGAAAATGATCAGCGGACCGGTCAGTGGAGGGGCTGGTAAGCGGTTTGGCCCGTATTCTTTCAGTTTTTCTTCAGCTTCTTTCTGAGTTAAACCCGCCAATGGTTCTGGCTCGTGTTTAACCGATGCATGTGGGGTATCAGCTTGTTCAGACGCCATTATTATTGCTCCTTTGGTGCAACATTTTTATGCGCTTTTATTAATCATAGCTCCCTGTGCAAGAATTCCGGATGAAATTAGTACAATTCTGCTTACCCGATGATGATAAAAATGTATCCGGTGGAACAGACGCTCCTGGTCAGGACTAAATGAACCCGCTAAGAATAAACAAAAAAGCCAGCGACGGTGCGCTGGCTCTGCGGATAAATACGGCGGGATCGGATTAAGCGATCTTAGTCAGCCAGTTGTGCGTGTCCGGTGCTTTACCCCACTGAATATCGTTCAGTGCCTGGCGCAGTTTCTGTGCCATCGGGCCAATTTCACCGGTACCCACTTTGATGTCCTGGCCGTTGTGGATCAATGTACCTACCGAGGTCAGTACCGCCGCAGTACCGGAAAGCATCGCTTCGACACCTGGTTTTGCTGCGCGCTCGATCAGCTCTTCTACAGAAACTTCACGTTCAGTTACTGTCATGCCGAGGTCTTTAGCGATTGTCAGAATGCTTGAACGGGTTACACCGTGCAGGAAGCTTGAATCCAATGCTTTGGTGATGATTTCGTTGCCGTCAACCAGCAGGAAGTTTGCCGCGCCGGTTTCAGTGATGTAGCCATTCGGGCAGAACAGTACCTGATCGG
>JBNKRC010000177.1:0-5023 GCA_050296215.1 Vibrio sp. | reverse complement strand
TCACCGCCATGATTACCGCCGTCGTCATGTCTTTTGCTCTGGTTTTGGTCGCGGCAATTGGTTTAAGCCAGACTGACAAAGTCATTACTCAGCTTGAATCCCAGTCTCTGCCTGACATACGTATCGGATTAGGTTTAGCAGAAGGCGTCGCCCAGGTCGCAGCATTTGCCCCTTATGTAGCGTCGATCAACCAGCCTTCGCTGTTAGAAGATCAAAACCGGCGTCTGGCAAGCCGGTTCGAGCAACTATTTGCCATTACTCATGAAATTTCAGATACAGAAGTACGAAAATCACTTACCTCAAAAGTTAAAGCCATTCAGATGAGTACCAATCAGCTGAGTACTGTTATTCGTCATAACCTCTTTCTGCTGGAAGAACTGATCAGTCAAAGGTATCAACTTAAATTTTCCACCGACGGAAAAGAGAAAGATCAACTGTTCCAGCAAGAACTTGATGTCCTGACCCAGGGGTTACTGCACACCAAACAGTCTCCCCGGGAAGTAATCGCTGATCTCACCCGCTCACTGAAATTATCCCCGGTGTTATCTAAAGAAGAACTGCAATCTTTTATCAAATATGCCGAGTCAAACATTGCAACGACACAGGAAAATAACCGCAGAAAAGAGTTCCTGTTGGTATCCATCCGGGTACAGTCCGAATACCTCAGCGACTATGTGAACAATTATGTAAACCAGATTCAGAGCCAGGTATACCAACAACAGCAACATGCAAAAACTCTGATTGCTCAGGTTTTCTGGGGAATGGTCATGATGATGGTTTTGCTGATTATTGCAGTGTTCATTAACTATGGAACCAACGTTAAAGTCGTGAAAGATTTGACCACAGTCACCGACGATATGATCCGCTTATCCATCGGTGATACGCGTCAGACCAGCCGCCTTAAGGCTCGCAATGACGAAATTGGAGATTTACTCAAAGCCTATCAGGTGTTTCGTGATTATACCTACCGCATTCAGACCGCCAGTTCGAATATTGAGCAACAAAAACTGCTGTTGGAATCGATCTTTGACGGTATGTACGATGGCTTAAGTGTCTTTTCCAGACATAACCGCCTGATCGCATGGAATAAGCAATATTTAACCTGTCTTGGCCTTCAGGAAAGTGACATTCGTTTAGGTATGCCTCTGGAGGAAATCCTCAATCTCATCAGCCGGGATGGCGAAGTATTTAAAGATATCAATGGAAATCCGGTCGACTTTAACCGTTGGATAGATATTCGCCATGAGAAAGATTTTTGCGTCGAACGTCACGATCGTTCCGGAGGTATTGTCGAATTCCGCAGTAAACCGATGGGTAATGGTGGTTTTATCACGCTGACCCAGGATCTGACCTATCGTCGCGAAACAGAATTACAATTACAGCAAGCAGTCAAGATGGAAGGCTTAGGCCAGCTGACCGGTGGTGTTTCACATGATTTCAACAATTTCCTTACCTCGATTCTGGGGAACCTGCAACTGCTGGAAATGCAGAAAGACCTGTCTGATAATGCCAGGAAATACGTTTCCCGGGCATTAAAAGCCACGGAAAGTGGCCGGGAGCTGGTACATAAACTCCTCGCATTCAGCCGTAAACAAGTTCTGGATCCGGAAATCCTCTGTGTTGAACAATTGATACTCGACACCCAGGATCTGCTCGAATACAGCCTTGATGAGGGCGTCTCACTGCATTTAAATCTGGCACCTGAACGTCATCATATCCGAATTGACAAAGTTCAGTTACAGAACGTGCTCCTTAATTTAACCATAAACTCCAATGGCGCAATAAGTGACTCCGGCGACATTGTAATAACCACAACCCAAATAGATAAAGAAGGCCAACCGTGGTTAAAAGTTCAGGTTTCAGATAACGGCAAAGGCATCCCCCTGGCCATTCAGCACCGGGTCTTTGAAGCCTTCTTCACCACCAAAGAAGTGGGTGCCGGTAGTGGATTGGGGCTGAGCTCTGTACATGGTTATGTTATTCAGTCCGGTGGAGAAATTGGCATCGAATCCGAACCGAATTCGGGAACTACAATCTGGATGCAATGGCCTCTAGTTCATACCGAAGAGCAAACTTTACCAACCACTGTTACACCCGATCTCCCTTTAAAGATCAGCAACAACATTGTGATGCTGGTTGAAGACAACGAACAAGTTGCACAAACCATGATTGATTTGCTTAGTCAGGATGTGCGCCGGGTTGTCCATTTTAATAACGCCGAACAGGCGTGGAACTGGCTGGAACAGAATGATCATCAGTTAACGGCCGTGCTCAGTGATGTACATTTAGTGAACTCAATTTCAGGAGTGCAACTGAAGCAGAAAATTAACACCCGCTACCCTTCTGTTCCCACTTACCTTTATTCAGGTATGGCAAAAGAAGTCATTGAACAACAATTTGGTTTGGAAATTGACGATGCCTTTTTCCTGTCCAAACCCATCTCATATCAGGATATTCATCATTTGATAATCCAAGCCCAGCAATCTAAGGAAAAACAACAATGAACTTTCTACGCCCCCTCGTTGTATTGTTGATTAGCTGCATGTCTCTTTTCAGCTATGCCGGCGCAGCTCCGCTGAAAGTCGGAATCAGTTTAGTTGATCTTTCTAATCCATTTTTTGCCATCCTTGCCGAGCAGATTAGTGCCGAACTAAAGAAAAATCATAATTATGAAACCGAAATATTAATACACTCAAGTGCATACAATTTAAGTAAACAAATCGCCCAACTGGATGACTTTATCGATAAACAGGTCGATATTATTTTCGTTGCCGCATCTGAAACAGAAGCCATCGCGCCTTTTGTTGAAAGAGCAAGAAAGAAAGGAATCGTTGTCGTTGCCGTTGATATTGAATCGGTCGGTGCCGATATTGATGTTACTTCAGATAACGTTCAGGCCGGCCAATTGGCCTGTCAGTACTTAGCCGAAAATATCGGCAGGCAAGGCAATGTCGCAATTATTAATGGTCAGCGCATATCATCCGTGGTGAACCGTGTTACCGGCTGCAAGCAGGCACTACAGGCCTATCCTGAAATAAAGCTGGTCTCGGACTCGCATAATAGTAGCGGCACGTACAGTGGCGGAATGGAAAGTATGACCTATTTAATGATCGAGTATCCAGAACTGAAGGGCGTTTTTACGATTAATGACCCATCGGCCCTCGGCGCTTTAGAGGCCTCCAGTCAGGTTGACCGTACCGACGTAAAAATTGTTTCGGTAGATGCTTCACCTGAATTTTTAACGCAGATAAACACGCCTTCGACCAACTTCATTGCAAGTACAGCTCAGTTTCCCAGAGTTATGGCTAAACAGGCCGTACAGCTCGCCATACAGCTGATAGAAAAAAAGAGTGATGCACGTCACCGGACGGAGTTAATCAAAACCAGGCTGGTGACGAAAGAAAATGCAGATAGCTTTTCCAACTGGGAACAGATTTCCCCCGGAAGGGATACAGGTGAAGATAAAAAAATAGCCAATAGAAACACTCTATTGGCTGTAATCTTGTGAATATTGTATTCACTAACAACGTCAGTTGGCTAGGTGACCCTCGGCTTAATAAGGGTCACTTTATATATATCAAGTATCATGCCAACTTTTATCTCATTGTTTTATATAGAAATGTAACTTATAAGCCCACCGTAATATCCATTACCAGTGATATTTAATTGCAATTTGCTACTTTTGTTTTGCAAATTGCAACTAAAAGTAATCATCTATGTAACTTCACGCATTAGATAATCCATCAAATCTCTTTCCGTCAACACGCCCAGATAAGATCCACGCTTGGTGACAACCAAAGGTAACTGATAATTTTTTTGCTTAATGAGTTTCAGCAGGCTTTGTATATCTAATGAAGACTCTACGGAATAAAACTTCACATTCATGATGAAATTAACTGGCCGATGCCATATTCTGGCATCCGTTTCTGTTTCCAGCTTAGTTCCCATCGTCGGGGTCAGGTATAAATTAAGCCGGGCCTGATCGATAATACCGACACACTGCCTGTTCAAAACAACAGGTAACGCAATGACCGATTGCATTTTAAAATATTCATTCGCCAGCGAGACAGGATCTCCGGGCTCCAGAAACGGTATATCGTGATGAATAAGAGAGCCAATACTTCGTACTAGTGGCTCAGCCCGCTCTTCGGCCATTTGAGGGGCATGATTCAGAATTAGCTCAACGACCGCTGAAATTTTTTCTGGTATTTGCCCAAGCTCACTCACGCTGACCGGCATAGAAAAAACTTTACCCTGCAGATAGTCAACCCCCAAAAATAGCAGTACCCGAGCCCGCTCTATGGTCGCAACATCCTGAATAATCACTTTTACATTTAAATCATGACACAGCTGAACCAGTAACTTTACGACCTGATAATATTCGTCTTCGGTGTGGAACTTTCTGAAAAAAAGTTCTCCCAGACGAAGAAAATGAAACTTGCCATCGGCAAGGCTGGAACCCATATCAAATCCGGGAGACAAATCTGCCAGTGACGTCAATACGCCCAGATTTGTCAGTTTATCAATATGTTCAAGACATCGCTCAAATGAATCCCGGGTAGGATTAATATCCAGTACCAAACGCGAATGATCTAAATGATGCTGCTTAGTCAGCAAATTGATACAGTCAAATAACTCAGAAAAGTCCTGTCGTGTGTTGGTTGATATATTGATATTCAAAAAAAGTGAATCATTGCGGATAACCTCTTCCAGCTCCACCAGACTATTCTGATATGTAAGCAGATCAAGATCCGAGATCAAATTAATATCTTCTGCAGCTTCAAGTAGCTCTATCATATTGATATTCAAAACCGGATCGCATCGGAACCGGCTTAAAATTTCATATCCGCGGATCTTCCCTGTCCGACAATTAACGATTGGCTGGTAAACCACATCTACTTCTTCGTTTTCTATTGCCACTCTTACCAAATCTTCAAGTAAGAGCTGCCGTTTAATTTTTAACTGCAATTTAGAATCAAAAAAACTGACGCGTTGATTGGCCTTTCTGTCCTGTCCCATGGTC
>JBNKRC010000176.1:0-5033 GCA_050296215.1 Vibrio sp. | reverse complement strand
AGAGGCGGCTCTGGAAGGTGGCGATAGTGGCTATTGGTATAAAAACGTTTTTGCATTGTTGAAGTACTCTGTGGGTGAAATTTTCGACCAGATTGACCTCAACCAACGTGTGATGGATGATCAACAGCAGGAGGTCAAGGACCAGATTGCTGGTCTGTTAAACCAGGACTGGCGTGACGCGATTAATAGCTGTGAAGTTTTGCTATCGGAAACCTCAACAACATTAAGAGAGCTTCAGGATACATTGCAGGCTGTGGGTGATGAGCTGCAGTCGCAGATATTAGATATTCAGGAATTGGTTTACGGGCAGCAGGAATTGCTGTTTATTGATGAAACCTTATTTCAGTTGCAGCAGAAACTGGATCGCATTACCAGCTGGGGTCAGCAGTCTATAGATTTATGGATTGGTTATGATCGCCACGTGCATAAGTTTATCCGGACTGC
Organism: Vibrio sp.; assembly: GCA_050296215.1. GTDB lineage: Bacteria > Pseudomonadota > Gammaproteobacteria > Enterobacterales > Vibrionaceae > Vibrio. The sequence goes on along the minus strand of JBNKRC010000176.1, from coordinate 4,589 downwards.
CATTGATATGGACCAGAACCGGGCATTCAGTCAGCGCTTACGTCAATCAGTTAGAGATTATTTTGATGCACCATGGTACCTCACCTTCGCTGAAGCCGAGCGTCTGAGAGACCTGCGTGATGAAGCATTAGTTCTTCGTGATGCTGAGGTGACCGGACTGGCCCCACTAGATGTTGAATATGAAGAATTTCAACAGGTCAATGATGAGTTGGCAGAGCGTGTCGGTGCAATGCTAAGAGTGCATAAGGAGCAAGGTACCCCAATTGACCTCGGCGTGGTATTAAAAGATTACCTTGCTCAACATCCACAGGCTCATCATTTCGATTTAACGCGCATTGTAATCGACCAGGCGGTACGTCTGGGATATTCCGAACAGGATTATCAGGCGGTTCAGCCAGACTGGCAGGCAATTAACGATTATGGTGCAAAGGTACAAGCAAATGTTATCAACCGATATTAATGAATATATGCCAGAGAAACTGGTAAAAGCTCTATCCAATCCGCTTTTCCCTGCATTAGATAGCCTGTTACGAGCCGGCCGGCATATTTCGAGTGAAGATTTAGATAATCACGCCTTTCTGGCTGATTTCGAACCAGAGCTGGCTTCGTTTTATCAGCGTTATAATACGGAACTGGTGAAAGCTCCTGAAGGTTTTTTCTATCTTCGTCCGCGCTCTACCACACTGATTGCCCGAAGCGTACTGTCTGAGCTGGACATGCTGATCGGTAAAGTGTTGTGTTATTTATATCTGAGTCCGGAGCGTCTTGCACATGAAGGCATTTTTAGTCATCAGGAACTGTTTGAAGAGTTATTGACGCTGGCAGACGAAAAGAAGTTGCTTAAGCTGATATCACTGCGCGCAGCAGGAAGCGATCTGGATCGTGACAAATTGTTTGATAAGGTTCGTACTTCGTTACGCAGGCTAAAACGTCTGGGCATGGTTATCACCATTGGCGATAGCGAAAAATTCCGTATCAGCGAAGCTGTATTTCGCTTTGGTGCAGACGTCCGTGTTGGCAGTGACATCCGCGAAGCGCAGTTACGTCTGATCCGTGATGGTGAAGCCGTTGTCGGATCCGCTACGAATAGCACCAATCAGGATAATGAAGAAGAACTAGGTAATGTAGCAGAAGATAGTGAGGAAGAAGCATGATTGTGCGTGGTAAATATCAATCGCTGACCATGATTAACTGGAACGGTTTTTTTGCCCGGACCTTTGATATTGATAATCTGGTGACAACGTTATCTGGCGGTAACGGAGCGGGTAAGTCAACCACAATGGCTGCTTTTATTACCACGCTGATTCCCGATCAAAGTTTGCTGCATTTTCGAAATACTACTGAAGCGGGTAGTTCTCAGGCATCAAGAGATAAAGGGTTATACGGGAAGCTTCAGGCGGGGGTCTGTTATGCCGCGCTGGATGTGGTTAACTCTCGCAAGCAACGAATTCTGTTTGCCGTACGATTACAACAGGTCGCCGGTCGGGATAAAAAGGTTGATATCAAACCATTTATTATTCAGGGGCTGCCAAGTCAGATTAAACCTACCGATGTGCTGATCGAGACACTCGTTAATCAGCAGGCGCGGGTTCGTCAGCTGAATGAAGTTAAAGATGCGGCATTAGCGCAGGATGGCGTTCAGTTTAAGACACTTAATTCAATTGTTGATTATCACAGTCTGATGTTTGAGTTTGGTGTACTGCCGAAAAAAATGCGTAACAGCTCCGACCGATCCAAGTTTTATCGCCTGATTGAAGCGTCGCTTTACGGTGGTATTTCAAGCGCGATTACCCGATCTTTGCGTGATTATCTGTTACCGCAAAATGGCGGGGTCAAGAAAGCGTTCCAGGATATGGAAGCCGCATTACGTGAAAACCGGATGACGCTGGAGGCGATTAAAACCACTCAGTCTGACCGCGACCTGTTCAAGCATCTGATTACTGAATCGACCAATTATGTTGCGTCGGATTATATGCGTCATGCCAATGACCGTCGTAAGCAGATCGATCAGGTGCTGGCGCTTCGTCAGGAGTTATTCAGTTCGCAAAAAATGTTGATTGAACAAAATCAGCTACTTTCCAACGTTAATCAGGAACTTGCTTTTCTGGTGGAAAATGAGTCGGCGCTGGAACAGGATTATCAATCAGCCTCCGATTATTTACAGATGGTCCAGAATGCTTTGCGCCAGCGTGAAAAAATAGAACGTTACCGCGATGATCTTGAAGAGTTGCGTGAGCGTCTTGAAGAACAGCTGATGGTCGTTGATGAAGCCCGGGACCGGCTTGAGATGAGTGAGGAACAGCAAACTGTCCTTGATGAAGAAGTTGACAGTCTGAAAAGTCAGCTGGCAGACTACCAACAGGCTCTGGACACGCAGCAGACACGCGCACTTCAATATCAGCAGGCAACTCAGGCTCTGCGTTACGCTCAGGAATTGCTGGGCAGGCCGGAACTGGGTATCGATGAGGTAAAAGAGGCGATTACTCAGTTAACCGTGCAGCAGGAACAAACGACAGATGAGCTGTTGGCGGCTAAACACAAACTGGATGTTTCTGCCGCAGCAAGTCAGCGTTATGAGCAAGCCTTTCAACTGATCGTGTCTATTGTTGGTCCGGTGGAGCGACAACAGGCATACCAGGCTGCCGTTGAGCAGCTCGATCGCTGGCAGGCCGCCAAACAGGATCTGGTCAATAAGGCTCAGTGGAGAGCTCAGTACCGGGAGTTAGAACGAAATGTTCGTCAGCTTGAAGATGCAAAAGCGCTGATAGCTCAATATAACGATCAGTTTTACATTGCTCCGGAAGATGATTTTGTAATAGAACAGGAACGTGAACGCCACCAGGAAACGTTGGATAGCATTGAATCTGAACTGGAGGAGCTTCGTGAACAATCTGAATATCAGCGCCGGTTAGAGCATGAGAAGCAGACTCAGTTTCAGCAGCTTGAATCCATTGCTCCGAAATGGCTAGCTGCAAATGACGCATTAATTGAGCTGCGTGAACAAAGTGGTTATCCGCTCGAAGACAGCCAGGCTGTAATCCGCACCATGCAAGAAGTACTGGAACAGGAAAAACACCATTCCGTAAATAAAGTCCGGTTTGCTGAACGGCGGGATAAGCTGGAACAGGAGATTGCTCAGCTTGGTGCTCCCGGAGGTAATGACCTGCGCCTGAAAGGGATCGCTGATGCATTGGGTGGTGTCTTGCTATCTGAAATCTACGATGACATTGCCTTTGATGATGCACCATATTTTAGTGCGATGTATGGTCCGGCGCGCCATGCAATTGTGTTATCTGATTTGTCCGGCATTCATGAAAAGCTGACAGAGCTGGATGATTGTCCCGATGATCTTTATCTGATCGAAGGTGACGCAGATGCATTTGATGACTCCGGTTTTGATGTGACTGAATTAGATAATGCGGTGTGTGTTTCGCTCAACCAACACCAGTTACGCTATTCCCGCTTCCCTGAACTGCCGTTGTTTGGCCGGGCCGCGCGGGAACAACGACTTGAAACCTTGCGAGAAGAGCGGGATCAGTCTGCCGAAGATTATGCGAAAGCGGCGTTTGACTCGCAAAAGTTACAGCGGCTTTATCAGTTGTTTAACCAGTTTGTCTCTGCTCATATTAATGTGGCATTTGATGACGATCCGGAAGAGTCACTCAACCAATTAAAACGCGAATTAAATCAAATTTCGCGTTTACTGGGTGAATATGCTCAGCAGCAGAATGAAATTCGCTCAAGGGTAGGTCAGGCTAAAAATGGTCTGGCCCTGATTGATAAGCTTCAACCGATGATTCACCTGCTGGAAGATGAATCTTTACTCGATAGTTATGATGAACTGAGCGAACGCATTGAAGTACTCAGCGAATCGGAACAGTTTATCAGTCTCTATGCGGCTAAATTGGAACAGTTATCACCATTACTCCCTGCACTGGAATCGGCCCCCGAACTGTTTTCAGAGCTTGAAGCCCGTTATCGTGATGCGGATGAGCGTTTACAGTCTATTAAAGCCCAAATTTTTGCTCTGGCAGATGTTCAGGAGCGTCGTCACTATTTCAGTTATTCAGATTCGCTGGACATGGTTAATCATAGTGGCGAGTTAAGCGAGCAGTTAAAAGCGAAGTTGCAGAATTCTGAACAACAACGTAGCCGAGTTCGTGAAGAATACAGAATTGCCCAACAGAACTGGAATGAAACCAATCAGTTGCTTGTTTCATTAAAAAGTTCTCATCAGGCAAAACTGGAAACCGTCCAGGAGTTTGAGCAGGAACTGCAGGAAGCCGGTATTCATGCTGATGACAGTGCGCTAGAAAGGGCTGAATCGCGTAAGGCTGAACTTTACGACAAGTTACATATTTCCCGGGCTCGTAAGAGTGAACTGGAGAAGACTATAACTTCAACCGAAATGGAAATGGCTTCATTAGCTAAGCGCGCTAAACGCGTAGTTAAGGAATATGCCGAGTTACGTTCTGTTGTCGTGATGGCTAAATCTGGCTGGTGCAAGGTTTTGCGGCTGGCGAAAGAAAATGATGTTGAACGTCGTTTACACAAACGCGAGCTGGCTTATCTTTCTACTGATGAATTGC